>DXGF01000192.1 GCA_019114065.1 Candidatus Dorea gallistercoris
AGGAAGCATTCAAAGAAAAATATTTTACAGACGAAGAAGCAATGGTGGTCATCCGATTTTCCCTGAGCATCGGAGACAAGATGGAGAGCGAATTCCTCAATCTGATGCCGATCGAGCTGGCCAAAGATCTGGTGAAAGGGTTCTTTACTGATGGACTGCCAGATGCGGAAGAGGAGAAGCCGAAGGAGAAGCACACAGAGGAAGAAAAGCAGGCGGACGCCGTTCAGGAAACTCCGGTTCAGGGAACAACAGCTTCCACATTCCAGGAGACAGTAAAGCCCCAGTCTCAGGCCACGGCTCAGGAAAGTACAGCTCAGTCGTCAGGACAGCCGGCACCGGCACAAATGCCGTCAGGACAGCCGATATCGGGACAAGTGGCACAAGTACAGCCGACAGCAGGTCTTGGTGTGATGGAACAGACCATGCAGATGATGCAGCAGCAGATGATGCAGATGCAGCAGCAGATGATGCAGATGCAGAACGCTCAGACGGAGAGACGTATCTCCGTGAAGAAAGCGCCGGCGCCGTCACTGGCAGGGGAAGATCACGTGGAAGATCCGGATGCGAACCTGGATCTGCTCATGAATGTCCCCCTGGAACTGTCTGTGGAGATTGGCAGGACCAAGAAGCTGGTCAAAGATATCCTGGAACTGAGCAAAGGATCTCTGGTGGTATTGGATCGGATTGCGGGAGAGCCGGTAGATCTGTATGTAAACGGAGAGTGCATCGCCAAGGGAGATGTGGTGGTTGTGGATGACAATTTTGCCATCCGGATCACAGAAATCCTGGAGGAAGATGTGGCCGTGGAGGCATAGAAGGCAAAATGATAGAAGGAATATTTACAGCAGTGGGGACACTGGCGGTAGTGATCGCGGTCCTATTTGCGGCCTGGTGGTTTACTAGAAAGATTGCCGGAGGCGGGCGTCTCGGCGTCCAGTCCCGATACATGAAGGTCATCGACAGGATTCCGGTCAGTCAGGACAAGTCTATCATCTTGGTCCGGGTCGGGGATAGTATCTATATGGCAGGTGTAGCGTCCTCGGGGATCACACTATTGGCCACGCTGAGGGAAGAAGATCTGGAGACTATCACCCCCCAGATGGATTCACCACTGGGGAATGTGGATTTCAAAGAGCTGATCCAGAAAATAGGAGGCAGGAAAAACCATGGGAACTAATCCTTTGATCAACATAAATGGGAATGGTGTTCCAACGCTGGACATTTTGATCCTCATGACGATCATCATGCTTCTTCCATCAATCCTGATTATGATGACCTCTTTCACCAGGATCTTGATCATCCTTTCCTTTACCAGGAACGCGCTTGGCATCCAGCAGACACCGCCCAATATGGTGCTGGTGGGGATCGCCCTGTTCCTGACCCTGTTTATCATGAACCCTGTCATCTCAGATATCAATGAGACTGCCTACCAGCCCTACAGAGAAGGAACGCTCACCCAGGAGGAAGCTCTGGACGCCGCCACAGTACCGATGAAAGAATTCATGCTGCGGCAGACAGAGGTGGAGACCCTGGATATGTATCTGGATTTCGCGGGGATGGAGCGGCCGGAGGATGTGCAGGAGATCCCGATGACGGTGGTGATTCCGTCCTTTATGACCAGCGAGCTGGAGCGGGGCTTCATGGCAGGATTTCTGATCTTCCTGCCGTTCCTGCTGATCGATATCATCGTGGCCAGCGTGCTGATGTCTATGGGAATGATCATGCTGCCGCCGGCGACGATCTCGCTGCCTTTTAAATTGCTGCTGTTTGTGACGGTAAATGGCTGGGAACTTTTGTTTTCCTCCATTGTACAGAGTTTTAACTATTAGCGAAAGGAAGGAAGAATATGCTGACGACAGGTGAAATCAATGATTTGATGTACCAGATATTCATCCTGGCGATCCAGCTGGGGGGGCCGGTTCTGGTCATCAGCATGGCTGTGGGAGTGGTCATCTCCATTCTCCAGGCTGCCACTCAGATCCATGAGCAGACCCTGACGTTTCTGCCCAAGCTTTTGGTGATCGGCTGTATCCTGGTCATGACCGGAGGGTCTATGTTGGAACGGCTGCAGGACCTGACGGAGCGGATCTTCCGCCTGATCATCGGTTAGGAGGAGACAGATGCTGATTGCTGGAAGTCCGGGATTCATACTTTTCTGTCTGGTCTTGATGCGGATGTCAGGATTCATCCTGCTCAATCCGGTGCTGGGACGGCGAAATATGCCGGCGCTTTTTCGGACGGGGCTGGCGCTGGTGCTGACGGCGCTGATCTACTCTGTGGAGAGTGGAGATACGACTGCTCTTCCGGAGACACTTTCGTCCCTGGAGTTTGGGCTGATGCTGCTGGTGGAATTCGCCTGCGGCTACCTTTTGGGATTCATTCTCCAGCTTTTTGATTATGTGGTGACAGGAGCCGGATCCGTGATCGATTTCCAGATGGGATTGTCCATGGCTACCGTTTACGATCCTCAGAACGGTGTTCAGATCGCCTTGAGCGGGCAGCTTTTGGAGATTTATTTTTTGCTCCTGTTCTTCGCGGTAGACGGTCATCTGGCTCTGATCCAGATCCTTATGACATCCGCGGAAGTGGTGCCCTACGGGGCGGTCGTGATCGGACAGCTTCAGGCGGATGCTCTGGTCACGCTGTTCACAGAATGCGCGGTGCTGGCTATGAAACTGGCGTTCCCGGTCATCGCCATTGAGTTCCTGGCGGAGATCGCCGTAGGGATCCTGATCAAAATCATTCCGCAGGTCAATTTGTTTGTTCTGAATATTGAGATAAAGATGGCAGTCGGCGTCCTGGTCCTGCTTCTTCTGATTTCTCCCATCGGAGAATATCTGGGAGGACTGATCTCCCAGATGATCAATGAGATGCAGGGGATGATACGGCTTCTGGCCGGATAACGGCTAAATCGGACAGAAAGACGGCTGCAGGAGCAGCAGGCAAAGGAGTGAGAGACAGTGCCGGCAGATTCAAAGACAGAAAAAGCCACGCCGAAAAAACGGCGGGACGAGCGAAAAGAAGGAAATATATTCTTCAGTATGGACGTGGTGAGCGTGGTGAGTGTATTTGGCACGTTCTACTCGCTGAAGCTTTTGTTTCCCGGGATCTACCAGGCTTCCAGGGACTTCATGGAGCACTTGCTGGTGGTGGGAGGAGGCGCCACAGCTTCCACCGAAGAGCAGTTTGAGGCCATCGTACCCTCCTTTCTGGAAGCGTTTCTTACCGCGGCGCTGCCCATCATGCTGATCAGCGTAGGGCTGTCCATCATTGCTACCGGGGCTCAGACCAGGTTTCTGTTCACAAGCAAGAAATTTGCGCCAAAACTGCGGAATATCAGCCCGCTCAACGGGATCCGCAGGATGTTCTCTCTGAAAAATGTGGTAGAGCTTTTGAAGAACCTGATCAAAGTCGCGGTGCTGGCCGTCATTTTGTATGTGGTGCTCAGGGATGACTTTGTCGCCGTGGTACGGACCATGGACATGGACCTGACGGTATCTACGGCTTTTATGCTGAGTATGGCGCTGGATATGGTGCTCAAGGTGGTACTGGTATTCGTTGTGATCGCTGCCTTTGACTATCTGTATCAGTGGTGGGAGTATGAGCGCCAGATCAAGATGTCCAAACAGGAAGTCAAGGAGGAACTAAAGCAGACAGAAGGAAATCCTGAGATCAAAGGAAGAATCCGGAATCTGCAGAGACAGCGGGCAAGATCTCGGATGATGCAGGCAGTGCCGGGGGCAGATGTGATCATCCGTAATCCAACTCACTTTGCGGTAGCGCTGAAATACGATATTGACAGAGACGCGGCTCCCATCGTGATCGCCAGAGGGCAGGATTCCTTGGCGCTGCGTATCGTACGCGTAGGTGAGGAGAATGATGTGGCCGTGATCGAGAACAGAGAATTGGCCCGGGGGATTTATGCCGAGACAGAGATCGGCCAGGAGATACCAAGAGAATACTACGGCGCGGTGGCCGAGATCCTTGTATATGTGTACAGATTGAAGAACAAGATGGAGTAGATTATGAAAAGATTACTGAACAATGCAGTCTCACTCTTTGTGATCACGATCGTGTTGCTGCTGATTATCCCATTAAGTCCAGTCCTGCTGGACGTCATGATCATTATAAATATGTCGGTGGCTATGATCATCCTGCTGATCAGTATGAACATCAGGACTCCGCTGGAGTTCTCGATCTTTCCGTCCCTGCTTTTGGTCACCACGCTGTTCCGTCTGGGGATCAATGTATCTTCCACCAGAAATATCCTGATGAACCAAGGACAGGCCGGTCAAGTGATTCAGTCTTTTGGAGAATTTGTACTCCAGGGTAATCCGGTTGTCGGCTTCATTATCTTCATTATCATCCTTTTGGTGCAATTTATCGTCATCACCAAAGGCGCGGAGAGAGTGGCGGAGGTGGCGGCCAGATTTACACTGGACGCTATGCCTGGGAAGCAGATGGCGGTGGATGCGGACTTAAGTTCCGGTCTTATTACAGAAGAACAGGCAAGAAAGCGCCGTTCCGATATCCAGCGAGAGGCAGACTTCTACGGCGCCATGGACGGTGCTACCAAGATTGTCAAAGGGGACGCTATTATGTCCCTTTTGATCACAGTGGTCAACTTAATCGGCGGTTCCGCTATCGGGATCCTCCAAGGGGGAATGTCCTTTACCGAAGTGCTGTCTGTGTATGCTATCGCCACTATTGGTGACGGTTTGGTATCCCAGATTCCGGCTCTTTTGATCTCCACAGCTACTGGTATGATTGTGACCAGATCCGTATCAGAGGGAAGCTTGAACGAAGACGTATCTAAACAGTTCCTGGCACAGCCAAGAGCCTTTATTATCGCCGGTCTGGTCCTCTTCGTGCTGGTTTTGGTACCGGGAATGCCAAGGCCCCAGCTTTTGATCCTGGGAGCTGCCTTGGTGATCGTAGGATTCCGTCTGAGCCGCAAGATGCGCGAAGCGGCAGCGGCGGCGCTCCTGCCGACACAAGCTCAGACGACAGAGACGGAGCCTTCACCGGAGGACTACTACAAAGATATCAACAACGTCTACTCTCTGATCGGCGTAGAGCCCATCGAGATGGAATTTGGATACAGCCTGATTCCATTGGTGGATGAGTCCAGCGGGGGAAAGATGATGAACCGTATCGTGATCTTCCGTCGGCAGTTTGCCCAGGAGATGGGCCTTGTGGTTCCCTCCATCAGGCTTCGTGACAGTTCCGCGCTGAACACGAACCAGTACCGGATCAAGATCAAGGGCGAAGAGGTGGCCAGAGGTGAAGTGCTGGTAGATTACTATCTAGCGCTGGAGCCGGCTAATCCTTCCGGTGAGATCGACGGCATCGAGACTGTAGAGCCGGCTTATGGTATCCCCAGCAAATGGATTCTGCCTGAAAACAAAGAGATGGCGGAGATTTATGGCTATACCGTCATTGACCCATTGTCCGTGATGGTGACCCATTTGTCAGAGACGATTCGCAGACATGCCTGGGAACTGCTGAACCGGCAGGAGACTGTACAGCTGGTGGAGAGTTTGAAGAAGACGGCGCCGGAGCTTGCCCAGGACAGTGTGCCGGCCATCGTGTCCTACAGTACTCTGCAGAAGGTGCTGGGAAGTCTGCTGAAAGAAGGAATCCCGATCAAGGATCTGGAGACGATTCTGGAAGTGACGGCAGACAGCGCGGCTGCTGGAAGCGATCTGAACGCTACAGTAGAACATGTGCGCGGCGCGCTTAAGCGAACCATTACCAGAGAGTTCTGCCAGGACGGGCAGATGAATGTACTCACCCTGGATGCGGAGCTGGAGCGGATGATGGTAGAGAACTTGGTCAAAGGAGAGTCCGGCGTGCAAATTTCCCTGCAGCCTGATGTTGTGCAACACATGATCACTCAGCTTGGAGAAGAGATGAAGAAATTCGTAGAACTCTCCAGAGAGCCGGTACTTTTGACCAGCCAGGTGCTCCGGGTGTATGTATATCAGCTGTTAGAGCCTTTGTATCCGAACCTGAACGTACTGTCTTTCCAGGAAATCACGAATGATATCCAGATTCAGGTGATCGGAAATATCAAGCCTTAGTGAGCCTGCCAGATGTAAGGAAGAAGGAACAAGATGAGCCATTGTGAGAATCCATATCAGAACAAAACGAATGAAGAGCTTCTGGAAGAATATGCCAGGACTAAGGACCTGGAAATAAAACAAGAGCTTACCATGCGCTATATGTATGTGGTGAAAACGATTGCCATCCAGATGCGAGACGTGTATCTGAGCTTTACGCAGGTAGAAGACATTGTTCAGGAAGGAGTGATCGTGCTGATGAGTCTGCTGGACAAATATGACAGTTCCAAAAATGCCAAATTTGAGACATATCTTTCCCGCCGTATGCGTGGAATGATCATCGACATCGCCAGGAAGCAGGAATGGGGCTCCAGAAATGTACGCAAGAACATGAAATTGATTGAGAGCGCCGTCTCTGAATTGACGATCCGGAACGGGAAAGTTCCAGACTCCCGAATGGTGGCGGAGCATCTCCAGATGCCCTATTCCAAGTACCAGGAGATTCTGGGGAAGAATAATCTTCTGTCTATCATCTCCCTGGACATGATTCTGGAGGAGGCCCAGGAAAAGAACCGGACGCCTCAGACTCCGGCGGCGGGAAGTGAAGAACAGCCGGAGGAGACCTATCTGAGGAAGGAACTGATGGATACCCTGGAGAAGGGGATCGACCAGCTAAAAGAGAAAGAGAAGATTATTATTTCCCTCTATTATGTCGAAGAATTAAATATGAGAGAGATCGCCCAAGTCATGAATGTAAGCGAGCCCAGGATTTCACAGCTCCATGCGGGAGCAATCCGAAAGCTCAAAGAATATATAGAGAAAGAGTTCCAGATTACGTAAAAGGAAAGGATGACGTGAATATGTTTCAGGGATTTTACACACTGACTTCAGGAGTGCTGACACAGACCAGGAATCTGAATGTGATCAGCAACAACATGGCAAATGCCACGACACCCGGTTTCAAATCAGACAGGTTCATCATCTCTGAATTCCGGGATGAACTGATCTTAAGGACCGGCAATAAGAACAAGTCCGACCGGACCGCGATCGGGAGTAAGCCCATGATCACCGGTGGAGCCGATGTGACCACCGATTATACCCAGGGAACTTTTGTGAACACGTCCAGTACGCTGGATTTCGCTCTGGCAGGCAACGGGTTCTTCTGTATCCAGACGGATAACGGAACCGTGTACACCAGGGACGGGAATTTCACGCTGGATGAACAAGGGTACCTCTATCTCGGGACTGTAGGAAGAGTCCTGGGTACCAATGGGCCGATTTATCTGGGTACTGACCGGATAGAGGCTGACCGCCAGGGAAGGCTCTTTACAGAAGACGGCGCCTACCTGGGACAGCTTATGGTGGTAGACTTCCAGGACTATGGACAGCTGAACAAAACTGCAGGTAATGTATTTACCACCGATGCCAACGCGATTCAGGCAAATGTGGACATTGAGTGGGGAGTGCTGGAGAATTCCAACGCGGATCCTATTGACCAGATGACCCGTATGATGGCCAGCCAGAGGGCGTTGCAGAGCTCTGCTCAGGTTATGAAGATCTATGATGACCTGACGACACGACTGCTTTCAAGAGTGGACCCAACCGCTTAACAGACAGAAGATAAATTAGAAAATAACAGAGGAGGAAGCAAGTATGGATACATCGTTTTATACCGCGGTACGGGGCGCCATGACACAGCAGGCCCATATGGATATTCTTTCCAACAATATCGCCAATGTGAACACAAATGGATATAAGACGAAGACAGGCTCTTTCCTGGACCTGATGTATTTTAACATGCAGGACCGAAGAGAGACAGATACCCGAATCAAATCAGGGACGGGAGCGCTGGTACAGAGGACAGACACGGATTTTACCGGCGGCACGTTCATCAACACTGGCGATAGGTTTGACTACGCCATCCAGGGACGAGGATTCTTCATGATCCAGGATCCTGCGGATAATTCAATCACTTACACACGAAACGGAAACTTTGCCCTTTCTCAGAGACAGGATGGGTTCTACCTGGTAGATGCCCAGGGAAGGCTGGTGCTGGACGCGGGGCGCAATCCGATTCGCTATATCAACGGAGAACTTGTCTCCACGCCGGGGATTTTTGATTTCGTCCATACCAATGGGATGGCGAGCGTGGGGAATAACAGTTTTGTACCTACCACCAAGAACGGCGCTGTCATGATCGCTGCAGATGCCACGCTGGTCCCTGGATGCCTGGAGAGTTCCAATGTGGATATGGCGGATGAGATGTCCAAGGTCATCATTTCATCTCGGGCTTACTCCTACATGCTCCGGATGGTACAGACATCGGACGAGGTAGAGCAGACGATCAACGGGCTAAGAGGCTGATGAGTGGGGGATAAGAAGATGGAGATAAAAGGATACGAAGCTATGGGAGATGCGGAGATGGATGTGATCCGGGAGATTGCCAGTATCGGCACCGGATCGGCGGCCACCTCCCTGGCGTCCATGCTGGGACAGCAGGTACGGATGACCATCCCTGAAATTAATATACTTGGATACAATGACACGATAGACAAGCTGGGCGACCCGGAAGAAGGGATTGCCGCAGTACTGACCCGCATGTCTGGGGAGATGGAGGGGATCATGCTCTTCCTGCTTCGGCTGGATTTCATCAATGAGGTCTTAAGGACAATGATGGGCCAGGAAGTAGAGGATTATGAATCGCTGACAGAGATGGAGATTTCGGCGCTGACAGAGGTGGGAAATATCATTATTTCTTCTTATGCCAATGCGGTTTCCACCCTGTCCGGCATTACGATCGAACTGAGTGTGCCCTCTGTGGCGGTCAACATGTTGGGAGGGATCTTGAGTGTGCCGATGGCGGAATTCGGCTATGTGACAGACAAATTACTCCTGATCGACGGACAGCTTCTGGTGGATAACAGGAAGTTAAACAGCACGATCCTGATGATGCCGGATATCGAATCTCTGAATAAAATGATGAAGAAACTGGGGGCGGCTTATGAAGGGGGAAACTAAGATCGGGATTGGTGACATGAAAGTTCTTCGCCAGGAAGGGACGCTGATCACTTATGCCCTCGGTTCCTGTGTTGGGATCGCACTGTATGATCCGGTGATCAAGCTGGGGGGACTGCTCCACATTATGCTCCCAAAGGCAGCCACACCGGATCAGGCTAAGCAGACCCCATTCAAATTCGCGGACTCCGGCGTGGGAGAGATGTTGCGAAAGATGGCGGCCTTTGGCGGTGTCAAGCGCAGATACGTCTGCAAGATCGCAGGAGGCGCCCAGATGTTCCAGATGACGGGACCGGTCGGAAATATCGGTGAGCGTAATATTGAGAGTGTGAAGGAGCAGCTGATGGCAGAGCATATCCAGATTCAGGGAGAAGACCTGGGGAAGAATTATGCCAGGACCATGCTGATGGATGTGAGTACAGGAGTCGTAAAGATCCGGACAATGGGGCGGAACGAACTGATACTGTAAAGAAACAGAAAAGGGAGGAAAGGGAATGTCGGAAACATCGATTTTACTGGAATCAGGGACAAATGAAATTGAGATCATGGAATTCACCATCTATGGAGAGCTGTATGGGATTAACGTGGCAAAAGTAAAAGAGATTATGATGTCAGATAAGGTAAAGCCAATCCCCCATTCGGACCCGGCGGTGGAAGGAATCTTTAAGCCGAGGGATATCATGCTTACAGTGGTGGACCTGCCCTATTATCTGACCAGGAAGAAGACGGAACCATCAGAGAAGGATCTCTTTATCATTACGAATTTCAATCAGACCAACATTGCGTTCCGTGTCCATACGGTAGTAGGGATTCGCAGAATCTCCTGGGCGGATATCCGCAAGCCTGACAAGACGTTGAATAGCGGGAAAGAAGAAGGGATTGCCACGGGCATCGCCCAGTGCGGGGCCGATCTTGTGACCATCTTGGACTTTGAGAAGATCGTGGCGGAGATCGCGCCGGAGACCAGCATCCAGACAGATGAAGTGAAACAGGCGCCGGAGGGGATGAGAAAGGAAGAAAGCATCATCTTCGCGGAGGACTCCGTGCTGTTGTCCCGGCTGGTGGAACAGTCTCTCAATAAGGCAGGCTACTGTAACATCAAGAAATTCAATAACGGTCAGGAGGCCTGGGATTATCTGCAGTCCATCCGGCAGGACTCTGATCTGGATAAAAAGGCTTCACTGATCATCACCGATATCGAGATGCCCCAGATGGACGGACATCATCTGACCAAGCTGGTGAAGACAGACGAGAAATTAAAACACATACCACTGATCATCTTCTCTTCTCTGATCAATGAGGAGATGGAACGGAAAGGGAAAGAACTGGGGGCAGATGAACAGCTTTCCAAACCGGAGATCGGACATCTGGTCTCTGTTATGGATGGGCTGATTGAGAGGAGGAAGAAAGGATGAAACCATTTGTAGTAAGACAGGCAATTAAGGCGACGGATACGGATACGATTCTGGGATATGAACTTCTGTTTGAGCAGGGTGGGGAAAATCTATACGGGGAGAATCAAAACACGGCGGCAGATACGATTTCCAGTTTTCTTATGAATAACAGTGGAAAGATCTTCAAGGACAAACAGATATTCCTGACCTTTACTCCGTCTCTTTTACTGAGGAACACGCCTAAGATCTTTCAGAAGGATAAAGTAGTTATCCAGATAGGAGACAATCTGATCATCCATCCTTTGGCTATGCCGATCATTGAGAAATACCACAAGGAAGGATATCGATTCGCCATCAACGATTTCCAGTTCTCCCCGAAATATTTCAGTATGTTGGAGTACGCGGACTATGTGCGTCTGAAGATGAAAGAGGAGTTCACCGCCAAGGAACAAACATCCATTGAAAATATCATCCATATGACCCGGGGATTTGACAAAAAGTGCATCCTGACGGGGGTAGACACCAAAGAGCTGTATGAGAAGGCTCTGGAACTTAAGGCGGACTATATCGAAGGAAATTACATTGCGGAGACCTTGTATGTGAAAGCAGAGAAAATCAACTATCTTCAGGGAAACTTTTTCCAGTTAGTGGTGGCGGTATCCAAAGAAGAACCGGACATGACAGAGATCGAAGAGATCATCAGCCGGGACGCGGGCCTAAGTTATGCCATCTTAAAACTGGTCAACTCCGCTTACTTTGCCCTGCGCAGAAGAACCGCGTCCATCCAGCAGGCAATCATGACCATGGGGATTCGGCAGCTCCGACAGTGGATTTATATGCTCAGCTTAAGAGAAGATGAGAGTGAAGGCTCCGATGAGATCCTTCGACTTTCTTTCCTGCGGGCAAAGTTTGCGGAAGAACTGATTCAATGCACACAGATCAAATCCATCACACCTTCTGAGGCATATATGATGGGCATGTTCTCCACACTGGAGTATATGGTAGATGCCAGTCTGGAAGAGATTCTGACAGAGATTCCTGTCAGCACAGAGATCAAGACCGCTCTGATCAGCGGTGAGGGAGAGGCGGGCAGACTCCTCAGGCTTGTGATCTGCTATGAGAAAGCAGACTGGAAGCAGTGCCAGCAGCTTGCGGCGGAGCTGGGTATCCAGACGACACAGCTGTCACAGATTTATATCAACTGTGTGGAAGAAGTAAGCTCGATCTGGGACAGCCTGACAGGTGAATACGCACGGCCAGGAGAAGAGAATCCGTTTAAATTGGAAAAAGAACAGAAAGAAAAGCTGGAAGATGTCCTGCAATAGCTGGGGATATTCCAGTTCCAGATAGAAAGAGAGGTAGAATGTGGCGGTAACGATCGTATTGACAAATCAGAAAGGCGGTGTGGGGAAGACTACCACGGCGGCAGCCCTGGCCGCGGGTCTGGTCCGCGATGGCAGAAGGGTGCTTGCCGTGGACCTGGACCCTCAGGGGAACTTAGGATTCAGCTTGGGGCTGGACATCGATGATTCCCTGACAATCTATGATGTGTTCCGGAACCAGACTCCGCTGCGGGAAGCAGTGCATCACACGGACGGGTGCGATGTGATCCCGTCCAATATCCTGCTGAGTGAAGCAGAGATAGAATTCCAGAACCAGAACCGGGTGACCCTTCTAAAAGATAATCTGGCGGAGGTGGGAAAGGAGTATGATTTTGTCATTATTGATACCCCCCCTTCCCTGAACATCCTGACCCTGAACGCGTACGCGGCTTCTGATTATCTGATCATCCCCATGGCTGCAGAGATCCTGAGTCTGGTTGGGCTGATCCAGCTCCAGGAGACGGTGGAAGCGGTCAGGGAATCGGTGAATCCCTATCTGAATGTGCTGGGGATCCTGCTGACGAAATTTAACAAGAGGCTCCGGCTGTCGGCGGATGTGCTGGAGATGGCAGGTACCGCAGCAGCCCAGACTCAGACCTCTCTATTTCAGACCAAGATCCGTACCGGCGTGGCGGCGGCGGAGGCTCCGGCTCATGGAGCAGACATCTTCACTTACGCCCCCCGCTCCAATCCGGCGAAAGACTATCAGATGTTCATCCAGGAAGTTATAGAGCGGATCGGACAGTAGCACACAGGCAGAAAAAGGCGGATAATCAGTTATGAGTAAAAGGACAAACAAAACAGACCACGTATTAAACCTCCTCTCATCGGGAGTCAAGAAGAAAGAGGAAGAGCCAGAGACCCTGGTGGAGAAGACTTCGGAGCAGGCGGATTCCTCGATAGAAACCCCATCGAAAGTCTCAGTGGTGCGTGATGGCGGTGCCCGGGTAGCGGAGACCATTCGGGAACATCTGGAAGAAGAACTGCATCATGCCTGGGAGGAAGAGGAAAAAGCGGCGGCACAGGCTAAGACCGGAGCAGAGGATCAGCCCGGAGAAGAAGAACTGCTGGAGCGGGAAATCCAGAAAGGGGACACCCGAGAGGAAACAGAGAGCCCGAAGGAAGAGGACAAAGGAGGAGCCATTGAGGAGGAAGAAGACCAAGAGGAAGATTTCGTCATGGTCAATGTGATGGAGCGGCTGGTGCGTCAGAGAGCGCCGGAATACATCAAGCAGTTCCACTTGTGCAGTTGCAGGCGATGTCTGGCTGACGTTACCGCTCTGGCCCTGACAGGACTTCCGGCTAAGTATGTGGTCATCAACCAGAACGCCATCTCTCCTTTGATGAATTTCTATACTATGAAATACGCCGGCAGAGTTACCGTAGAAGTGACCAAAGCGTGCATTGCCGTGCAGGCGGCGCCTCATCATAAAAAGGCGGAAGCAGAATGATTTTTTACTTAAAAACCTTAAATAAACGGAAAATCTGCCGATAATCATACTAGAAAAGAATCTTGCTGACTTATAGTAAATTGAAATGCTTATAAAGAAAAGGAGATGTTAGTATGGCTTCAATCGGAGGACTTTCATCCACCACAACCACAACTGAGATCAGAGGTTACGGCGGACTTGCCAGTGGGTTGGACAGAGATACGCTGATCGAGCAGCTGACCTCAGGGACGCAGGCAAAGATCGATGCGGCAAATCAGGAGAAGACAAAATTACAGTGGGTACAGGAGGCGATCCGGAGTATCACGGATAAGATGTATGACTTCACCCAGAAGTATACCTCTTACACGTCTTCCAGCAACCTGCTGGGATCCACGCTTTTTAATCGTACAGATATAACGGTCAACGGGACCAACAGCAAATACGTGTCGGTGACTGGCTCTACCCAGACGTCAGATTTGATGACAGTGCTGGGAGTAAAGCAGCTTGCCCAGAAGGCAAGCCTGACTACCTCAAGCGTGTCGGACCGGACATTGACCTTGGGAAGCCTGTCTATGGACTTAAACGATACTACCAAGGTAAACGTGGCCGGCGGTCAGAGCATCTATCTGAAATACGGCAACACCAGCTACACAGTAAAGCTGGGTAGAGGAGACGGCTACTCCTACGATACCGCGGCTGACGTGGCGGACTCTATTAATAAATCCCTGGCAGAAGTATCTTTGGGAGATGGGAAGACCCTGGCCGATGTGATGAATGTGTCAGTAGATTCGACCGGCAAGCTGCTGGAGATCAGGAACACAGACGCCGCCGGCAATACCATTACCTTGGACGGCGGGACAGGAAATATCCTGAGTGTGCTTGGCTTTGGTGGTCTGAGTGACCGGGCCTCAGAGATTGGAAAGGGGCAGACCCTGACCGCTTCTGCAGAGAATACGGCGATGCAGGAGAAGAGCATCCTCTCGCAGCTGTCCGGCCAGTCCATCAGCTTTGAGTACAATGGGACCGTTAAGTGGATTGAGATGCCGGGCGCAGGAGACCTGGAGAATGAGACACTGGCAGGCCTTCAAGAGTATCTGCAGAAAGAACTGAACAGCGCCTTTGGAAACGGAAGGATTAAAGTGGATCTGACTTCGTCCGCGGACGGCAGCACAGGAACCCTCTCCTTCTCCACAACCCTTCCTGAGACGGGCGCGGACGGAACGGTGGTGCCAGGAGCGGCGGATGACACATCCACACTGTCGATCACTGCTTCCACCGGTAACCTGACAGGGGAAGACTCTCTGCTTGGGATTGCGGACGGAGAGTCCAACCGGTTGAATCTGTCGGCTTCCTTGTCTGAGGCCGGACTGATCAATAATTTTAATGGAAATACAGATCCGGTTTTGGTGATCAACGGGAAGACGATCGAGGGGATCACGGCGGACAGCACCATCCAGGAGATCATCGATGCGGTCAACAATGACCCGGATGCGGGCGTGACCATGACGTATCAGAAGAATACAGACCGATTTGTCCTGACTGCTAATCAGAATGGAGCAAGTGGCCAGGTGGTCGTATCCGGCAACGTGGCGGACGCCCTGTTTGGAACAAAAGATACTACTGGGGCTGGCACCGGGTATACTTTGAAAGAAGGGAAAGACGCAATCATTGCGGTGAAGTACGCAGGCAGTGATGAAGTAACAGAGATTATCCGGGATTCCAATACCATCTCTATGGACGGGCTGAACATCACCGTAAACGGTACCTTTGGTTATGATGAAAATGGAAATCGGATTGAAGACACCGAGGCAGTCACTTTCTCAGCCAAGGTGGATACGGAGAAGACGATCGAAGCCATCCGGACCATGGTGGAGGATTTTAATGAGATCCTGGAACTGGTCAATGACGAGGTGTCCACCAAGCCTGACCGGGATTATCAGCCGCTGACCTCCAGCCAGAAGGCGGAGATGAGTGAAGATGAGATCAAGTTGTGGGAGGAAGAGGCCAAGAAGGGTCTGCTGTTCATGGATACGGATATCAGAGGGCTGGCGAATGCGCTCCGTTTCGCGCTTCCAACAAGTCTTCGAAGCCAGCTGGAAGAGATTGGGATCACTACCTCCACAGACTACTCAGACAACGGGAAATTAGTCCTCGATGAAAGCAAGCTGGAAGCGGCTCTGGAGGCGGATCCGGAATCTGTAAGACAGCTGTTCACAGCCACAGTTCAGACTGATGCGGACGGCAACACTACCCAGGGAGGTCTGATGACCAACATCAAGACGATCATGGACCAGTACGCTTCCACTACAGGAGCTACGAAGGGTATCTTGATTCAGAGAGCTGGATCGGAACACTCGGTGACCAGTGTGCTGGACAACAGCCTGCTGGATCAGATGAACGAGATCGATGACAAGATCTCCCGGCTGACCACTCAGCTTACCACCGAGCAGGATCGGTATATTTCTCAATTTACACAGTTGGAGTTGCTGATTTCCCAGATGAACAGTCAGAGCACCTGGCTGACCTCTATGATGGGTTACTAGGATTCGGCGGTCCAGAGAGGAATTCGAGTAAAAGATGAATGGAAATCCATATCAGAGATATAAAGAAGAGACCGTTATGACCATGACGCAGGGCGAGTTGCTGTTGCTGCTCTACGACGAATTGCTGAAGCGTCTGAGAGCGGCAGAGTTGCTGGCTGAGAAAGAAGACTATGATCAGTTTGAAGCTCAGGTGACCCGGGCGCAGGAGATCATCCGCTACCTGAAAGACACACTGGACTTCAATTATCCGATCAGCAATGAGCTATATCAGTTCTATGATTTCTTCCTGGTGGAACTTGGCAGGATCAAGGCAGGCCGGAAGGGAGAACGGATTGAGAAGGTCAAGACTTTGGTACAGGAACTGCGGGACAGCTTTGAAGAAGCGGAAAAGAAGGAGGCACAATGACAGAAAGCCAAAAGAGCCGCAATGAGCTGGAGGAAATGCTGATCCGGCTTCTACAGAAAGAATACAGTCTCTGCGGTGAGATTGAAGATCTGACCAAAGAGCTGGCGGAGGCGATGGACAGGGATGATCAGGTTTCAATCGGTATGGTCCTTAAGATGCGAGGCCAGACCATGGCTGAGGTAGACAAAGCCGTTAGAGAAAGAAGGCTTGTCCTGAACGCCGCGGGAGAAGGTAAGGAGCGGCTCCAGAAGCTTACCACAGGGCAGGAAGTTCCTGACATGACAGAGACGGAGAAGAGGATTCTGCGGCTGTTTGAGAGCCGGCGTCTGATTCTGGAGCGCACGGCAGGACTGGATCGAAAGATCAGTAAGCGGCTGGCAGGAGAGAAATCCTTCTATTCCAAATAAACAGGACCGGGAAACGTGTGGAGCGCTTTCCGGTTTCTTTGCGCATGAGAGGAGAAATATGGAGGCAATCGTTTTCGAAGAGGTAAACAAAATATTCAAAAGAGGTGAGGTCGCTCTTGAGAATGTCTCTGTCCATATCCGGAAAGGAGAGTTCGTGTTCGTGATCGGCCGCAGCGGCGCCGGGAAGAGCACCTTTCTCAAACTGGTCAGCGCTCAGGAAAAACTGACGTCCGGCAGGATCTGGGTCAACGGAAGAGAGATATCCGCCCTCTCCAAACGGGAGCTTCCCTATTTTCGAAGGCAGATTGGGATCATGCAGCCAGAATTCGGTCTTCTGGAAGACCGGACCCTGTTTGACAATGTGGATCTGGCGCTGATCGCCACAGAACAGTCTCGGCGAGGCGCAAAGAAGCGGGTGGAGAAGATGCTGCGCCTGATGGGGGTCTACGAGCGGGCAAGGGCATTTCCCAGACAGGCATCCATGGGCGAGGCGGCAAGAGCTCTGCTGGCCAGGGCGATGATCATCGGCCCGTCCATCTTGGTGGCGGACGAGCCTACCGCCAACTTAGACCCGGACACCTCCTGGGACATCATGTGCCTGCTGGATGAACTGAACCGGCAGGGTGTGACGGTGGTGGTGGCCAGCCATAACCAGGAGCTGGTGTCCATCATGCGCAAGCGGGTCGTCACATTGTCCGCCGGATGCCTGGTGGCGGATGAGAAGAATGCGGTTTATAATACCAGAGCAGCAGATGCCATAGAAGAAAGAAGGGTGCTAGATGAGCGGAAGAAGCGGAACCAGCAGGCAGGAAGCCTATCTGATTGAGTTGGTGGCCAGTACGGTCAACCAGCAGGACCCCATTCTTGGCACGGAACATCCGGCCTGGGGGTGGCTCTATAAGATGTCGGATTACCATCATGTTTCGAATCTGGTCTATTATAAGATCATGTGGGAAGATGGGCGTGACGCCCGGATATGGAAGGAAAAATTTGAGCTCCGTTATCGGGAAGCCCTGCGTCAGCAGGAAAGATATGAGGCCCTGCGGGTCCGGCTGGAAGAGGAGCTGGAGCAGGACCAGATCCACAGTATATTTCTCGGAGAGATGCTGGTCCTTGGGTATTATCCCCGCCCGGAGATGCGGATGCCGGAGACCCTGCAGATCCAGGTGGAGCGGAAACATGTCTTCAAGGCGCGGAAGATCTTGGAGCGGATCGGCTTCGAGGCGGAGAAGGACAAAGAAGGCAGGGAGACAGGGGTCTATACCCAGATTCCGGACCTAAAGGTGGAGATCCGGGAGAAGCTTCCCTTTACAGCCAAGGAGACCAGAGTCTGGTTCCAGGATTTCCCCAGGATCCTCCCCAGAAAAACGGGAAGGCACTATATCCACTATCTGAACGGCGAGACTCTGTACATCTACCTGCTCTGCCGGCTGGCGGAGAAGTACGCCAGAGGGCTGGCGGAGATCCGGGACATGGTAGACCTGTGGCTGTTCCTCTCCAAGGAAGGGCCGGGACTGAAATGGAAAGAGATCCAGGAGGAAGTGGAGAGCCTGAAGCTGGACCTGTTCTCAGAATATGTGATCAAGCTGACAGGAAGCTGGTTTGGCCGGATGTATTTCCAGGAAGATATGGAGTTCCTGGAAGACATGCGGACCTATATCTTCAGCAAAGGAGCTGAAGCCAGGAAGGCCAACGAGATGATCCTGCCCCTGGTCAAAGTGGTGGCGGACAACTATTACCGGGACCTGGAGAAGGAGGAGAAGGAAAAGCAGAGAAAGTGGACTTTCCCGTCTCTGGATTATATGGCCGCTTCCTTTCCGAAGCTGAAGAAATGGCCGTTTCTGCTGCCCTTCTACTGGTGGGTGCGCATCCTGCGCCAGAGGAGATTCCGGAGGAAACAACAGGAAAAACAGGAGAAAGAAGGAAATCAGACTTAATAATTTGGAAATCCTGACGATAGATATAAGTAGAAAGAAACTTTATCATGTCATGAGATGTGAGGCAAAGGAGGTGCAGATGGGATGAAGATAGGAACAGAAAACCTCTTGAACACATATAGCGTACAGACTGTCCAGGACAGAGGCACAGCCGTGAAATCAGCAGAAGTGAGGGAATCAGCAGGCAACTTTGACGAGGCGGTGATTACATCCTCTTCAAGACAGATCGAGGAGAAGATTTTCTCAGAGAGGACAGCCAAGGCCGTACAGAAGCAAGTCCTGACACCAGAAGACCGCAGTGGCAGGATCGCGGAACTGAAAGCCGCGGTGGCAGAAGGATCTTATCAGCCGGATTCCCGTGAGATTGCGGCCCGGATTCTGTTACTTGGAGGAGAAAGAGAATGGAAGAGCTGACAGAAGTTTTAAAAGAGATCACCAGTCTGCTGGATGAATACCGTCCGCTGGAAGAAGAGAAACTAAAAGCAATCCAGGAGAATAAAGTCAGCTTTGTGGAAGCTTGTATGCGCAAGGAACAAGCACTTCTCCTGCAGATGCGGGGGATTGAGAAGAAGCGGGAAGAGATCCTGGAGGCCAACGGCTGGACGGGGAAGACCCTGAAGGAAGTGATCAGCGGACTGGATGCGGAACAGCGGCGTAAGATACAGCCGGCATTTGATGCTCTGGTGTTTTCGATACAGAACTTCAATTGCCTGAACGAAGAGTCGATGAAGCTGCTCCGACTGAATCTGCATAGGATCCAGCGGGCCGTTGGGAGCGATAGTCAGGAAGGACCGGAGACAGATCATTTCCTGAGCCAGCTTCTGTAAAGAGGAAGAGCAGACTAATGATAGGAGAGAATATGTAAGGAGGTAAATACCATGGTACGTTCTACATTTGCAGGATTTTCGGTAGCACAGCTAGCTATGGCGGCGAGCCAGACTGCATTGGATGTTGTGGGACAGAATGTGTCTAATATCAATACGACTGGATATACCAGACAGAGACTGGATCAGCAGAGTGTCAGCCCTGCGGGCCACAGCCAGATGAACAGTCTCTACACTGTGAAGGTGGGGCAGGGGGTCATGGCCACTGGTGTATCCCAGATCCGGGATCCATTTCTGGATATCCAGTATCGGAATCAGCTTGCTGAGGTGGGAACGGTAGATGCGATGGACACGATTCTGTCTAGAATAGGGGAAGTGTTTGACGAGACCAGCACTACCGCGATTCGGAACGCGCTCAATAACGTAGTCACGCAGTTACAGAACCTGGCAAGACCGGATACCGCGGGTCAGGATACTTTTGATACCCTTGTTCGTTCCTCCATGGAGACCCTTTTGAATCTGTTTCATGAGAGGGCTAACGACATCAGTGATATTAAATCAGAATACGTTGAGAAACTTCAGACCACAGAGGGACAGAAGATTGAGGGGTACCTGAACAGCATCCTGGAATTGAACCAGTCCATCAAGAACAGCCAGATCTTGGGAGAGCCGGCGCTGGAACTGATGGATCAGCGAAATGGTCTTATCGATGAACTGGCTACTTATCTTCCCATCGATGTGACTTATGAGAATCAGAATATGGGAGCCAATACGATTGTGGAGACTTTGAAGATTACCTTCCAGGATACGGATGGCAATACCTATGTCCTGATTGATGATAATGAGAAGGGAATCGTTAACATCACCAGTGATGCCGGGATGCCGCCTCTAAAAGTGGAGATTACAAACGCGGGAGAGACGACAGCCACGGATGTGACAGATAAACTAGGAGAAGGTGTACTGAAGGGCTATGTGGATATGCTGAACAAAGCAGGCATCTTCAATGACACAGATACCAAGGGTGTCAGCTTCTACGGCGATTATTTTGACTCCTTCGTCAATGAGTTCGCGACCATTCTGAATGACTTAAACGATGATGGGAGCGTACCCCGCAAGAATCTGTTTGAGACTTCTGACGGGAGTGCCACGTTCACGGCGGAGAATATCCGGATCTCAGAGGCGTGGATGAGTGGGGAGATTTCCATCACTACCACCATCGGAGGCGGTGAGTCCGCTTATGAGAATGTACAGCGGATGATCAATGCTCTTTCCTCAGATCCTCAGGAGATCACTACAGCGGGTGGGGATGTGGTATTCAGCGGGACTTTCCTGGATGCTTATGATTATCTCCAGAATACGCAGGCAACGGAGCGTTCCTCCACTTCTTCCATTCTGGCCAACCGCAATACGGTTCTGAACCGGATCGCGGATTCCAAGGAGTCTGTATCCGGGGTGTCCCTGGATGAAGAAGTGATGAATATGATGCGGTACCAACAGTCTTACAGTGCGGCAGCGAGATTGATGACCACGCTGGACCAGGCATTAGATACCTTGATCAACAACACCGGAGTCGTAGGAAGATAGGAGGCTGAGGTAAGATGAGAATCACAACGAATATGATCATGCGGAATTATCAGAATAACCTGTATAGCACCTTAGGCGGTCTGGATTCCAGCCGGAAGCAGGTAGAGACGGGGATGCGGATTTCTAACGCCTACGAGGATCCTTCCGCGGCGGCAAG
>DXGF01000193.1 GCA_019114065.1 Candidatus Dorea gallistercoris
CCCATGGTCCGCGAGCGGCGCGCTTTGCCTATCTGTTCTTGGCGTAAACAATTTTGAATATACTTTTTATATGATTCCGTTTTGGTTTTCTTTCTTCCTGAATATTATATTTGCTTTTACAGGGAAATTTATCCGACGATTGCCGGATGAAGAACTGGAAAAGGAATAGATAAAGTTTTTCTGGAATCCTGGAATATTACTGAAAAAGACGTGTCACGTAAAGTGGAAACACATTGTGTGATACGTCTTTTACTTTGTGCGATTTCACTAAATTTATAGCTTTGGGGCTTTTAAAGACTTGACAACAGCAGAGGATTATTTTATATTAATATAGTCTGAATACGGACTAATGAAAAGGGATGATGGGAATGAGCGAAATATTTAAGTGCCAGTTAAGAGAGCATTATGCTTTGTGGAACAGCATCAATACGCTTTATTCCAGATGGGCCAAGGAGCGGGGCATGACTTACGATTCTTTATTTGTCCTGTACGCAATCTATTACGGGAAGGGAAAGGTCTGCCAGAAAGAGATCTGTGAAGAATGGTCCATGCCAAAGCAGACTGTGAACAGCATTTTAAAAAATTACGAAAAGAAGGGTTATATCTGTTTCCAGCAGAAGGAGAGCGATAAGAGGAATAAGACGATCCGGGTGACAGAGAAAGGGCAGCAGTTTGCGGATAAGGTTATCCGGGAACTGGAGCGGGCAGAATTGTCGGTCCTGCAAAAGATCGGAGAGAAGGATATGGAGACACTGCTTGGGATCAACAGATTGCTCTGTCAGTATTTTCAGGAGGAAATGGAGCGAGAGTCATGCATTCTGTAAGAAGGGAATTTTTTAAAAATGTGCTTCCGTCTATGATCGCGTTTGCCTTTACTGGCGTCTACGCGATTGTCGACGGATTTTTCGTGGGCAGAAATGTGGGAGACGCAGGATTGGCTGGGATCAATGTGGCGTATCCGCTGGTGTCGCTGATCCAGGCGGCCGGCACAGGTATTGGAATGGCCGGGGCGATCCAGATCGCGATCAACAAAGGAAAGGGAGACGAGGAGGCAGAGAAGCAGTATCTTGGGAACGCTTTTGTACTGCTTCTGGCCGCGGGGGTTTTATTGACGGTGAGCCTTCTTTTTGCTTATCCTGCTATTTTGCGGTTATTTGGAGCCAGCGGGGATATCTATACCTATGCGGCAGGATATATCAGGATTATAGCGGCTGGGGCGGCAATCCAGGTGTTTAGTACCGGAATGGTGCCGGTGATCCGCAATTATGACGGAGCCGTCATGGCTATGGCGGCTATGGTGGCCGGTTTTGTGACCAATATTGTATTTGATTGGCTGTTTGTATCAGTGTTTGGATACGGAGTAGAAGGAGCCGCTGTGGCGACGCTGATGGGGCAGATGGTGACGCTGGTTCCGGGGATTGTTTTCTTAGTCAGAAAGGTCGGTCTTTTTCACTATGCCCGATTTGCGCCAAAGGGAAGCGTGCTCCGTTATCTGGTGACGATCGCGGCGTCTCCTTTTGGACTGACGCTTTCGCCTAATATTGTGATCATGATCATTAACAAGGGCGCTATCATCTATGGAGGGGAACTGGCGGTCTCCTGTTATGCGGTGGTCAGCTATGTGATCTGTGTGGCTCAGCTTTTGATCCAGGGAATCGGAGACGGGGCCCAGCCGCTGATCGGAAGATACTATGGAAGTGACAGCCCCAAAGAAGTGCGGAAAGTACGGGCAATGGCCTATACTTTGGCGGCAGGGGTGACAATTTTGTGTATTGGTGCTATTATTTTTAGCAGAAATGTTTTGGCGGGAGTATTTGGAGTATCCGGGGAAGTACAGGTTATGTACGCGGACGTGATCCAGTATTTTGCGATAGGACTTATATTTGCGGCGTTTTTAAGAGTGACCACGTCCTATTTCTACGCGGTGGAGAAGAATATTTCCGCTTATGTGCTGATCTATGGAGAGCCAACACTGCTGGCTTTGCTGGTGGCGTTTGTACTGCCGCGTCTGTTGGGCATCACAGGCGTGTGGATCTCGCCGCCGATGACCCAGTGCTGTCTTACCCTGATCGGAGCATTCCTATTGTGGAGAAGCGGCAGAAGATAGAAAGGGATGATACATGTGAAAGAACAATTGACCCAAAGCGATGTGGAAAAGATCAAGGAAGAGATTGAATACCGGAAGCTGGTAGTGCGCAAGAAAGAGCTGGAAGCCGTCAAAGAAGCCAGAGCCCAGGGAGACTTGAGCGAGAATTTTGAATATAAGGCGGCAAAGCAGGATAAAAATCGGAACGAAAGCCGCATCCGCTATTTAGAGAGGATGTTAAAAACAGCTAAGATCATATCTGATCAATCAAAGGAAGACGAAGTAGGGATCAACAATACGGTAGAACTATATTTTGAAGATGAGGATGAGACAGAAACCATCCGCCTGGTCACCAGCGTGCGGGGGAATTCCCTGCAGGGGCTGATCAGCATCGAGTCCCCCATCGGCAAGGCAGTGCTGGGCCATAAAGAAGGAGACCGGGTAAAAGTAGAGATTGACGGCGGAGAAGGATATTATGTGGTGATTAAGAAGATCACTAAGACCAGCGATGACAGCGGGGATAGATTGAGAAAATATTAACAGGGGACGTAGTAAAATGCAAAAATGCTACGTCCCAAATTCACTTTTGGGGTGTACCCAAACTACATCTTGCAAATCTTTCTTTCTGTAGTATAATAAAATGTGTAGAAATTATGAAAAACGGGGAGCTTGCAAAAGCAGGCTGAGAGTAGGCTGAGTTGCCTTGACCCGCAACCTGATTTGGATAATGCCAACGTAGGGATATAACGTGTGATGACAGCGGATATGCCAGCAGTTGGTGTATCCGCTTTTCAGTTGATCCGGCTAAAAAGAAGGAGGTTTAAAGAAAATGTTAGGAGTATATTTACAGAATGTAAGAGACAAAGTTCCATTGGTGCACAATATCACCAACTATGTGACAGTCAACGATGTGGCCAACATCCTGCTGGCCTGCGGCGGAAGTCCTATCATGTCGGACGAGCCTCAGGATGTGGAGGATATCACCAGTATCTGTGGAGGGCTGAATATTAATATCGGTACGCTGAATGTGCGCAGTATTGAAGGGATGTTTGGAGCCGGAAGGAAGGCAAATGAGCTGAGACATCCGATTCTCCTGGATCCTGTGGGAGCGGGAGCCAGCGCGCTGAGGACCAATACTGCGGTGATGTTGATGGAGACTCTGCGGTTTGATGTGATCCGGGGAAATATTTCCGAGATCAAGACCCTTGCCCAGGGAAGCGGCACCACCAAAGGCGTGGACGCCGATGTGGCCGATGCGGTGACAGAAGAGAATCTGGATGAGGCGGTGACCTTTGCCAAAGACTTTGCCAAGAAAGCAGGCACGATCGTAGCAATTACCGGCGCTATCGATCTGGTCAGCGATGGGGAGACCTGCTATGTGATCCGCAATGGCCGGCCGGAGATGGGCAAGATCACAGGAACAGGCTGTCAGCTGTCCGGTATGATGACCGCGTTTCTGGTGGCCAATCCAGACCATAAGCTGGAGGCTGCCGCGGCGGCTGTGTGCGCCATGGGCCTTGCGGGACAGATGGGCTGGGAACGGATGCAGGAAGGAGACGGCAATTCCACTTACCGGAACCGGATCATTGACGCAATTTACAATATGGATGCCAAGATTTTAGATGAAGGAGCAGACTATGAAGTGCGATAAGAAAGATTTACTGCTGTACGCAGTGACAGACCGGAGCTGGCTGAATGGGGAGAGCCTGTACAGCCAGGTGGAAAAAGCGCTGAAAGGCGGCGCTACCTTTATCCAGCTTCGGGAAAAGGAACTTGATGAAGAGACCTTCCTGGAGGAAGCAAAGGAGCTTAAGAAACTGTGCCGGGAATATCGGGTACCCTTTGTGATCAACGATAATGTGGAGATCGCGGAAGCCTGCGGCGCAGACGGCGTACATGTAGGGCAGAGTGATATGGAGGCGGGAGACGTCAGAGCCCGACTTGGAGAAGATAAGATCATCGGGGTTTCCGCCGATACGGTAGAGCAGGCCCTGCTGGCCCAGCGGCATGGGGCAGATTACCTGGGAGTAGGGGCTGTTTTCCCGACAGGTTCCAAGGCCGATGCCTCAGATGTGGATCATGAGACTCTGAAAGCAATCTGCCAGGCAGTGAAGATCCCTGTGATCGCTATCGGGGGCATCAACAGGGAAAATGTGATGGAACTGGCGGGAAGCGGGATCTGCGGCGTTGCCGTGATCAGCGCCATATTCGGGGCGCGGGATATTGAGCGGGCGGCCAGGGATCTGAAGGAAGAGACCAGGCGCATGGTGGAAATATCAGAAAAGGAGCGGCAGGCGCAGGAGACAGAAGCGCCGGGGGCGGAATCATGATCCGGGGCGTGATCTTTGACGCAGACGGAGTGCTGCTGGACTCTATGGCGATTTGGGAGGAAGCAGGAGAACGGTACCTGCGCAAGCAAGGCAGAGAACCGGAACCAAGACTTGGAAGGACGCTGTTCGCCATGACAGTCCAGGAAGCGGCTCAGTATCTGAAGGAGACGTATGCAATCTCTTTGGGGATCCAGGAGGTCGCGGCAGGGATTCTGGAGACGGTAAATGATTTCTATCTGTATGAAGTTCAGTTAAAACCAGGCGTGTCAGAGTTCCTGGAGGCGCTAGATCGGAAAGGAATCCAGGCCGCTGTCGCCACCTCCAGCGAGAAGAGCCAGATTGAACAGGCCTTCCAAAGGCTGGGAATCAGGAAGTATTTCCAGGGGATCGCCACCTGTACGGAGGCTGGGGCAGGCAAGACGGAGCCGGCGGTCTATGAGATGGCCCGGAACATGCTTGGTACAGAAGTAAAAGAGACGGCGGTGATGGAAGATTCCCTCTACGCGCTTTTGACGGCCAAGAGGGCGGGATATCCCACCGTAGGGATCTATGATCCTTTCAGCGAGGAAGACCAGGAGGAATTGAAAAGGCAGGCAGACCTTTATCTGCCAGACTTGAGAAATGAAAAACGGTTTTGGGACTGTTTTCTATAAGTGGGCAGTCTTAAAATAAAAGGGCTGTAAAGACCAGCCCGGCGGCGGATTGGGGGCACCACCTTCTGTCGCTTGACAAAATAATGTTGTGTTCAAAAATATGAGACAAGAAAGGGAGAATGACGAATGAGAACAGCATTAACAATCGCTGGAAGTGATTCCAGCGGAGGCGCCGGCATCCAGGCAGATATTAAGACGATGATAGCCAATGGCGTGTATGCCATGAGCGCGATCACCGCTCTGACTGCCCAGAATACCACCGGCGTAACCGGAATCATGGAAGTAACGCCAGAATTTCTGGAAGAACAGCTAGACAATATTTTTACAGATATCCGTCCGGATGCAGTTAAGATCGGAATGGTATCTTCCGGCTCTTTGATCCGCGCGATCGCGGGAAAACTGACTCAGTACCAGGCAGAAAATATTGTGGTAGACCCGGTCATGGTGGCTACCAGCGGCGCAAAGCTGATCAGTGACGAGGCGGTCCAGGCGCTGAAGGAATATCTGCTTCCTATGGCGGCGGTCTTAACCCCTAATGTGCCGGAGGCGGAAGTGCTCGCCGGGATTCCGGTGAAGTCGGAAGGAGATATGGAGACGGCCGCGAAGATCATCAGTGAAACCTATCACTGCGCCGTGTTATTGAAAGGCGGGCATCAGTTAAATGACGCCAACGACCTGCTGTTTCGGGATGGAACGGCCAAATGGTTCCGGGGAAAACGGATCGATAATCCCAATACCCACGGTACTGGCTGTACCCTTTCCAGCGCCATCGCTTCTAACCTTGCGAAAGGGTTTGCTTTGGAAGAGTCTGTGGAAAGAGCGAAAGATTATATTTCCGGGGCTCTGGGAGCTATGCTGGATCTGGGGAAAGGCAGCGGGCCTATGGATCACGGATTTGATCTGAAGGGAAAATATATGGAACAGGCTGAGGGAGGCGAGTAATGTGGAAGCAAAACGGACCTCTGTGTTTGAGAATGGCCTGATCTGGTTTGGAGCGGCAGTATCCATTGCGGAAATCCTGACGGGGACCTATCTTGCGCCCTTGGGATTTGGCAGGGGTATAAGCGCGATCCTGCTGGGGCATGCGATCGGCTGCGCATTGATGTTTCTGGCTGGGCTGATCGGCGGAGAAACCGGGAAGAGCGCAATGGAGACGGTGAAAATGAGTTTTGGGCAAAAGGGAAGCCTTCTGTTCAGTGCCCTAAATGTTCTGCAGTTAGTGGGGTGGACCGGGATCATGATCTATGACGGAGCTCTTGCGGCAGATGGGGTGACCGGTACTGGACGGTGGATCTGGTGTCTGGTGATCGGCCTATTGATCGTAGCCTGGATCCTGGTAGGAGTAACAAACCTTGGGAAGATCAATCTGATCGCGATGGCGGGCCTGTTTCTTTTGACACTGCTTCTGAGCAAGATTATTTTCTTTGAGAGTGGAGGCGCGGATCTGGCAGCGGCGGAAACAATGACTTTTGGAGCGGCAGTGGAGCTTTCCGCGGCGATGCCCCTATCCTGGCTTCCCGTTATCAGCGACTATACCAGAGAAGCCAAAGAACCAGTCAAAGCAACGGCTGCCAGCGTGATCGTCTATGGGTTGGTAAGCTGCTGGATGTATGTGATCGGAATGGGAGCGGCTATTTATACGGGGGAATATGATATTGCCCAGATTATGCTGAAAGCGGGACTTGGGGCCGCGGCGCTCCTGATCGT
>DXGF01000194.1 GCA_019114065.1 Candidatus Dorea gallistercoris
TCCTCATTATCATGTCGTTTGTACTTCCTGCGGAAAAGTTTTTGACCTGAAACTGGATTCTGCTTATATGGAAGAAATAGATAAACTGGCAGACAAACATTTTAATGGCAGAATTGATTCGCACACGATGCTCTTCTATGGCACTTGTTCCGAATGTATGGCAGACAAAAAGAGCAAAAAAATTCAAATTACCGATTGACATTTGTAAATAAGTATGCTATTTTAATATCAGTAACAATTACTAATATTAAAATTGATAATAACAATCAAAAAGAAAAGGAGAGACAAGCTATGAAAAAATTTGTATGTACTGTATGTGGTTATGTTCACGAAGGAGATGCCGCGCCGGCTGAATGTCCAGTCTGTCACGCGCCGGCTGAGAAGTTCAAAGAGCAGACAGGAGACAGAGAGTGGGCCGCTGAGCACGTTGTAGGTGTAGCGCAGGGTGTCAGCGAAGACATTCTTGCAGACCTGAGAGCAAACTTCGAAGGCGAGTGTTCTGAAGTTGGAATGTACCTGGCTATGGCGAGAGTCGCTCACAGAGAAGGATATCCGGAGATCGGACTGTACTGGGAGAAAGCTGCTTATGAGGAAGCAGAGCACGCTGCCAAATTCGCGGAGTTGCTTGGAGAAGTTGTAACAGACAGCACCAAGAAGAACCTTGAAATGAGAGTAGATGCTGAGAACGGCGCCACCGCTGGCAAATTCGATCTTGCAAAACGCGCGAAAGCCGCGAACCTGGATGCGATCCATGACACCGTTCACGAGATGGCAAGAGACGAAGCACGTCACGGCAAAGCCTTCGAAGGCCTGTTAAAGAGATACTTTGGCTAAGCTACAAGCCAAGCACTAAATTTATGATCGACACCTGTGCAAGTTTACTTGTAACAGGTGTTGATCATATAATTTAGTATTCGGCGACAGCCGACAGCGAGAAAGCCCGTGGCTTGCGAGCTGGCTTGGCTTGCGGTTGTCAATTTTAATTCTAAAAGGAGGATTTGGTATGTCAAAATACGCAGGAACCAAAACAGAAAAAAATCTTATGGAAGCTTTCTCAGGGGAATCTCAGGCACGCAATAAATACACCTTCTACGCTTCTGCCGCAAGGAAAGCTGGCTATGTTCAGATGGCCAATATTTTTGAAGAGACCGCGAATCAGGAAAAGGAACACGCGAAAATGTGGTTTAAAGAGTTCCATGGAATCGGAGATGTTGCTGAGAACCTGGCAGATGCGGCCGCTGGTGAGAATTATGAGTGGACTGAGATGTACAAACGCATGGCTGAGGAAGCACGGGAAGAGGGCTTCGCAGATTTGGCTGTTAAATTTGAGCGTGTCGCGGAGGTAGAAGCCGCACATGAGAAACGCTACAATAAGCTTCTGGAAAGTTACAAAGCCGGGAATACTTTTAAGGGAGAGGCTCCTCTGGGTTGGAAATGCAACAACTGCGGATATATCTACATCGGCGAAGAGGCTCCAGAGGTATGTCCTGCCTGTGCCCATCCAAAGGCATACTTTGAGAGAAAAGCAGAAAATTATTAATCTTGATTTTAAGTCAGGGACGCAGCCTTATAAAAAGACTGCGTCCCTATTATATTTCTTCAGGATCTATCTTTCTCTGTTTTAACTTCAGATACACCACTTCCCTGAATAGCGCGTAGATCACTGACACAATCGGTATGAAGATCAACATTCCAACGATTCCCATAAGACTGGCTCCAATGCTCACCGCCGCCAGAACCCAGATCGAAGGCAGGCCCACAGAGTTCCCAACTACATGGGGATAGATCAGATTGCCCTCTATCTGCTGGAGTACCAGAAACAAAACAACAAAAATCAATGCTTTTATCGGATCTTCCATGAAAATCAGAAATGCTCCTACAACACAGCCAATAAAAGCTCCAAAAATAGGGATCAGAGCGGTAAACGCGATCACAACACCGATCAGAAGCGCATAGGGAAGCTGCAGAACCGTCATTGCAAGAACAAACATACTGCCCAAGATGATCGCTTCCACGCACTGCCCTGTCAAAAAGCTGGAAAATGTCCGGTAAGTAAGGGAGAGCACCTCCAGCGCCGCCTCCGCTCTTCCTTTTCTGACAAAGGCGAACAGAACGATCTTCGCCTGCTTCTGCAGTTTTTCCTTCTGGAGAAGAATGTAAACAGCAAACACAAAAGCAATGAAAAATGTAGCGATCCCACTTACAATATTTCTTGCCGCCGCAATAGTGGAATCCAAAACACTTCCGGCACCGTTTCTAAAAAAATTTAACCCCGCATCCATGATCTGGTTCCAGTCAAACTCTATATTATCCACCCATTCCATGATATCCTTATTATCGTGAAACAGAGGCGCTGCCCACTCCCGCAGCCTTGGGATAAACGCCTGTATACTCTGACCAAGATTAGTAAAGGTCCTGCCAAGCTGCGGGATCAGGACAAACATGACCAGCGCCACGATTCCGATCACTATGATCAATACCAGCAACATACTCACCGGTCTTGCGGCTTTCCGCAGAACTTTCGACTTTTCGACTTTTTCCGGGCGGAACAAATGTCGCTCGAGAAAGTTCATGGGAACATTCAGGATAAACGCGATCGCTCCACCCAGAACAAAGGGAAATACCACATGGAAAATAAACCGCAGAACAGCAAAAACATTTTCATACTTCCACAGGCATACAATGATAATGGTAGTAAATACGATCAGTCCCTTTATTTTTTTGATTGTCTCCCTGTTTAATTCCATATTACCTCCTGCCCTTTCTGCTACTTCTGGATTCTGGTCCGGATCCATTTCAGAAGCTGGATCACAGGCAGATTCAATAAGGCCAGGCCGTAGATAGTAAACAGCTGTTCCATCGACAGCGGCGCAACCTTAAATATCCCTCGCAGAGCCGGGATCATAAGCACACTTGTGATCAGAGCAAGCCCCAGCAAAAAGGCGCCGATCAAATAAATATTATTGAAGAATCGTTTTGTAAATATCACCGGGTGATTTGATTTGCAGTTGAATCCATGGACCAGACGACTGGTGCACAGTGTTCCAAACGCCATGGTACTGGCCAGCGTCGCATCCCCGGCGCGGTAGCCGATCATGAATGCTGTCATCGTCATGATCCCGATCACCAATCCTTCAGTACCAATGCTGAGCAGATAATTCTTGGTCAGAATGGATTCATTCATCGGGCGGGGCTTCTCTTTCATCACCTCAGATGTATGCGGCTCAAGCCCAAGCGCGATCGCCGGAAGGCTGTCTGTCAAAAGATTGATGAACAGCAGGTGCACCGGCGCGAACGGAACCGGCAGCGCGGCGATGGAAGCGTAGAGCACCGCCAGGATTGCTCCAAAGTTTCCTGACAGAAGGAACTGGATCGAATTCTTGATATTCTGATAGATATTTCTTCCGTTCTCTACCGCTTTTACGATGGTTGCAAAGTTATCATCTGTCAATACCATCGCGGCAGCATCCTTTGATACTTCACTTCCGGTGATTCCCATGGCGACGCCGATATTGGCCTGCTTTAGAGCAGGGGCGTCATTGACGCCGTCGCCAGTCATGGCTACGATATTTCCTTTATCCTGCCAAGCCCGCACGATCCGGATCTTATGTTCCGGTGATACTCTTGCGTAGACAGAGATCCCTTCTACAAAATCCTTCAATTCCTCATCGGACATATTTTCAATGACCGCGCCTTCACAAGCTTCTGATTCATCCTTAAGGATCCCAATCCGCTTCGCGATCGCTGCCGCCGTCACTTTATGATCACCAGTGATCATGATCGGCTTGATCCCTGCGCTGATACATTCCGCAACCGCCGCTTTGGACTCCTCCCTCGGCGGATCCATCATCGCGATCAGCCCCAGGAAGGTAAGATCATTCTCATCTTCCAAGGTAAGTTCTCTTTCCGTTTCCATCTCTTTATAGCAGAACGCCAGTACTCGAAGGCCGTCTCTGGAAAATTCCATATTCTGCTTCTCAATCTTCATCCGGTCTTCCTCAGTGATCTCTCTTACAGTATCCCCATTCCGGACTTGGCTCATACGTCCCAGGAGCACATCAACGGCGCCTTTGACCACCACTGTATATTTCCCTTCAAATCCATGGGCTGTCGACATCAGCTTCCTGTCGCTGTCAAAAGGAACCTCTGACAGACGTGGATAATCCTTTCTGATCTGGGAGACATTTCTTCCGCATTTATTTCCCACATTTACCAGAGCTGTCTCTGTAGGATCACCAATTTCTTGCTCTTCTGTCACTGTGGAATCATTACATAAAATACTGTAGCGGAATAGAAGCTCCTGGTTTCCTTTATCAAAATCAATCTCTGCTACCGGAATCCTCTGATCATCCACATAGTAATCTTCCA
>DXGF01000195.1 GCA_019114065.1 Candidatus Dorea gallistercoris
AGCTGCCATCTGACGGCAGCTCTGCCTGGTTCCCGCATGATCACCGGGAAGCCGGAAGCCTGGCAGGCGGCGCTATATTATATCTGCCTGAGTGTAAGCCTTCTCTTCCTGTGGAAGCGGAAGAAGAGGCAGGAAGCAGAGAAAGAAGAGAAAGGAAGGAAAGAAAGAAGCGGTATCTGGACCGCGGCGGCGGTCCTGCTGCTCTGGTGCGCAGGAACTGCTGCGCTTCTGTATCCCTCCGGCCGGGATGGGACGCTTGCGGTCACTGTGCTGGATGTGGGACAGGGGGATGGGATCTTTATCCGGGACCCGGAGGGAGGCACTTATCTGATCGATGGAGGCAGCAGTACGGAGGATCAGGTGGGCCGGTACCGGATCGAGCCATTTCTGAAGGCGGAAGGAGAGGACCGAATCGACTATGTTCTGATCACCCACGGGGATCTGGATCATTACAGCGGCGTGGAGGAACTGATCGAAAGGAGAGAGCAGGGGATTGCCATTGGAGCGCTGGTGCTCCCGCCAGAGCGTTTCTGGGAGGAACAGCTGGAAGGTCTGGCCAGGAAGGCAGGAAAGGAGGGCATCCCTGTACTGGTTATCAAGCCGGGGCAGGAACTGACAGGCGGAGGCATGAGGCTGACATGCCTGCAGCCGGGAGAGGATTTCCCCGGGGAGCCAGGCAATGGGGCCTCCATGGTGCTGGCGATCCAATACAAAGCCTTCGATCTACTGCTGACTGGAGATGTGGAGGGGGAAGGGGAAGAAGCGTTGACTCAGATTTTGACGGAATCTTACGCGGAAACAAGCTGGGACGTGCTGAAGACATCCCACCATGGTTCCGGCAATTCCACAGGGAAAGCCTTCCTGGAAGCGGTACGGCCTGCCTGCTCGATCATTTCCGCGGGAATCAACAATCGATACGGACATCCCCATCCGGACACCCTAAAGCGTCTTACCGAGGCGGGAAGCCAGATCTACTCCACCACAGATTCCGGCGCGATAGAGATACGGACAGACGGGAAAACCTTGACCATAACTGGGTTTTGCGGTTGAATTCATCTCCGAAATTTAGTATACTTCTCTAGGAAGCATAGTTGGAGCTTTTGCCTCAACATCATTACATATACAAAGAAAGAAGGAATCATTATATGACTTATGAAGAGGTATTGCGGCAGGCAAGAACCTGTATCGGTGAGTATTGCAAAGCCTGTCCGGTCTGCGACGGCAGAGCGTGCTCCAATAAAGTCCCCGGACCGGGAGCCAAGGGAACGGGAACGGTAGCCATCCGGAATTACGAGAAATGGCAGGAGCTGTGTATCAATATGGATACGATCTGTGAGAATCAGCCGGTAGACACTACTCTCTCCATTTTTGGAAAGACGATGAAATACCCGATCTTTGCTGCTCCTATCGGCGCTATGAAGTTACACTATGGGGACAAGTATGATGATCTGGAGTACAATGATATCCTGGTGTCCGCCTGCGCAAACGCGGGAATCGCGGCATTTACCGGGGACGGTACCAACCCGGCAGTCATGGAGGGGGCTGCAAAAGCGATCAGGCGTGCCGGAGGCAGGGGTATTCCGACGGTGAAGCCCTGGGATATCAACACCTTGAAGGAGAAATTCGCGCTGGTCAAGGATTCTGGAGCTTTTGCGGCAGCGATGGATATTGACGCGGCCGGCCTTCCCTTCCTAAAGAACCTGACACCGCCGGCAGGAAGCAAGACAGTGGAGGAATTAAGAGAAGTGATCCAGACGGCAGGCGTGCCCTTTGTGGTGAAGGGGATCATGACGGTGAAAGGCGCTCTGAAAGCGAAAGAGGCAGGAGCTTCCGCTATCGTGGTGTCCAACCACGGCGGCCGGGTGCTGGATCAATGTCCGTCAACCGCGGAGGTTCTGCCAGAGATTGCGGACGCGGCAGGAGAGGATATGAAGATCCTGGTAGACGGTGGCATCCGTTCAGGGGTAGATGTATTTAAGGCGCTGGCGCTGGGCGCGGACGCGGTCCTGATCGGCCGTCCATTTGTGACGGCTCTCTATGGGGCGGCTGCGGAAGGCGTGAATGTTCTGGTGCAGAAGCTGGCGGATGAATTGACAGATACGATGGCAATGTGCGGCGCTCACCGTTTGGATGAGATCACGAGGGATATGATCAGATAATCTATGAAAAGTCTAAATGAAGACATCAAAACAGGACAGTTTAAGCAGGTATACCTTCTCTACGGGGAGGAGGCATACTTAAAGAAGCAGTATAAAGAGCGGCTCACCAAAGCGATGCTGCCGGAAGGAGATACGGTGAACTATGCCTATTATGAGGGAAAGGGCATCGATGGGGCGGCGCTGATCGACCTGGCGGAGACCATGCCCTTCTTCGCGGAGCGCAGGCTGATCGTGGTGGAGGATTCCGGTTTCTTTAAGAATTCGCAGCCTCAGCTTGCTGACTATATGAAAGAGATGCCGGAGACGGCCTGTTTTCTTTTTGTGGAAAATGAAGTGGACAAAAGAGGCAGGATGTATAAGGCGGTGAAGGCCAGAGGGCGGGCTGTGGAATTGGGACGCCAGGATGAGAAGACTCTGCTGTACTGGATCGGGGGCCATATGAAGCAGGAAGGGAAGAAGATCACAGAGCGGGACGCCCGTTATCTGGTGGAGAGGACCGGCACAGATATGGAGAATCTGATCCGGGAGATGGATAAACTATTTGCTTATACCATGGGGAGGGAACAGATCACCAGCAAAGATATCGATGAGATCTGTACCGTTCAGATCACCAATCAGATCTTCGACATGGTGGAAGCGGTGGCAAAGAAACAGCAGAAGAAAGCCCTGGATTATTATTATGATCTGCTGGCGTTAAAGGAACCGCCCATGCGGATCTTATATCTTTTGTCCCGGCAGTTCCGGCTGCTCTTGGAAGTCAAGGAATTGATGAAGGCCGGGGCGGACAAGGAACGGATCGCCAAGGTCACCAGGCTCCATCCGTTTGCGGCGGGGAAATATATGCGGCAGTGCCGCGATTTTACCGTCCGGGAGTTGCGGGACACCATGGAGATGGCGGCGGAATTAGAAGAGGCCGTGAAAACCGGACGCCTGGGAGACCAGATGAGTGTAGAATTATTCATTGCAGAAAGGACAGACAATGGCAGAAATAGATCAGAGCAAGATTCGTAATTTTTGTATCATCGCCCATATTGATCACGGGAAATCCACGCTGGCGGACCGGATCATCGAGATGACCGGTCTTCTCACCAGCCGGGAGATGCAGTCCCAGGTGCTGGACAATATGGAGCTGGAGCGGGAGCGGGGGATCACGATCAAGGCCCAGACGGTCCGTACTGTATACAAGGCTAAAAATGGAGAGGAGTATATCTTTAATCTGATTGATACTCCGGGGCATGTGGATTTTAACTACGAGGTGTCCAGAAGCCTTGCGGCCTGCGACGGAGCCATCCTGGTGGTGGACGCGGCCCAGGGAGTGGAGGCTCAGACCCTGGCGAACGTATATCTGGCGCTGGACCATGATCTGGACGTGATGCCCGTGATCAACAAGGTGGATCTCCCAAGCGCCGAGCCGGAGAGGGTGATCGAGGAAATCGAGGATGTGATCGGGATCGAGGCTTCCGACGCGCCCCAGATCTCCGCGAAAACGGGATTGAATGTGGACCAGGTGCTGGAGCAGGTGGTAGAGAAGATCCCGGCGCCGGACGGAGACCCGGATGCGCCGCTGAAGGCCCTGATCTTTGATTCTGTCTATGACTCTTATAAAGGTGTGATCGTTTTCTGCCGGATCAGGGATGGAGCGGTCAGAAAAGGGACACCGATCCTGATGATGGCCACCGGGGCCAAGGCAGAAGTAGTAGAAGTGGGCTATTTTGGCGCGGGCCAGTTCATTCCCTGTGAGGAATTGAGCGCCGGCATGGTAGGCTACATCACGGCCAGTCTGAAGAATGTGAAGGACACCCATGTGGGCGATACGGTGACCAATGCCCAGAATCCCTGCGCGGAGCCCCTTCCCGGCTACCGGAAGGTGAATCCTATGGTGTACTGCGGCATGTACCCGGCGGACGGAGCCAAATACCCCGATCTCAGGGACGCCCTGGAGAAGCTGCAGTTAAATGACGCCTCCCTCCAGTTTGAGCCGGAGACATCGGTGGCTCTGGGATTTGGATTCCGGTGCGGATTCCTGGGGCTTTTGCACCTGGAGATCATCCAGGAGCGACTGGAGCGAGAGTATAACCTGGATCTGGTGACGACCGCGCCCAGCGTGATCTATAAGGTCTACAAGACCAGCGGAGAAGTGATCGATCTGACCAATCCCACCAATCTGCCAGATCCTTCGGAGATCGACTATATGGAGGAACCAGTGGTCAAGGCGGAGATCATGGTGACTTCTGAATATATCGGTTCCATCATGGATCTGTGCCAGGAACGGCGGGGCGTGTACGAAGGGATGGACTATATTGAGGAGACCCGGGCGGTGCTCCGCTACCGGCTTCCCTTGAATGAGATCATCTATGATTTCTTTGACGCGCTGAAATCCCGGTCCAGAGGATACGCTTCCTTTGACTATGAACTGGCGGGCTATGAGCGCTCGGAGCTGGTGAAGCTGGATATCCTGATCAATAAGGAAGAGGTGGACGCCCTGTCCTTCATCGTTCACGCGGATACGGCCTATGAGAGGGGGCGGAAGATGTGTGAGAAGCTGAAAGAAGAGATTCCCCGTCAGCTTTTCGAGATTCCGATCCAGGCCGCCATCGGCAGCAAGATCATCGCCAGAGAGACGGTCCGGGCTCTGCGCAAAGACGTGCTGGCCAAGTGCTACGGCGGGGATATCACCCGGAAGAAGAAGCTTCTGGAGAAGCAAAAAGAAGGAAAGAAACGGATGCGCCAGGTGGGAAATGTAGAGATTCCGCAGAAGGCGTTCATGAGCGTATTAAAGCTGGATGATAAATAGTGAGATCAGGTAAATGATGAAAGAGCTGGAGTTATACCTTCATATTCCATTTTGTGTCAGTAAATGTAACTATTGTGATTTCCTGTCCGCTCCTGCCTCCAAGGCAGAGCGGCAGGCTTATGTGGAAGACCTTTGCCGGAAGATCCGCTCCCATGGAGCGCTGGCAGAGGTTTCTTCGGTTGTCAGCGTCTTCCTGGGAGGAGGGACGCCGTCCATTCTGGAAGCGGACCAGACCAGAGCTATTTTCCAGGCGGTAAGGGAGACCTTTCGGCTGGCGGAAGATGCGGAGATCACCACAGAGATGAATCCGGGGACAGTGACAAGAGAGAAGCTGAAGGCTTACCGCAAGCTTGGCATCAACCGGCTGAGCATCGGAGCCCAGTCCATGGATGATCGGGAGCTGAGAATGCTGGGCCGCATCCATACCCGGCAGGATTTCCTGGAAACATACCAGATGGCCCGGGAAGAAGGCTTTACAAA
>DXGF01000003.1 GCA_019114065.1 Candidatus Dorea gallistercoris
TGTCTTCAATGTGGCAAATCTGGATACAAGAAAGAAAAACAGAGCCAGTCCCAGGCCATACTGCGGCAGATAGCTTAACCGTCCAACCACCGCAATGACACTATTGACAATTGCTACCAATCCCGTTCCAACAAGAATACGGCGAAACTGTCTTATGATATCAAACCTATAATCCTCCATAGCTTATACTACACCCAAAGCCTCTCTTGTCTTTTGCTGTTGGCACTTTCTGCGAAAAATTATAACACGCAAAAATGCAGATGCCAACCCTTTAGCCGCATCCGCATTTCCCATTTAAAATTCTACTTCAGCATTTCCAGAATCTCTCCCTTGGACTTTGCTCCCACTTCCCGCTTTACCATTTCGCCTTCTTTGAATACCGCAAGGGTAGGAATGGACATTACTCTGTACTGTCTCGCCAGCTCCGGATTCTCGTCTACATCCACTTTGCAGATCTTCTGATCTGTGACTTCATTTCCAATCTCTTCAATGATCGGTCCCACCATCTGGCACGGACCGCACCAGGTAGCCCAGAAATCAACCAGAACCGGTACCTTTGCGTCCAATACTTCCTCTTGAAAGTTATCCTTTGTCAAATGAATTACTGCCATATTTATCTTCCTCTCTTTCTGAATATTTATTTTCTTGATGAGTCTATTATAACCCTTTTCTCTTATATTTCTGTGACCAAATTACATTTTCCCCTGCTTTTTCAAAAAACGGCGTTTATATTTCAATTCCGCGTAATCTGTGACCTGCTTCAGATAGAAGGTATCCGCCATTCCTCCCACCGCACCGGCGATGGGAATACCCTGAAGGAACTTCATGTACAGCATAGCCTCTGACAGACTTGCTGATGCGCGTTCGATCTGCGGCTGTTTCTCCCAGAAGATCTCCCCGCGGTCATCGATCCATCTGTTCAGTTCCCCATTGGCCCGGATCAGCGCTTCCCCCCTGAGGAACGCTGTCTCGATCAGCTTTAAGATAAAGCATTGCTCTTCTTCTGTCTCATAGGAGAATCCGTAACTCAGAGCCGTCTCATAGATGCTTTTCAGCAATACTCCTGTAAAAATAGGGATATCCGGGAGACCGATCCCCAGAAGGCCAAGTCCTGCGCCTTCCACCCCAGAGATCAGCAGATTCTTCGCCCTTCCCGCGCCGGCCTGTCTGGAGAAAGCTTTTACCGTTCTCCGGGTGGTTCCAAGGCTTGCCGCGTACTCATTGACTTGATAAGTCCGCTGATATTTTTCTTTGTTGTAAGTCTTTTCAATCACACCCTTTCCTTTCTCAAAGACCAGGACAAACGCTTTCTGAAAAGCCCGTTCCAACGTCTGTTCCAGTTTGTCTGGTATTTTTTCCGAGAGTTTCTGGCGGATCACAGAGGTTTTCTCTTCCTGCCTTTTCCGCAGATAACGGCTCTCCCGCTTCTCCAGCGCCTTCCACTCCCGGAGCCAGTGATCTCTGGTGAACATCTTTCCACCTCCCGTCATTTTCTGATTGTCCGCAGGTTTTCTTTCTCTATACAGCGGCGTCCCCGCGGCCATGTCCCTGGCTCTTCAGATAATCTCCCACCATCTGGAATTCATCCGGATAGATGCAGTTGGGAAGAGACCCGTCCAGGACTCTTTCCATACATTCCTCATAATCCATCCAGCAAACGGACTCTACTTCTTCCTTCTGCAGTTTTAACTGATCTTTTTCCACCGGCTCCGTATAGACATACACGCTGCTCAGCTCATTATCCCTAAACAGCCGCCCGTGAAAGACCGCCTCAAAAGCTCCGTGGTGGATCCCCACATAGTGGAGGTCCTCCTGGCCGGCGGTGACCCCAAGTTCTTCCCTCAGTTCCCGCACTGCCGCGGGAAGCGGCTCATCTCCCGCTGCCACGTGGCCGGCGGAAGAGATATCATAACAGCCAGGATTAGAGTCCTTGGACGCACTGCGCTTCTGTAGTAGCACATCATAGCCGTTTCTCTCATTCTCCCGCACGATCCAGGTGTGGACCGTGGCATGGAGACTTCCCTCCCTGTGGACCACGCCCCGCTCCCGCACGATCCCTGTTTTCGTTCCATCCTCGTTCAGAATATCAAACAGCTCCATAGGCTCCCCGTCCAATGCAGCGGACACCAGCTTATCCTGGCCGTCATAGACCAGCTTCAGTGAAAAAAAATCTTTCCTTTCATCCATCAGCCGGAAGAAGATCTTGTCTCCTTCCCAGATATTTAACTTCCACACATCCTCAATATCCACCCATTCCAGTTCCCCCTCGTCGCAGGCCGTCGCCTCTCCCTCGAAGCCGTCCGCCGTAAAAAGCGACATATATTCGGTCACTCCATTTCCCGACACAAAGGTCACAAGTCCTCGGAATCGATAAGAAGTCAAGGTGTATCCCGTCTCTTCCTTCACTTCCCGCAGAAGACATTCTTCCGGGCTTTCGTCCTCCTCAAAATGTCCTCCCACCCCGATCCATTTATCTTTATTGACATCGTTCTTCTTGACCGTCCGGTGGAGCATCAGATACTTTCCGTCCCTCTCGATATAGCAGAGTGTGCTCAGCTTTCCCATAGAATTTCTCTTCTTTCTGTCCCCTGGATGTGTTATCATAAAAACATTGATCTGTCTTTATTTTAACCGAACCTAAGGAGAAATGCAATGGAACGTAAGATTACTTATCCGGTCACAGAAGCAGAACAGGGGCTGCGTATCGAGCAGTTTTTGAGACGCCGAGGTTATTCGGCCCAAAATCTGGCCCGCATCAAGCGGATGCCCAAAAACATCCTGGTAAACGGCGTCTTCTGCTATCTGCGCCAGCCCCTTTCCGCCGGAGATACCCTTTGTGTCCATATCCAGGAAACAGAGAGCTCCCAACACATTCCCCCGGTCCATATACCTCTGGATATTAACTACGAGGATGAAGATTTGGTCGTGATCAACAAACCGGCAGGAATGCCTATCCACCCTTCTATGAACAACTATACCAATTCTCTGGCCAACGGCCTGGCCTGGTATTATCAGCAGCAGGGAAAATCATTCATCTTCCGATGCTGCAACCGGCTAGACCGGGACACGTCCGGCCTTACCGTAGTGGCAAAGCACCTGGTCAGCGCCAGCATCCTGTCCGCCATGACCAAGAGAAAGGAAGTCTGCCGGGAATATCTAGCCATCACAAGAGGGAACATCCATCCCCCATCCGGCACCATCAACGCGCCTTTAGGGCGCAGGGAGGGCACCATTATCGAGCGGATGGTAGACTGGGAAAAAGGCGAGCCGGCCATCACTCACTATCGGGTCCTTGACAGCAGAAACGGGCACAGCCTGGTCTCTCTGCGTCTGGAGACCGGCCGTACCCATCAGATCCGTATCCATATGAAATATTTGGGCTGCCCTTTGATCGGAGATTATCTCTATAATCCGGATATGGAACACATCCGGCGCCAGGCACTCCACTCCCACCGGCTTTCTTTCCCCCATCCCATCACCGGAGAAAAGATGGCGTTTGAGGCTCAGATGCCGGAGGATATGAGAAGAGTGATCTATCCGTAAATCGGCAGACTGTTTCTCACGCACAATGCCCCATAGCCCACCTGCGGGTTGGGGTATTCCTCAAATCCCGGCAGCGGTTTCGCGCCCCGCCGCAGATACGCTTTCACCTTCTCCCCGTACAGATAAGGGTCATTCCCCCGCACGATCCCCCACTCCATGAGAAGGGCCGCTCCCGCGGCGGCAAAAGGTACGGCAAAAGAAGTCCCAGTGAAAGAAGCCCTGTCTCCCCCAGGCACAGGCGCCGACACATCTACCCCTGGAGCCGCCAGGTCTGGCTTTGTCCCGCCTCCTTCTCCTGCATAGCCCCGCCCGGAGAAATCCGCATAGACCAGCGTTCTTGCATTATATGCCCCTATAGAAATCGCCCGGCCGGCTGTAGCCGGGATCGTGATCGTCCTCCCTTCTGTGGGATAGAGGAAGCCGGTCCCTTGATTCAGAGCACTCTCGCTGGGCAGCCACAATTCATACACACCGGACACGATCTTCCTGGGGGAGAGGACGATCCGCCACACCCCCGGATTGATATAATTTTCTGTGGGGAGCAGGTCAATATAGATTTCCTGGGCGGCGCTGTAAGGACTTGGCTCCCCGTAATACAGGAGGATCTCCGTACCTCCCACGGTAAATCTCTGGGAACCCAGGACTTCCTGGATCGGACCGATGCGGATGCCAGAAGGCGAGATAAGAGAGATATCCGCCACATCCGTGTACGCTTTCCACAGCTGGATATTCAGGGCCGGCTGATTTCTCTGCACTGCCAGTTCGATCACCTCCTCCCGGTCCTCCGCAAGCTTCCCGGAAGTATGTCCGGCGCTGGCCGCCTCATTCCCCGTTCCGATACAGATACAGCTTTTCCAGATGTTTGAGATATCGTCAATGAACCGCTCCAGAAGCGATGTCCCATCGTGAGGACCGTAAGTATTTCCAAAACTGATATTTACCGCTACTGGCATCTGGTATTCCAGCGCCTTGCGGATCACATAATCGATCCCCGTCATCAGTTCTGTGGTCCGAGGGAATCCTTCCGGGGAGGGATTTCCCAGCTTTACGATCAGAAGTTCGCTTTCCTTCGCCACACCCGCGGCGATCCCTGCCACTGCCGTACCGTGGCCGGAACGGTCGGCTGAGGGGATGAGGCGGAACCGCTCCTCCTCTGTCTGAGCGAGCAAGGCTCTGTCAATCTCTTCTCTTGTATATTCCCGCCCGTACTCATAGCCTTCCGGCGGGCTCTTGCCATCGATCTCCAGTGACTGGTCCCACAGACTCCGGATCCGGGTGGTCCCGTCCACATTGCGGAAATCCGCAAGTGTATAGTCTATCCCGGAATCGATGACTGCTGTCAGCACCCCCTGTCCAAACAGGGAAAAACGGGTGTCCTGCACCTCATTGATGCAGGACACCCGTTTTCCTTCCTCAATCTGAAAATAGAGCCTTTTGGGTTTCTCAATATATTCCACTTCCGACAGAGCCGCCAGCTCCTGGATCCTGGATTCTTCCACAGTAATGACCGCGTACTCATTCAGCAGTTCTGTGGTACGGACCGCGATCTGTCTCACTCTTTCCAGATTTCCGGAGTATTTGATGATCAGATCCCATTCCCGATCCTGCGGGTGGTATCCCACTTCCAACTCCAGGGATTTTTCTCTCTCTTCCTGTGTCGCGTCCAGCGCGAGATTCAAAAGATTTTCCGTCTTCTGCCCTTCCATTTTACACCCCGCTATTTCTCCATGAACTCAGGTTCCAGATAAGGCGCGAGACAGGCCGGGATAAAATACCCCCTGGGATGACGGCACACCGGGCATACCTGGGGCGCCATTTTCCCATGATAGATGTGACCGCAGTTCAGACACATCCAAACCTGCTCTTTATGGCTTTCAAAATACTGGTTTGCTTCCAGCATCTCTGCCAGTCTCCCAAAGCGTTTCCCATGGACTGCCTCGATCCTGGCGATCTGGAGGAAGGAGGAAGATACTTCCAGGAATCCTTCTTCCCTCGCTGCCTCGCCGAAGGCCTGATAGACGTCCTCCGCTTCTTCCATCTCATTGTGCTCCGCCGCTTTCAGAAGGTCTATGACTCCGTCAAAATGATCTACCGGATAACTCCCATCTATCTTGACGGATGTTCCCGACAGATTTTTGAGCAGATCATAGAACCGTTTCGCGTGGGCCCTCTCCTGGTCCGCCGTAAACAAAAAGATCTGATTTACCGCGAAAAGCCCCTGTTCCCTTGCCGTCTCCGCCGCGATGGTATAGCGGTTTCTGGCCTGGCTTTCCCCCGCGAACGCGCGCATCAAATTTTCTCTGGTCCTGCTTTCTTTAAAGTCAACAGCCATGTCACACACTCCTATCTGTTTTTATTAGTAGTATGTTCCATGGCTGGCTGTTTATTCCTGTATGATCGAATTAATTGAATCCTATGATCCGTCTTGCCACGCTGTAGGCAAGAGAAGAGATCTTCCTTCCCGATCTGCCGGGGATGTTCATGGTCTGTCCCAGGATTCCATAGCGGATCTTGAGAAATGTCTTAAAGTCTTTTTTCTTCAGATACTTCCACAGATCCTTCTTCTTCTCCAGATTTTCCGCGTTCTTGGACCGGATCAGTAAGATTGAGGAGACCGTCATCATGATCGCCAGATAGTTGACCATGTACTGCCGCAGCTTCCTGCACTGGATGTCTTTCAGCTGGTACATGTCGATCATACTCTTGGTGACAAAGATCTGCTGGTCCACCCTCGCAATCATCACCTTTTCATTGACTGACTGGTCTTCCCGGCCGATGAAATACCGGTAGAAGTCCACATCTAGATAGTAGATCTTGCGGACACAGGGCAGGGGATAGTACACATAGATATTGTCTACATAAAAGGTATGCTTGGGCAGTTTCATCTGGCTTAATTTCAGCATGTCCGTCCGGTAAATGACAGAATGCATAAGGATATACTGATCCAGATGGAACCGCCCAATGTCCTCCCAGCGGAAGATCGCATCCTGTGGAAGCACATTCCGATAGTGGATGCATTTCTTGTGGGAAGCTCCTTCCTTCTCGTAAACATAGTTTGAGACCAGCATATCGATCTCCTGTCCTTCCCTCTCAAATTTCTTCAGAAGCCCGAGGATCTTACGGAGCGCTTCTTCATCTACCCAGTCATCGCTGTCCACCACCTTGAAATATTTTCCGGAAGAGTTGGAGAGTCCGTAATTTACCGCATCTCCATGTCCTCCGTTTTCTTTGTCCACTACCCGGATGATATTCGGATATTTCTCCATATACTCATGAGCGATCTTAGATGTACCATCTTTTGAACCGTCATTGACGATGATAATCTCCACATCCTCCCCACCTGGAAGAACGCTCTCGATCGCGTGTGCCATATAATTTTCTGAATTATAGCATGGAATTGCGAATGAGATATATTTCATTGTTGTTTGCCCTCCTGTCTTTCTCCTTCAGTATAAGCTATTGTACATTATTTTCCAACAAATTTCAAAAAGATATACAATATTGGATTGTAAAATCTGTGGATTTTCGATATAGTAGGCTTATATGCAGTACAAAATGGAGGGATTATTTATGAAGAAAAACTTGATAGTCGGACAGTCTGGAGGTCCCACCGCTGTGATCAATGGAAGCCTTTACGGGGTTGTCTCAGAGGGCCTTCGTCAGTCAGACACCATCGGCCATGTCTTCGGCATGGTAAACGGAATCGAAGGATTTCTGGCGGACCGGTTTATGGAAATGGGGACTTTGGCACAGACCGGTGAATTGGAACTTGTGCGTACAACGCCCGGGGCTTACCTTGGCTCCTGTCGTTACAAGCTTCCCGAGGATCTGTCAGATCCGGTATATCCAAAACTGTTCCAGAAGCTGGAGGAAAAAAATATCGGCTATTTCTTCTACATTGGCGGAAATGATTCCATGGATACAGTCAGCAAGCTTTCCCGCTACGCCGCAGGCAGCGGAAGTGATATCCGTTTTATCGGAGTTCCGAAGACCATTGATAATGACCTGGTACATACTGACCACACGCCCGGATATGGAAGCGCGGCCAAGTATGTAGCTTCGGTGGTCCGGGAGATCGCGGCCGACGCCTCTGTTTACGACAACAAACCATCTGTGACTATCGTGGAGATCATGGGCCGCCACACCGGATGGCTGACCGCCGCCAGCGTCCTGGCCCGCAAATTCGAAGGCGACAACCCAGTACTCATCTATCTGCCTGAAGTGGCTTTTGATCAGGACAAGTTTATTGAAAAAGTAAAGAAAAATCTGGAAACCACCTCCAATCTGATGGTCTGCATCTCCGAAGGCATCAACGACGGTAAAGGCACCTTTATCTGCGAATACGCCAGCGAAGTAGGTACTGACAACTTTGGCCACAAGATGCTCACCGGTTCCGGCAAATATCTGGAAAACCTGGTGAAAGCAAAGCTGGGCGTCAAAGTACGTTCCATTGAACTGAATGTATGCCAGCGCTGCTCCAGCGCTCACTTATCCAGCATAGACCTGACCGAAGCGGTAAACGCCGGGATCTATAGCGTACAGGCCGCTCTTGCCGGAAAGACCGGCAAGATGATCACCTTTGTCCGGGAGCGCAGTCTTCCTTATGAATTATCCTATGGGACTACGGACGTGAACCTGATCTGCAATGAGGAAAAACCGGTTCCCACAGAGTGGATCACCGAGGACGGCTCAGACATTGGAGAAGCGTTCATCGAATATGCGAGACCTCTCATCCAGGGACATGTAGAACTCCCCACCAAAGACGGAGTCCCGGTTTTTGCTTACCGGAAATAGGGGTGTTCATAATTTGTTCATCTTAATTTCAAAATTCTTTTACTACTTTAACATTCTTTCTTCACAGCTCTTTCGTATACTAGAATCATCGAAAGAGAAAAGACCACTGGCTAGTAGTAAACTACTATTTTGGATAAACTTTTTCATAATACATGCCGGGGACCGAGCCGATCGGTCACCCGGCATCCTCCCTTTTTGGGGGGATTCATTACCGTTTCCGGTTTCTCTTCCTCAAGATCAGCCATCCCCCTCCCCCGGCGATACCTGCTGTCATAAACATACTTCCAATGATCCAAGGCGAAGCCTTTCCGCGATCTTCCAGCTCCTTTCCCTCTTCTCTGCTGTTTTTTTGCTCAGACAGCCCTAATCTTCGAATCAATGGGTCCGCGATCTTCTGCAATGGATTCTTTTTCTCTGCCACCTGGAACAAAATACTTTCTTCTGTCTGGTTTCCCGCCCGGTCGCTGGCTTTTACCTGGACCTCATAATTCCCGTATTCTTCCAGAGTATACTGGTAAGCCGCTTTTCCCGGGTCCGTCCGCTGTCTTTCCCCGTTGATCCAGATCTGGTCGATCTGATCTTCCTTTTTTTCTGTTTTTACCCGAAACGTAACTTTTTCCTCATATCTTTTTCCATCCTCCACATCCAGGAATTGAATTTTCGGAACCGAGTGATCTATGACAAACCCTGCTTTAGCTGTCGCTGTATTTCCCGCCGCATCCTCCGCACGCACTTCCAGGGAATGCCATCCCTCCTCTGTCACCTCCTCTCCTGCCGGGTAGAGCCGCCCATCCAGGCGGATCTCATAGACATAAGTGGTAAAATCAAAGATCCATTCGCCCGCCGGATAATTCCAGGAAAATTTCTTCATATATTTCCCCTGCAGCTGATCGATCTTTCGGATGATCGGATTCTTTTGATCGATGATCACCTGCAGTTCTGACTCTGCCCTGTGGCCTGCCTGATCTTTCGCCTGAAGTCTCATCCGATAGACGCCGTCTTCCCTCAGCGTCCGCTCTAAAATCTTCTTTGTTCCGTGCGACACCCAGGTTCCATCCGTCAAAACACTCCTCTGCCCATCGACATTTTCCCACACGGTTTCTTCCTGTGTTTCTGCTAGAATATTCTCCTCATCCACCTCGTAGGCCAGCGCCACCGGCCTGCTGGTGATCAGATAGTCAGAAGCGCCTTTGATCTGTACTATCGGTGCCTGTCCGTCAATATGAACCTTCTCTGTCCTCCTACTTTCATTTCCGGCCTGATCCCTTGCCGTTACCATCACAGTCACTGCCTGGCCTGCCGTCGAACTTCTTCGGATTGTAAATACTGTTTTGCTCTTCTCCGTCTGTCCAGTCAGTTCTCCCTCTGTAAAGCAGCCGATTTTCTCAATTCCACTGACCGGGTCAACGGCTTCCGCATATATTTCCGCTTTCTCCCGATGCCATGCCCTGCCGCCGCCAGAAACATCCATTCTGAGTTCCGGCGCCTGGGTATCGATCTTGAGAGTCACCTTTTCTTCATAACCTTCTACTTTGTTTTGTTCCTCATCTTCCATCCAGACCTGAAGATGGTTCTCCCCTTCCGCAAACTCCCGGATGATCATCCCTTCCTTCTCCAGTTTCCCCTCAGCGGTCACATCTCCCGCCGCGGTCAGCCGATATCTGGTCACTCCTCGTTTACTTTCGTGGGTAAGCCGGACTTCCGGCTTATGGGTATAGTAACCGTTTGCCCCACTGGGCTCTGGAATTTCCAGAGAAAACTTCCTGATCGGTTCTTCCGGCTCCTCTTCTTCTGACTCCCCTTCCTCTGGCCCTCCTTCTTCTGTCTGACTCTCTGTGCTTTCCTGCTTCGCATGGAGCACAGAACTCTGCTGAATATAGATCAGTACTAATACCAGGCAGAGAAGAATCAGGTACCTGCTTCTTCTGACCATGCTTTTCCTCCTTCCGCTTTCATCCCATATTCTCTCATCAGTTTTTGAAACTCCCCCTCCTGCTCAAGTTCCGGCAGTTCCTGCAGGAAGCGGTTGATCGTCTGCAGACATAGTTCTCTGTTCTCCCCTGACGCCCGCAGCAATTCCCGGAGATACAGGATGCGCAACTCCTTTGATTCCGGGAATTCCCCGATCCCTACATCTAATTTTTCCGATGCTTCCGCCCCCTGTCCGACGGAGGTCATAAGGATCGCCATCTTCTTATAAAGTTCCTCCCGCTCTAATTCCCCTTCTTCCACCTGCAGCTGTCTCTCATACATTTCAAGAGCTTTCTCGCTCTGTCCGCTTTTCTCCATAGCCTCCGCTATGATCCCAAGAATCTGGGCTTGTTCCTTCTCCTGCCCTGTTTCCAGACAGAGCTCTCCGATCCGAATGACCGCTTCCAGATCTTCCTCCCCATCCAGGCTGCGGTAACCCTTCAAAAGACAGGAGTAATACAGCGCTTCTTCTGTTTCCGGAATCTGAGCTTCAATCTCCTTAAGAGCGATCCGAAGCTGTTCCTCCTCCACTGCCTCCCCCTGAAAGGTCCGGCTCAGCAGTTCCATCTCCTCTGCCAGTGGAGCGCCTTTTGCTTGTTGGAAATATTCTCTTCCCCGCTCATAATCCTTTAACTCTGCCAGGCAGAGCAGGCCCAGTTCCATATACAGCTTCCTGGTCCCGTCCTCCTTGTCCACTTCTTTTCCTGTTTGACTTTCCTGCTGGGCCTGTGTCTCTTTCTCCGCAGCCTCCTCTTCCCGGCTGGCCCCGCAGCCTTTGAAACTTCCGGCCAGGATAAGGGCTGCCACAGCCGCGCCTGCCAGTGGAAGTCCGAATCTCCTGGATTTTCCCTGCTTTGTGTCTTTTTGCTTGTTTTGTTCTGGAAGATATTTTTGAACTTCTGAAATTGTTTGAAATGCTTGCTTTGACTGTCTCTCCAGACATCTGGATATGATTTTTTTGAACTTGCGCTCTTCGATCCTCGTCAGCTTGGGCTCCAGTTCTACCTCCGAAAGCAGATACTGCAACGTCCGGCCAAAACCATAGATATCAAGTTTTACACTCGCTCTTTGGTAGCAGGGTTCGTCTGGGGGCAGGAAGTATTCCCGGATATTCCTCCTCCTCATCTTCTGCAGCGCCTCTTCGTTGGACGCGACTCCCAGATCCAGGAAGGATACATTTCCATCCTCCCCCACAATAATGCTGCAGGGATTCACATACTGATAGAATTTCTTCTTCCTGCACTTGTGGATATTGTCCAGCTGCTTCACCAGAAGCCGGACCATACGGATGAACTCCCTCTTATCCATACTTCGATGATATTTCAGCCACCGCGTAAGCAAAGTTCCCCGGATACAGCCGGAACTGATATAACACACCTGATTATGCTCGATTAGACGCAGCACATCATACTCTCCCTTTTCTGCCATCTGCATCACCTCACATTCACTAAAAAAACAGCTTTTGAAAAAACAGGAATCTTTAAGATCGTTTCAAGAATCTTTGAAGTTTCAGATCTGATATAGAGTGATTACAATCATAATCGATTTTCAAGAAAAAAGCAATACCTTTTTAAAAAACAGTTCGCCAGACGTAACAGTTCAGCCCGCGCCATTCGCAAAACCGCACTTCGTGCTTACTGCGGCTGTCGCCGCCAGACAATGAGCAAAAGGAGCGGCAACCTGCCGCTCCTTAAACCGCAAAACTATCTGTGGCTCAATTCTTTAGGAGTATAAAGATGTCTGGGGATCCCGTCTACCATGACCGGAGATACATCTCCCTGGATCAGCGGTCTGACATAAGAGATAAACTCACTGGTCACATAGGTTCCATCCTTATTGACCCACTCTCTTGGCACAAGCTTCTCATCGTTCGCGATCTTATGCACATCCTTTACCTCGGTGCCGCACTGGTAGGGGTCGTCAGAAAGCCTCTGGAGCACCACCATCTTTCCTGAGTCTCCTTCATCCGCCGCTTTCACCGCGGCTCCGCCTACCTGGTAGGCTTCCAGGATATCGACTCTGGACGCCGCATGGGAAGCGGAACGCTGCAAGGTACTCAGCTCGATGGATCGGGTCTTGCAGCCGATCTCTCCCGCGATATAGCTTGCCAGATAGGAGGCCGTACCCGATAACTGTTTATGTCCGAAAGCATCTACAAAATCGATGCTGTTCCCAAGCTCACATACATAGTTTCCATCTTCTGTACGGATTCCTTCTGAGACCGCTACCACGATCGATGGTTTGATCTCCAAGAGCTTCTTTACTTTTTCTCCAAATTTCTTCAGATCGAAGGTAACTTCCGGCAGATAGATAAGATCCGGTCCTTCGCAGTCTTCTCCTTCTGATAATGCTGTCGCCCCTGTCAGCCATCCGGCGTTGCGTCCCATGATCTCCACGATCGTTACGATTCCTTTGTCATACTCCAGGCAGAATCCGTCCCGGATGATCTCTTTCATAGAAGTTCCGATATATTTTGCCGCGCTTCCATATCCCGGTGTATGGTCTGTCAGAGCCAAGTCATTGTCAATAGTCTTCGGGCAGCCGACAAACCGGGTCGGATGACCTGTAATAATAGCATAGTCTGAAAGTTTCTTGATGGTATCCATGGAATCATTTCCGCCGATATAGATAAACGCCTCAATATCCAGCTTATCCAGGATCGCGAATATCTTATCATAGACCTCTCTGTCCTCGTGGATCTCCGGAAGCTTATACCGGCAGGAGCCAAGGAATGCCGCCGGTGTCCGTTTCAGGAGCTCCGCGTCCAATTCTGTCTTGATGTGATCCGCAAGGTCAATATATTTTTCCTGCAGCAGTCCCTGAATCCCATGGAGCATTCCGTAGACCTTCTTGGCTCCACGGTCTTTCGCTGTACGGTATACACCGGCCAGACTTGAGTTGATCGCAGCAGTCGGACCTCCCGATTGTCCGACGATCACATTTCTCTTCATAACAACTAATCCCTTCCTTCCTTTAAAATTGCGCCGATATCAATATATTAGTATATTTTTACAGAAATGTCCACTTTTTTCGCTATTCCTTCGGCACATTCACAGTGGCCACCAGGTCGATCCCGGTGTCGGCCACATTTGCGATCAGCACATCTCCGATCCGCACCGGCGCCTGGACTTTCACACCTCGGGTCTGCTCCATACAGGCCATGATCTTATCCTTGGGGAT
>DXGF01000026.1 GCA_019114065.1 Candidatus Dorea gallistercoris
GTGCTGGGGAGCATTGGGGTCGGGATCATAGCAATGCTGTTGTATATCTGGTTTGTCGCCACCATTGTAGAGGACGGGAGACAACTGAAACTCCAGAATTCAGGAAAGATGTTTAACTTCTATCTGGGCAAGTACCTGGGGTATGTGATGGAATGGTTTACACCGATCATGCTGTTCTTCGTATATTCAACCATGATCTCTGGAGCAGGATCTACATTCGAGGAATATTACGGAGTGGACGGAAATATCGGGCGGGCATTCATGATCATCGTTTCTCTGGGTACAGTGCTGCTGGGATTGAATAAGCTGGTCAAAATCGTTGGCTACATAGCGCCGGTCCTTCTGGTTGTGACCATGGTCATCGGAGTGATCTCTATCGTAAACAACCCGGCAGGAATCGCGGAGGCGGATGAAGTGCTGAAGACAGTGGAAGTAAACAATGCCTTTCATAACTGGGCTGTCTCTGGATTCATGTACGGCGCCTACACAGTGACAGGGGTTGTGCCATATCTGGCAGATATTGGAAAGTCAACGGCGTCAAACAAAAAGAACGCGCTGCTGGGCGGATTATTTGGAGGCGGAGCTTTCCTGATCGCGGTCATGATCCTGAACTTTGGACTTCTGGCAAACTTGGGAGATGTATATAACCTGGAGATCCCATCCCTGTTTGTAGCGGCTTCGATCCACCCTGTATTCGGGCAGGTCTACTCCGTTCTTTTGATCGGAGCGATCTATACCACAGCGGTTCCTATGCTTTACACGGTTTGCAACAAGGTTTCCTCGGATTCTAAGAGCAAATCATACAAGATCGCGGCGATCGTGACGGCAATCGTCAGCATCTTTGGCGGACAGCTTTCATTCTCTACCATGATTGGAATTATTTATCCGATCTCGGGATATGCGGGAGTTGTCATCTTTGCGGGAATAATCTACACGAAATATATTAAAAAGAAAAAATATGAAGACTTCGATGAAAGCGATGTCGTAGGAAAAAGGAGGGCATAGAAATGAGGAAGTATGAAGAAGGAAGAGCGTTTGCGCAGCAAAAGGATGCAGATGACAAGCTGAAAGCATTCGCGGAGCGGTTCTACAAGATGGACGGTGTCATTTACATGGATGGCAACTCCCTGGGACTGTGTAGCAAGGATGCGGAAGCGTGTCTCATGGAGGCGCTGGATGTGTGGAAGAAGGCAGGCATCGATATGTGGGGAGAATATGGATATTTCCTGTATCAGGATAAACTGGGCGAGATGTGCGCGCCGCTGGTCAACGCGGATCCGGATGAGGTGACGATCTGTATGAGCACCACGATGAACGTACATCAGGCGATCGCCACATTCTATCATCCCACACCGGAGCGGAATAAGATCATCATGGATGACCTGAACTTCCCCACAGACAGGTATGCGGTGTACAGCAACATCCGTGTCCACGGGTATGATCCGGAAGAGTGCCTGAAGGTGGTGGAGAGCCGGGATGGGGAATACATTTACGAGGACGATGTGATCGAGGCCATGACGGACGATGTATGCCTGGTGCTGCTTCCCTCCGCCCTTTATAGAAGCGCTCAGCTCATCGACATGAAGAAGATCGCGGATGCGGCTCATGAGAGAGGGATTTATGTGGGATTTGACCTGTGCCACTCCATCGGCGCGGTGCCTCATGATTTCAAAGAGATCCAGCCGGACTTCGCTCTGTGGTGTACCTATAAATATCTGAACGGAGGACCGGGGGCGATCGCGGGACTCTATATCAACCGGAAGCATTTTGGCATGGAGCCAGGACTTGCGGGATGGCATGGAAATAAAAAGGATACCCAGTTCAATCTGGAGCAGTATTTTGACCATGCGGAGTATGCGGGTGGATGGCAGACAGGAACACAGCCGGTCCTGTCCATGGCGCCCCTGGAAGGAAGCCTTAAGATGATCAAGGAAGCAGGACTTGAAAATCTGAGAGAGAAATCTCTGGATATCACAGAGTATCTGATGTATCTGATTGACACCAGACTTGCGAAATACGGATTCTCTGTTGGAAATTACAGAGAGGACAGCAAACGTACCGGCCATGTGGCTCTGGTGCATGAGGACGCGATCCGCATCAACGCGGCCATGAAGGCCCGCGGTGTGATCCCGGATTTCCGGTTCCCGGATGTGATCAGACTGGCTCCGGTTCCGCTTTACATTTCTTATACAGAAGTCTACGATATGGTAGAGATCATCGTGGATATCATGGAGAAGAAAGAGTACGAGAATTTCGAGAATAAGAGAGGAACTGTTGCGTAATCCCTTTTCTCTGGGAAGAAAAAGACAGGAGGCAGAAGCGTGAGCTTCTGCCTCCTGTCTGATGAGAAAATGTATCTGAGGGTTACTTTGCCTCCAATAGCTTGTCAATGCTGACTAATTTCACGCTCAAGATAAAGATTTCTGTTGCCAGCTTCAGTTCCTCCACCGTTGGATAGGAAGGAGCGATCCGAATGTTGCTGTCATGAGGATCCCTGCCGTAAGGGTAGGTGGCTCCGGCCGGGGTCATCACGAGTCCGGCCTCCTTTGCCTTCGCCACGATCTTTTTGGCGCAGCCGTCCATGGAATCAAAGGAAATGAAGTAACCGCCTCTGGGGGCGATCCAGGAACCGATGCCAAGGCCCCCGATCTCTTTTTCCAAGGTTTCCAGAACGATGTCGAATTTGGGACGCATGATGTCCGCGTGTTTTCTCATATGCTCGACCATTCCGTGGATATTCTTGAAGAACCGGGCATGGCGGAGCTGGTTGAGTTTATCGTGGCCGATGGTCTGGATCTTCATTTGCCTGCGGATCTCTGCCAAGTTGGCATCAGAAGCGGCGATGGCCGCGATGCCGGAGCCTGGGAAGCTGATCTTGGAAGTAGAAGAATACTTGTAGACCATATCCGGCCGGCCTTCTTTTTTACATTCCATCAGGATCTCCAGAAGGTAATCCTGTTTATCCTCGTAAAGGTGGTGGATGCCATAAGCGTTGTCCCAGAAGATCCGGAAATCTTCCGCCGCCGGTTTTAATTTCGCGAAACGGTGTACCGTCTCATCCGAATAGGTGATTCCCTGAGGGTTGGAATACTTTGGAACGCACCAGATACCCTTTACAGAAGGATCTGTGCTGACTAGTTCTTCCACAATGTCCATATCCGGTCCTTCCGGAGTCATCGGAACGGGGACCATCTCGATGCCAAAATACTCCGTGATCAAGAAGTGGCGGTCATATCCGGGTACCGGGCACAGGAATTTTACTTTGTCCAGCTTGCACCAGGGAGTGCTTCCGAGCACGCCGTGGGTCATGCAGCGGGCTACGGTGTCAAACATGATATTCAGGCTGGAATTGCCGAAGATCACGATATTATCCTTAGGCACCTCCATCATATCGGCAAGAAGCTGCTTAGCCTCCCGGATGCCGTCCAGTACGCCGTAGTTGCGGCAGTCCACACCTTCCTCACAGACCAGGTCGGACTCACTGGTCAGCACATCCATCATGCCCATGGACAGGTTGAGCTGCTCAGTAGACGGTTTTCCTCTGGACATATCCAGCTTCAGGCCCTTGCTCTTTTCTTCTTCAAATTTTGCCTCCAGGCCCGCTTTCAGTTCCAACAATTCTTCTTTTGACAATTCACTGTAGGGTGTCACGCTATCATCCTCCATCCATCATTTCCTTAATTATCATATCAATACCAGGATCCCAGGATCTGAGACCTGGCGTCATTTCACTATTTTATCACAAATTGAAAAATCGTCAATGGATTCCTGCAAAAAAGAGGAAAAATATCACGAAAATATGAAAACCAGGTTTTATTTTGAAATATTGATAGAAGAATAATTCAAAATATGATCCAGGATCACGAATGCCAGGTCCTCTTTTGGCATGATCGGAAGCAGGATTTCTTTCTCCTTTGTGATCAGAGTGACCACGTTGGTGTCTGTCTGAAAACCGGCGCCGGCTTCTTTCAGATTATTGGCGACGATCATGTCCAGATGTTTTTTCTCCAGCTTTTTGCGAGAATTCTCCAGCATATCTTGGGTTTCCATGGAGAAGCCGCATAAGAACTGGCCCTTTGGCTTGTGTTCCCCCAGATGCTGTAAGATATCGTCGGTGCGCTCCAGAGGGATGGACAGATCTCCGTCTGTTTTCTTGACCTTTTCATCGGAGACATGAGCCGGCCGGTAGTCGGCGACGGCCGCTGCCTTGATGATCAGGTCCGTATCCTGGCTTCTGGAAGTGACCGCATCGTACATATCTTTGGCAGAGGTGACCGGCACGGTCTCTACAAATAAAGGGGGCTTAAGGCTGGTCTTTCCGGTGACCAGGGTGACATTGGCGCCCCGCAGCATACAGGCTCTTGCCAGGCTGTAGCCCATCTTGCCGGAAGAGTGGTTGGAGATAAACCGCACCGGGTCAATGGCCTCCTGGGTGGGACCGGCCGTGACCAGGACTTTCATTCCGGCCATATCCTTTACGTGAGCGCAGGCTTTGTACACGTATTGGATCAGGGTCTCCGGCTCCGGCATCTTCCCGGCGCCGACATCGCCGCAGGCCAGCCGTCCGCTGGCAGGGTCCGCGATCTCAAAACCGTATTTCCTAAGCAGCGCCAGATTATCCTGGGTAATGGGATTTTCATACATCTTGGTGTTCATGGCAGGGGCAATGATCTTGGGCGCCTGGCTGGCCAGTATGGTGGTGGTCAGCATGTCGTCCGCAAGCCCGTGAGCCAGCCTGGCGATCACGTTGGCGGTGGCAGGAGCCACAATGACAGCGTCTGCCGCCTGAGCCAGGGATACGTGGGCAATGTTGAATTCAAAATTCCGGTCAAATGTATCGACAATACATTTGTGGCTGGTCAATGACTCAAAGGTGACAGGATTAATAAAGTTTTTGGCGTGCTCTGTCATGATGACGTGTACCTGGGCGCCGGCCTTCACCAGCAGACTGGCAAGAGCCGCGCTTTTGTAGGCGGCGATCCCGCCGGATACGCCAAGGATGATGGTTTTATGTTTTAAAATCTGATCGATCGGCATACGCAGCATTCCTTTCTTTCTTTATTTCTTATCTTCTGTCCACTATATCGTGTTTTGAGGAAACTTGCAAGAAACTGTCTCGGAAACGGACAAAAAACCGCTTGTCTCGGAAAAAACCGAGTGCTATAATAATTCCGTAATTGTATTGTATCCCGCAGGAGCGGGAATGATAACAAGGAGGAATTGAATAATGAAGACAAAGAGACACGACACACGCTGGATGGTCAGTGTCGCACTTATGGCAGCAATCGTCATTGTCCTGGCAAATACGCCCCTTGGCATGATCCAACTGCCGATCATTAAGGCGACAACGGTACACATTCCAGTGATCATTGGAGCGATTTTGTTAGGCCCTGGCGCGGGGGCGATACTGGGAGCGGTATTTGGTATCTGTTCGCTGATCAGCAATACCATGGCGCCGACGCTGTTATCCTTCGCGTTTTCGCCATTTATGAGTACCAGCGGGCTGCCGGGAGCGCTGAAAGCAATCTGGATCTCCATTGGCTGCAGGATCCTGATCGGGGTGGCCGCAGGCTGGCTCTGGAAACTGTTGATGCGTCTGAAGGTGAATCAAAGCGTTGGGCTTTTGATCACGGGCTTCGCAGGCTCTATGGTGAATACAGTCACGGTCATGGGAAGTATTTATCTCTTATTTGCCCAGCAGTATGCCCAGGCCAGAGACGTAGGAGTTACGGCAGTGTGGGGCCTGATCATGGGAACGGTGACAGCGTCTGGGATTCCGGAAGCGATCGCGGCGGCGGTGCTGGTACTGGCCCTTGGAAAAGTGCTGATCCAGATGTTTAAGAAGATGAATATCGGGATGGCGGGCGTCCAGATGATCCGATAGAAGAAAAGAAGAGCAGGATGATCGAATTGAGCGGTTATCCTGCTTGTTTTCTGTCAGGCGGAAGATATCCCCGAGAAAACACTGTTATAATTGCATTTGATACCCTTTGATTTTCCGAATAAAACAAAAGAGCTAGAAACGCTTATGATAGTGTCAATAGTTTTTCGCAAAATCAAAACCTAGCCGTTTAGCAGCCGGTAGTCAGCCGGCTATGATATCAGACAGCAGATCCTCTTCTGTTTTGAAAAGATGATCCATATTCATATAGCGTCTGGC
>DXGF01000027.1 GCA_019114065.1 Candidatus Dorea gallistercoris
TCCATCGGCGTGATCCCCTATCTGATCGGAGATGCGGTGAAGATCCTCCTTGTGGCCCTGGCTGGGCCAAAGCTCCAGAAACGCCTGGCCCAGTTTCGGTAGCTACAAAATCAGATCCCCGGTCTTTTCATAGCTTTCCAGGCTGTACGCCTCTATTACATTTCCCTGCACCACGTACAGCGTTTCTCCGATATAAACGCCCCTGGCGCCGCCTCCGCCCCCGTTGATCTCTTCTTCCAGCTTGCATTGGAAGCCATTGTTCTCGTCGTAGGTGAATAGGTAATAGTTCTGGCCCCCCTGGGAATCAGCTGGGAACCCGATCCAGTTTTTCTCCGGGTCTATAAGGGCCGCCTTATACTCATAGGACACCTCTGTGTTGTACACATTTTCTAAAATATAGGTGTCTGCCTCTTTTACGTCTGTTGGATCGCTGACGTCGAACATGGTAAGTTTTACGCCGCCGGTGATCTGGGTCTCTTCATCTACATCCATCCCGATCCCCAGGAGCTTTCCTTCCCCGTAGAAATGCAGATACTCGGAGAAACCTGGTATCTTTAGCTGACCAAGGATCTTCGGCTCTTCCGGGATTGAGAAGTCTACGGAAAACAGGGGGTCCATCTCCCGGAAGGTGACAAAATACCCGATGTCTCCCATAAATCTGGCCGAGTAGATCCGCTCATCTTCCGCCAGTCCCTCAATTTTTCCGAGCTCTTCCAGTTCCCGATCCAGCACATATACAGAATTGGTATCGCCCACTGTGGTGACGATCCTCAGATTTCCTTCGTATTCGTCAATGGAGAAAGAATCATTGATATAACCATTTATGATTCCCTGGCTCCCCGGGGTCAGGCGTCCTGAATCATAGGACAGTTTTCTGATAGTAGTGACTTCCGTACTGCTGTCCGGTTCCCATTGTGTCTCGTAATAATATATGCTGTTTCCGCTTACATACAGCTCTCCGCCTTTGGTGAAAATGGCTTTGCTGTCCTTGGTTTTATCCGGTTCCTCCAAGTCCATCGCGGTGATGACCTCATACATATTTCCACTTTGATACGGAGGCATGAAGATCTCCGTCTCGCTTAGAAGTTCCTCTCCCACCAGCGGGATGAAGGTCTCCGGTTTTCTCACCTGGATCTCTGTCCCAACATCATATTGGCTGAACAGGTAGAGATAACCATCTGCCAGCCGGGAAGAATGATACCGGCCGCTTTGGGCGAGCGTTCCCAGAAGTTCGGGGGCGGAAGGCTCACTGACATCGTAGGTCAACACTTCCGTCTGCTCCCGCTCTTCGGCCGCAAGGGGAAAGATGCTGTACCCATCTCTGGAATTCCTGGAGCAGATCAGGACCAGCTTCTTCTCCTGGGGGAGCACATAGATCTCTTCAATATATCGGTCTTCCTCCGCCTGGATCACACCGGTCTTTCGCAGATCTTCTCCCGTCTCCACAATGGAGACTTCAGCTCCGGTGTTTCCCAGAATATATAGAAAGGTTCCGTCTGTTTTTACGATGTCTCCTTCATCCACGCCCTGGTGGCGCAGGTTTGTTTCGGAATACTCTCCCGCATACGAAGAAGCCGTCCCGGAAGCGCTGTCAAACGTGCTGCCAGAAGAACTGCTCGACATACTGCTGGATGTGCTGCTTTCCACACGGTCCGCGCCCAGATCCGCGGACTCTTCCATTGCTCTCTCCCGCACGATCTCCTGCTTTTCCCGGGCTTCTTCCAGATATTCATAGATCTGTTGGTAGCTCTCTGCGCTGGCGATGGTTTTACTCTGGCTGATCTCTTCCGTCAGGCTTTCCGGTGCCCAGTCACGGACAATGGTCTCTTCCAAAGTCCCCCTATTTACGTAAATATATATCCCTGCGGCCAGGACCAGACAAGCAGCGGCAGGCAGCGTGGCTTTCATCCATCTCCTGGCGTTTCTCGACTTTCTTCCGGCAAGCCGCTGTCTTACCGTCTCCGGACGCAGGCTGTCCGGCGTCTCTATCGGATCTGTCTTTTCTTTGATCTTGTCGAGGATCTCCTGTTCCTTCCAACTCATAAAGACACTCCTTTCCTACTCTAATACACACTCCATCTTTTCCAGCGCGCGGCTTCTCTTGGACCGGACGGTATTCTCATTGACCTTCAGCATTTTGCCGATCTCCCTGCTGGTATACCCTCCAAACACCGATAAAGCCACGATCATCTGCTCTTCCTCGGACAGGATGAAAAACGCCCTCTTCACATCGATGGCCAGCCCCTGGTCTTCCTGGGACGCGGGGACATTAAAAAAGGTATCCGCCTGGTCCAGGCTGAGTTCTCGGCCTCGTTTCCTTAACCTTTTCCTGCACACATTCGCCAGGATTGTGAAAATCCAGTTCTTGAAGGCTTTCTCATCCCTCAGCTTACGGATATTTTCATAGGCCGCCAGCACAGATTCACCCACCGCGTCTTCCGCCTCATGCCGATCTCTCAGCAGACAGAGCGCAAACCGGTACAGATCCTGATAAACCGCCTCATACATCCGCGCAAATGTATCCGCATCGCACTTCATATCCCACCCTCCCTGTCAGATATGGTTCTCTGGTTCTATGTATAAGAGTCAATAAAGGAGCCAAATGATGCATCGGGGCCGGGGTATTTTTAAAAATATCCCGGCCCCAATTGAACATTATCCTCTGTAATAGTTGATCAGACAGCCTTTGCGGATGATCTCACGCTCGGTGTCTGTCATATCTCCCAGCTTTAAGCGGATCTCTTTCAGCTCATTCCCTACGATATACGCTTTCACCTGGCTTGTTTTCTCTTCGATCGCCTTCCTGATTTCTGGCACGAAAATATAGTCTCCGTTTTTGAAGCTTAAGGCCTGATCGTCTTCTTCTGTGATAAACGGAAGCATTCCCCAGTTGATCAGGTTGGAGCGGTATCGCTTCGTGGCGTATTCGCCTGCGATATTCGCCCAGCCGCCCAGCACCTTCTGGCAGGAAGCCGCCTGCTCTCTCGCGGACCCATCGCCTGGTTTTACCGCAAATATAGTGCTTCCAACTCCAATGTTCTCATAACTGGTCTCTGGATAGGCCGCGGTGATCTTCTCCAGCACCGGCTTTAATTCGGCCAGCGCCTCCGTCGGATCTTCTCCGGCTTCCAGGGCTTTCTGGGCCTTCTGCACCTCTTTGGCCCGTCCCACGTAAGCAGGATCCTTTCTGGACAAGGCAAACTCCGCCAGTCCCAGAGGATTGGAACGGTAGGAGGAAGTCTCCCCGGATGGGATCAGTTCATCTGTCGTCGTTACCGGATCGTGGATCTCAGATACAACCTTCAAGATCAGGTTCTGAGGCAGCGCCGGCATTTCCGGCCAATCCTTGATGTTGGGGCCAAACTTGATCTCTACGCTTGGATCTGCCTTCCCCTTGCTGTCAAATACACGGTTTGCGTAGATATTCTTGTCAAAATGATATTTCCGCTCTTTATATTCTACATCCATATCTGTGGCCGATGTCAGGAATCCTTGGTTGGCCGCCGTCGCCGCGATCGATCTGGCATCCATGAGAGCCACCGACGCGATCTGGCCGCTCTGGAGCTTGGAGCCTTCCCGGTTGGGGAAGTTTCTGGTGGAGTGCCGGATCGAGAAGGCGTTGTTGGCCGGCGTGTCTCCCGCGCCAAAGCAAGGCCCGCAGAAGGCCGTCTTCACGATGGTTCCCGCTTCCATCAGGTCCGCCACCGCTCCATTTTTCACTAATTCCATATAGATCGGCGTGCTGGCGGGATATACGCTAAAGGTAAATGCATCCGCCCCGATGTAACGGCCTTTGATGATGTCCGCCGCCGCGCAGATATTTTCAAACCCGCCGCCGGCGCATCCGGCGATGATCCCCTGCTCGACATACAGTTTCCCATCTACGATCTTATCCTGGAGGGAATACTCTACCGCCCCGTCCAGGCTGACCTGGGCCTTCTTCTCCACGTCATGGAGAATATCCTCCAGGTTCTGATTTACCTCGTCGATGGTGTATACATTCGACGGGTGGAAGGGCATCGCGATCATGGGCTTGATCTCGCTTAAGTTTACATAAACCATGCCGTCATAGTAGGTGACCGCTCCAGGGTTCAATTCTTTGTACTCTTCTTCTCTTCCGTGGATCTCATAGAATTCCCGGATCTTCTCGTCGGTCTGCCAGATGGAGGACAGGCAGGTGGTCTCCGTGGTCATCACATCGATGCCGATCCGGAAGTCCGCGCTCAGTTTGGCGACGCCCGGCCCTACAAACTCCATAACTTTGTTGTTCACATATCCGTTGGCGAAGGTTGCTCCGATGATCGCCAGGGCCACGTCCTGAGGGCCTACTCCCTTCGCCGGTTCCCCGTCCAGATAAATGCCGATCACCTGGGGCATCTTGATATCATAAGTCTTGTTCAACAGCTGTTTTACCAGCTCCGGTCCGCCTTCTCCCACTGCCATGGTCCCAAGGGCGCCGTACCGGGTATGACTGTCAGAGCCCAGGATCATCTTCCCGCCGCCTGCCAGCATTTCCCGGGCAAACTGGTGGATGACTGCCTGATGAGGCGGTACGTACACGCCGCCGTAACGTTTCGCGCAGGTAAGTCCAAACATATGGTCATCCTCATTGATGGTCCCGCCCACCGCGCACAGGGAGTTGTGGCAGTTGGTCAGCACATAAGGGATCGGAAATTTCTCCAGGCCGGAAGCCCTGGCGGTCTGGATGATCCCTACGAATGTAATATCATGGGATGTCAGTTTGTCGAATTTGATCTGAAGCTGCTCCATATTTCCAGACGTATTATGGTCCTTCAATATGCGGTAGGCGATCGTCTGGCCCGCCGCCTCTTCCTGGGAGACCGTTTTCCCTGTCTTTGCCTTTACCTCTTCCTGGCTCTCCACAATTTCAGCGCCATTTAAGAGGTACACTCCTTTGTCATATAATTTTACCATTTCATTTCCTCCTATTTCTCTATGCCTTTCATATGATCTGCCACCATGATGGCGATTTTAAACGTAAGCGCGTCCTCAAATACCCGGACGTCCAGCCCTGTCTTCTTCTCGATCTTCTCCAGCCTGTACACCAGTGTGTTCCGGTGTACATGAAGCTGTCGGGCCGTCTCCGATATGTTCAGATTGTTGTCAAAAAATGTAAATACCGTTGTCAGTTCCTCTTCGCTGAAGGTTTCTGCCGCGTTTCCCTCAAACACTTCCTGCAGGAACATTCTGCAAAGAGATGCGGGAAGCTGGTGGATCAGCCTGCCGATGCCCAGCTCATTGTAGGCAAATATATTTTTATCCACATAAAACACCTTGCCTACTTCCATTGCCATACCGGCTTCTTTATAAGATCTGGATACATCCCTGAGTTCTCTTACGATCGTTCCGTAGGAGACCCGGACGCTGACCATGGCTTCCATATTTAATGTGTCCACAAGGGTGCGGGCCGTCTGGGCCAGTTCTGGATAACCCTCCGTTTCTTCCAGGGCTTTTACAAGGATGATATCTTTTTCATCTACCGCCGTCACAAAGTCTTTGGTTCCCGTTGCGTACAGGCCTTTCAAGGTATCCATGATCAGGTTGTCGCCCTCATTTTTAGCTTCGATCAGAAATACCGCCCGCCTAAGCTCCGTCGGTATCCGCATCTTTCTGGCCTGATTATACACATCCACCAGCAGCAGGTTGTCCAGCAGCAGGTTCTGGATGAAGCGGCTCTTATCCATCCGCTCTTTGCAGGCCAGGATGAGATTCCCTAACTGGCTTGCCCCCAGCCGTCCGGCAAGCGTCAGTTCTTCCCCTTCTCCCTGCAGAGCCAGTACATACTCTGGTTCCTGATCGTCACAGACAAGAAACAGTCCCTTTCCTTCTTGGAGTCGCTGTTCTTCCCCGGACCCGCAGAAGGCTTTGACCTCTCTCTCCAGATCGATGGCGTCTTCCTTTGTCCTGACAAGACACCCGCCTTTCGCATCCCAGACAGAACACTCAAATCCTGTGATCGATCGGATATCCTGCAGCGCCTTGTGCAATATTTGGTTTGATAACACGAGAACTCCTCCATCCGCAGGCATCATAGTTTGGGGTTTTGCCCCGACATTACTTACTCATTTTAGCATAGGATCAAACGTCTGTCCACGCATGACATTCCCATTTTCCGCATATAAATAGAAAAAAGTTACAAGTCACACCCGGGTCAGAATCAGGAGGACAGTGAGCGTCATGCCTGCATGTAAGTAACTGTCCTCCTGGTTCTGGAGCCGAGTGTGACTTGTAACAGAAAAAGTTCAGGATTCTCTATGTTGAAAAAGTTTCAGAAACGTCCGCTGATCTTCGCGGCCATAACCTTTGTCCTTCTGCTTGTCTTTACCGCCCTGCTGTTCCTTCTGGGGCGGGACGCTGACCGGCGGTTTGAGGCTTACACGGAAGCCCTTTTTCGACAGGAGGTGGCAAGTAACACGATCTCCCTCCACTATACACTCCGGGACCCTTCTGCCTACGGCATCTATGACACGCCCCTTTCTTTGGGCGCCTGTAGCACAGACACGCAAGAAATCGGCGCCACCGCGGAAAATGCACTGGCTCTCTTAAGGAAACACGACCGGGAACGTCTCTCTCAGGAAAACCAGTTGACGTATGACGTTCTGGAAAGCTACCTGGAACATTCCCTCCAGGAGTCCGCTTACGCCCTGTATGAAGAGCCTCTGGCGCCCCTGACGGGCACCCAGGCCCAGCTTCCGGTGCTGCTGTCGGAATATCAGTTTTACGAGATCGACGATGTAGACATCTATCTGCGGCTTCTGGGCCAGGTGCCAGAATATTTCCAGTCCATCCTGGAATTTGAGCAGGCCCGGTCTGCCCAGGGCCTGTTCATGTCTGCGGCAAGCGCCGATGCCATCGCCGCGGAGTGCCAGAACTTCATCGATCTAAAGATGGAAAATTATCTGTATTCTTCTTTTGAAGAGCGGCTGGAACCCCTGGGACTTCCAGAAAAGCAGAAAGAAGCCTATTGTGAGACCAACGCCGATGTGATCGAGACTTCGGTCTTCCCTGCTTATCAAGAATTGAAGGAAGGGATCACAGCCCTTAGGAATACCGGGAAGAACAGCGGCGGGCTGTGCTATTTCTCAGGAGGAACAGAGTATTATGAAGCGCTGGCTGCGTCGGAGACCGGTTCTGACCGGACAATCCCAGAGCTTCAGGAACTGACCAGACGCCAGATCGCCCAGGATCTGCTGGATATCCAAGACGCTCTGGGCTCCCTTTCTCTGACGGAAGAGGGCAGTGTTTCTTCTGATCTATTCAAAGCCCAGGGGAGCATCCTCTCTGACACAAACCCCAGTTCCATCCTGACTTTCCTGGAACAAAAGCTGGAAGGAGAATTTCCCGCGCCGCCCAAGGTCAACACTCAGATCAAGTACGTCCAGGAATCTATGGAAGAATATTTAAGCCCGGCTTTCTATATGATCCCGGCCATCGACAACACCCAGGACAATGTTATTTACATCAACGCGGGACATTTGCCCGATGACCTTTCCCTCTTTACCACCCTGGCCCACGAAGGCTATCCCGGTCACCTCTATCAGACCGTGTATTTCGCCAGCCAGACCCCCGATCCCATACGGAATCTGCTGAGTTTCGGCGGGTACACCGAGGGCTGGGCCACTTACACAGAGATGATGAGCTACTACTATGCCCCAATCGACCACGATCAGGCTGTCCTGATGCAGAAAAACGCTTCCATCCTGCTGGGCCTCTACGCCCTTGCCGATATGGGGATCCACTACGATGGGTGGAGTCTTCTGGATACAGTGGCCTTCTTCCGCAGTTACGGCATCACCGAGACAGACGTGATTGAAGAGATTTACGAATTGATCGTCGGCGATCCCGCCAACTACCTGAAATACTATATTGGATATGTAGAATTTCTGGAATTAAAAAAAGAAGCGATCCAGGAATGGGGCGACGAATTCAGCCAGGAGCGATTCCATAAAGCCGTGCTGGAGATCGGACCGGCGCCCTTTGATGTACTGCGGTCTTATCTGGTTGGGCCGTGGTATTTTTAAAAATACCACGGCCCAAATTAAAAAAACCCTGTCCCTTTTTAAAAATGCCACGGCCCCACTTCAAGTTCTGCGAAGTCCTGCTTCTCGAATTCCTGAATCGAGATATGCCGTTTATCGGGATTTGCGTACATGAAGGTCTTATCTACATTCTCCAGATAGTTCTGGATCTTATCGTTGGTAGCGCTGATGATCGCCTGGAACCCCAGCCCCCGGATCAAGGAGATGCAGCTTGCCACTTTTTCTCCATCCATTTTGGAGAAGGCTTCATCCAGTACCACCAGCCGGATCGTGGGCTTCCGGTGTACTTTGGGCGACAAGTTGATCCGGTAGATCTGGGCGAAGCTGGCAAGGAGTGCCACGTACAGCGGGTTCTGGCCCTCTCCGCCGGAGTTTTTCTTAATCATTTTGCCAAGGCCGATGGTCATATCTTTCTCCCCCTGGACGATCTGCTGCATGTCAAAGGAGAGGTAGGTCCGGTAATCCGCGTATTTCTCCATGTTCCGTTTTGCCGCTTCTGCTTCTTCTTTGGTCACGTTCTCCGGCGGAATGAAGATCTGGATCAGCTCATTCATCATCTCGCCGTACTGGTCTTCATGCTCCATCGTGAACAGGTTCATCTGGTGATCCATCCGATTCTCAAGCTGGGACGGTTGGATCTGCAGGGAATCGTCCATGAACATTTTATAATACTGGCCGTCGGCTCCTTTATTCCGGGTGATCACAAACTGATACCGGTCCTTTCCAAAGTCCAGCCGGCTTAAAATGCGGTTTAGTTCGTCCTTTCGCTGTAAGGCTTCCCGGATGGCGCTTCGGATCTTGAAAATGAAATCGTCCTTGAAATGTTCTACCGCGGAGCGGGCCTGCTCCTTTGCCGCCTCCCGGTATTCCTCCAGTTCACCGCAGCTTAAGTCTTCTAATAGCTTATCATAGGGCCCGTTCTCCCGGATCGTGGTAGAAAAGGTCCGGTTGGGATAGCTGCGGATATAGTTCCCCCGCTCTTCCACCAGCTGCTGGTAGATCTCTTCCGCTTTCTGCCGCGAAGCGTCCAACTCTGCCTGTTTTTGCTTTTTCAGATATTCGTAATTCCGGGACTTCCGGGAGGCCAGGTATTCCTGGAATTCCTTCTCCCATAGGGCTTCTGCCGCCATCTGCTCCCCGGTCTCTTCCGATTCTTCCGAGGCAGCCGCGAACGCTTTGTCTGCCGTCCTTTCCGTCAGTTCCTTCCTTTTCTGGGAAAGCTGTTCCTCTGCCTCCAGGATCTCTTCCCTGAAATGTTTGATCGCTCCCCGGCTGCTCCAAATACTTTCTTGAAGTCTCTCTCCCAGTCCTTTCTTTTCTTCCTGCTGCCGCAATAGCTCCTTTTTGCGCTCTTCCCATTGATTGACGGAAACTTCCCTTAACTCTTCCATCTCCTGGGTCAGCTTTTCTTTCCGTTTCCGTTTGCCGGACAGTTCTTTTACATCTGCCTGCCAGCCCAGATAATCCTCCATCGGCAAAGCCAGGCTTTCCAGTTCCAGCAACCGCCGCACCTCTTCCAGCAGTTCCTGGATGGGAAGCCTTTCCTCCTGCAGTTTTTCCCGCCGCTCTTCCAGCCGCCGGATCCGCTTCCGCATACTGGTCTCGCCAATATAAGCCCTGCTGGTATAATTCTCCGGGTTCATGTGCTGCAGACGGAATCCTGAATACAGCATACAATCCGGCGTCACGCCGATCTTCTGTTGCCGCAGTTCGCTGATGGTCTCACACTTGATCACATTTCCAAGCAGGAAATCTATATAGGCCCGCACGTAAGGCTCCCTGGCCTTCACTTCTTCGGCCAGCGCCCCTTCCCGGACTGTGTATTCCCCCTCTAAGACTTTCTCCGTATCCAGCACTGCCGCCCGGCAGAATTTCTTCCG
>DXGF01000028.1 GCA_019114065.1 Candidatus Dorea gallistercoris
GCCCCGATTGAAAATATCTTTTCCCTTTTTATAACATCTCGATAAACGCGGCGACCCTGGTGTTCAACTGGCCGATATCCGCCTGAGAATAGTCGGTCTCCACATTGATATACGGAGTTCCCTTTTTCTCATTTACGAATTTCCGGATTCCAAACGCCTCCACGTTGTATGTATGGCAGGCCTGGAGGGTCATCTCTACCACCCCGTCCACCTTGTATTCATCGATCAGGCGGCCAAGCAGCTCCAGCCGGTTTGGATTTGGCGTCATTACAGAGCAGCCGATGTTCAGATAACGGCGCGCCAGAGCATCGTATACGTCCGGATTGTCTTCGTCCACCAGCTTGTCGATGGATTTCGCCCCGGAACAGTTTTCATAGGTCACAACAATGCCGCCGTTTTCTTCCACCGCCCGGATGACTTTCTCCGTGGCGCCGCCGATTGGACATCCGGTGATCAAGATCCTTGGCTTTTTCTCCTGCATCTTGCCGGCGGCGTACTCCGCTTCGATCTTCTCCACCAGAGCGTCCACCTCGCCGGGGATTTCCTTCCGGTCGAATTTGAAAGTGCTCCCGTATAATACTTTGAACAGTTCCTGGCCGGTGATCGGAGCTGGGTCATTTCGCATCACTTCGTACAGCTTCTTCAGAGATCTTCTGCCTGCGTTGTTCACCTTGATGGCCTCCCGGATATCGTCTTCTGTGATGGTAACATCGAACTTTTTCTCCAGATATTCCTTGAAGCGCATGATCTCACTCTTCCACAGTTTCAGCGCCTCTTCTCCCTGGGTGTTGGGCAGTTCCATGATGAACACATTCTTGAAATTCCCCATATACTCATACATCTTCTTCTTTCCGTCACAGGTCGTCTCGCCTACCACCAGATCTGAGAAATAGAAGAAGGGACATTTGTCAGTCAGCGCGAATCCATAGCTGGATTTGATCAGTGGACATAAGTTCTTCGGCAGTTCCCGCTCCGCATCCGCGATCGTCTCATCAGATGTGGAACAGAGGCTTACACTGGCCGCTCCCATGGCCATGGCAAGTTCCTGCGGGAAATAGGTACAGTAAGATCCGATGACCGGGATTCCCTGTTCTTTGATCTTCTTGATCCCCAGGAATGAATTCTTTCTCTGCTCCGCAAATTCCTCAAATACCTCTGGCAAATCTTTGACTAATTCCATGCTCACACCTCTTTTTTACTTTCTGTTTGATTTTTCTTCTGCCAGCAGCGCCGCTCCCAGAGCTCCGGCGTACCTGCCGTAATCGGTAGGCGTCACCGTCTGCCCCAGTTTGTCGGACAGGGTCTTCGTAAAATACCGGCTGTGGCTTAAGCCGCCTGTCAGGATGATCTGGGAAGGAAGGGTCTTGCGCTGGGCAAGCTGGGCCACCTTGGCCGCCACGGAATCCACCACTCCGGCGGCGATATCCTCCCGCTTTCTTCCTTCGCCGATATAATTAATGACCTCCGATTCCGCGAACACCGTGCAGAGAGAACTGATCGACAGCACCTCTCCTTCCCCTGCCAGATCGAATAATTCCTGAATCGTAACACCAAGCCGATTTGCCATGATCTCCAGAAATTTCCCGGTCCCCGCGGAACATTTATCATTCATCAAGAAGTCCTGTACCATTCCATTCTGTACCAGGATCACCTTAGTATCCTGTCCTCCCACATCGATAATGGCGCAGTTGTCACTGCCAAGCTCTCTCCCGCCTCTGGCGTGACAGGTAATCTCTGTGATCACATAATCCGCAAAGTCCACTGCCACCCGTCCGTATCCTGTGGCCACTACTTTTGTGGAGTCATCCAGCACATCGATGCCCGCCTCCTTGAGACGTTCCTGAATCGTATGTGTCGTCTCCTTGCTGTTCCAGCCAGTAGGCAGCACAAACTCCATCTGGGTTTTTCCCCTTGCCACAACCTTGGAAGCTGTGGAGCCAATATCAATTCCCACGTAATTCATCTTCAATCCCTCTCCTATGTCAATTCTACCCCATTTTCAACAATTTTTTCACACTCTCTATGTCCATGTTAGCACCGTATAGGGGAAAAAAGAAATAGATATTATTAATATATTTATAGACGATATCTATATGCAAGAAGGCTGCCCTTAAAGATGAGCAGCCTTCTTAACCTAATCTTCTAATACCTCTTTCATTTTATCCATAAAGCCTTTTTTCTTCTTTCCGGACTTCTGACTGGTCCCACCTTCCGGCGCGCCCAGCGTATTGCCGGACAGCTCGTCAAACCGACGCAGCGCTTCTTTCGCCTCCGGGCTCAACCGCTCCGGCGTCTGGATCACCAGGGTCACATAGTGATCTCCCCGCACCTGGGGATTACGCACAGAGGGAACGCCCTTTCCTTTCAGCCGCACCTTGGTGTCGGTCTTGGTTCCCGGCCTCACAGTGTAGACTACGTCCCCATCCACCGTTTTGATCCGAATGTCGGCTCCCAGCGCCGCCTGGGCAAAGGAGATCGGCACGGTAGAGAAGATGTGCATATCCTGTCTCTGGAAAATGGGGTGCCTGGAGACAGACACTTCCACCAGAAGGTCTCCCCTTGGCCCTCCGTTGACACCGGGCTCGCCTTTCTCACGGATGCGCACACTCTGTCCGTTGTCGATCCCTGCCGGGATAGACACGGAAATCTTCTTGCGGCTGGAAACATAGCCGGTCCCGCCACAATCCGGGCATTTCTCCTTGATGATCCTGCCAGTCCCGTGACAGTCCGGACAGGTCTGGACATTCTGGACCGTGCCGAAGAAGGACTGCTGGGTATAGACTACCTGGCCTTTGCCGCCACATTTCGTACAGGTGACCGGAGAAGTCCCTGGCTTTGCCCCGGTCCCGCCGCATTTCTGGCATGGGTCTTTGAGGACCACATCCAGTTCTTTGTCGCAGCCAAATACTGCCTCTTCAAAGGTGATCCGCACACTCTTGCGGATATTCATTCCCTTCATTGGTCCCTGGCTGGCCCGGCCTCTTCTTCCACCGCCGCCAAACAGATCTCCGAAAATATCTCCAAAGATATCACTGAAATCCGCGCCGCTGAAATCAAATCCGCCGAATCCGCCAGCGCCTCCGGCCCCGCCTTCAAACGCCGCATGGCCGAACTGATCGTACTGACGCCGTTTCTCCGGGTCGCTTAAGACCGCATATGCCTCCGATGCCTCTTTGAATTTTTTCTCCGCTTCCGCGTCTCCGGGATTCATATCCGGATGGTATTTCTTCGCGATCTGACGATATGCCTTCTTTAATGTGGCATCGTCCGCGTCTCTGCTGACGCCCAGGACCTCATAGTAATCTCTCTTTGATTCCGCCATCGCAACTGTTCCTTTCTCTTCCACAGAGCGGCTTACACAAGGAAGTTCCGGGAAGTCCCGGCAAGGGATCTCCCTCATGCCGGTTCCCCGGAACAGTCCTGGCTTTCACTGCTCTTAGACTTCTTTATAATCTCCGTCTACCACGTCGTCTCCCTGGAATCCGTCTGGCGCCGGACCTGTTCCCTGGTCTGCTCCCGCTCCAGGATTCGGGCCTGCTCCCTGGCCTGCTCCTGCTGCCGCGCCTGCCTGCTCATACATCTTGGTGAACAGCTTCTGGGCGCTCTCCATCAGTTTCTCTTTGCCGGCCTTGATCTCAGCCACTTGCGCGTCTGTCATATTATCCATATCGACTTTCTCAAGGACTTCTTTCAGAGCCTTGCAGTCCGCCTCTACAGAGGCCTTGTCAGCGGCGTCGATCTTGTCGCCTACTTCTCCAAGGGCTTTCTCTGTCTGAAATACCAGAGCGTCCGCGTCATTCTTTGCGTCGATGCCTTCTTTCCGTTTTTTATCCTGAGCCTCAAATTCCGCGGCTTCTTTTACAGCTTTATCGATATCTTCATCTGACATGTTCGAGCCAGCGGTGATCGTGATATGCTGCTCCTTGCCGGTTCCCAGATCCTTTGCGGAAACATTGACGATACCATTGGCGTCGATATCGAAGGTAACCTCGATCTGCGGTACTCCACGCGGAGCCGGCGGGATTCCATCCAGTCTGAACTGGCCGAGGGACTTATTGTCCTTCGCGAACTGCCGTTCGCCCTGTACCACGTTGATATCTACCGCGGTCTGATTGTCCGCCGCTGTGGAGAAAATCTGGCTCTTCTTCGTCGGGATGGTCGTATTTCTCTCGATCAGTCTGGTGGCTACGCCGCCCATGGTCTCAATGGACAGGGACAGCGGCGTAACATCCAGAAGAAGTACATCCCCTGCGCCTGCGTCTCCCGCCAGTTTTCCGCCCTGGACGGAAGCCCCGAGAGCGACACACTCATCTGGGTTCAGAGACTTGCTCGGCTCTTTGCCCGTCAGACGTTTTACTTCTTCCTGTACAGCCGGAACACGGGTTGAACCACCTACCAGGAGTACCTGGCCCAAGTCGGCGGCTGTGATCCCAGCGTCGGAAAGAGCTCTCTTTACAGGCTCTGATGTTTTCTCTACAAGGTCATGGGTCAGCTCATCGAACTTCGCTCTTGTCAGATTCATATCGAAATGCTTCGGTCCCTCCGATGTGGCTGTGATAAACGGAAGGTTGATGTTGGTCGTTGTCGCCGAAGACAGCTCTTTCTTCGCTTTCTCCGCCGCTTCCTTCAGCCTCTGAAGCGCCATCTTATCTGTGGACAGGTCCACGCCTTCCTGTTTCTTAAACTCAGCGATCATATAATCGGTGATCTTCTGGTCAAAGTCATCGCCGCCCAGACGGTTGTTTCCAGCTGTGGACAATACTTCGATGACGCCGTCGCCGATCTCGATGATGGACACATCAAAGGTACCGCCGCCCAGGTCGTATACCATGATCTTCTGTTCTTTCTCATTATCCAGTCCATATGCCAGCGCTGCCGCCGTAGGCTCGTTGATGATACGTTTTACATCCAGTCCAGCAATCT
>DXGF01000029.1 GCA_019114065.1 Candidatus Dorea gallistercoris
TGCAGGCCCAGATATAACCGCCCTTGGATTTCATCACACGGGCCACCGCATCGTCGATCAGGGTGTAGAAATATTCAATTCCCGCGGCCTTGAACTTCTCATCAAATTCCGCGTCATAGATTTCCTGGAAAATATCCTTAAAAGTATGGTCATATTTCTTGGAAATCGTATCCTTGGTGGCAAACCACAGGTCCTGTTTCGTATCCAAAGCGTAGGTAAAGCAGCTTCTGGCAAAGCTCTCAATGGAAGCGTTTAGGTTATGCATTCCCTGGATGATCCCCGCTCCTTTGAACTCATGGATCAGCTCTCTTGTCTGTGTCCCGTCTTCCGCCGTGTAGACCAGTTCCGCCTTCCCGGCTCCCGGGATCTTCATCTCCGTTCCCTTATAAACATCCCCGTAAGCGTGTCTTGCGATGGTGATCGGTTTCTCCCAGTTTTTCACGCAGGGCTCGATTCCTTTTACCACGATCGGCGCCCGGAAAACGGTTCCGTCCAGGATCGCCCGGATCGTCCCGTTGGTACTCTTCCACATTTCTTTCAGATCGTACTCGTCCATCCTTGCCGCATTCGGCGTGATGGTTGCGCATTTTACCGCCACTTTATGTTTCTTGGTGGCTTTCGCCGAATCAACAGTCACCTGGTCGTTGGTCTCATTGCGGTGCTCCAGTCCCAGATCATAATATTCCGTGTTCAGCTCGATAAATGGCTCCAGCAAATCTTTCTTGATCATCCGCCAGAGGATCCTGGTCATCTCGTCACCGTCCATCTCCACGATCGGGTTTGTCATTTTGATTTTTGCCATCGTTTCTTTTCCTCCTGTCTGTTCCGCCTAAGCGGGTGTCTCTTCTTCCATATGCAGATTTTCCATAACCTTCCTGATATGCTGGTCCGCCAGCAGCTCTGCTCTGTCGGCGTCCTTTTGTTTGATAGCCTCCAAGATTCCCCGGTGTTCCTCCACCGACCGGACGGCCCGCTCCTGTTCGCCTACGGACATTGTCCTTGCCATCTTTACATACTTATGAAAATCCGATAATACATGTTCCAGTATACGACTATTTGAAGCTTCATACAAGATTTTATGAAATTTTCCATCAAGTTCTGCCACTTGGGCCGCCTGCTCCTTCCCATTTTTCCCCAGATAAAATTCTGACAGCAGGATCACTTCCTCCAAAGCTTCGATCTGCTTCTCTGTAATATGCTCCGTGGCCCATCTGGCACAAAGTCCCTCCAGCATAGAGCGGATCTTATAAATGTCCTGCACATCCTTGTGGGTGATCCCTGTCACATAGGCTCCCCGATTCGGGATCAGGGTCACCAGCCCTTCTAACTCTAACTGCCGCAGCGCCTCACGCACAGGAGTCCGGCTCACGCCCAGTTCCTCGCCGATTGCGGCTTCTCTCAATTCCTCACCGTCCTGGTACACACCAGACAAAATATCTTCCCTCAGCTTCTGGAAGACTTTGCCTCTCAATGACTGATCCTGATACGCTTCCATCCTTCCTTCTCCTTTGACTTTAGAATGATCGGACACGGTCTTTTCCGTGTGACGGTTTTGCCCCGTCTTACCCCAGCTGAATCCCAAGTTCCCGGCATGAATCCTGGATCACCTGGATCAGTTCTTCGTCCGTCAGCACCGTCACGCGGCCGTCTTCATATTCCTGATCTACCCATTCCTTCACCTTCTGTACCAGCGCGGAGTTTTTATCCACCTGCTTTTCACCGGACAGACGATAATACGTATTGATCCAGTGGGCGATCCCGGCAAGCCCGGAGGTGTTGGAGACTGCTACCCTGGGCGGTTTATTTAAAAACTTCTCCGTATCGAAAATGTTGTAGATTTCCTCGTTTTTCAGAAGGCCGTCCGCATGGATGCCTGCTTTCGTCACGTTGAAATTCGCTCCCACAAAAGGCGTGTTGGCCGGAATCTGGTAATCCAGCTCCCGCTCATAATAATCTGCGATCTCCGTGATCACCCTGGTATCCATTCCATCCAGCGTGCCGCGGAGCTGGGCGTACTCAAAGATCATGGCTTCCAGCGGCGTATTCCCGGTCCGCTCCCCGATCCCGAACAGAGAACAGTTTACTGCGGAAGCGCCATAGAGCCAGGCGGTGGAAGAATTGCTGACTGCCTTATAGAAGTCGTTGTGGCCGTGGAATTCGATCAGCTCACTGGGAACTCCCGCATGGATCCGCAGTCCGTAGATGATCCCCGGGATCGAGCGCGGGATCACGGCTCCCGGATAGTTGACCCCGTACCCCATGGTGTCGCACACCCGGATCTTGATAGGAATCTGATATTCCTCCATCAGCTTCATAATCTCCAGGCAGAAGGGAATCACAAATCCGTAAATGTCGGACCGGGTGATGTCCTCCAGGTGGCATCTGGGACTGATGCCCGTCTCCAGACATTCCCGGATAACAGAGAGATACTGTTCCATCGCCTTTTGCCTTGTGGTCTTTAACTTATAAAAAATATGGTAATCCGAACAGCTGACCAGAATCCCCGTCTCCTTCAGTCCGATCTCTTTGACCAGTTCAAAATCCTTCTTGCTGGCCCGGATCCAGCTTGTCACCTCCGGAAACTCATATCCCCGCTCCAGACATTTGTACACCGCGTCCCGGTCCTTCTTACTGTATAAGAAAAACTCGCTCTGACGGATCTTTCCCTTAGGGCCGCTCAAACGGTGAAGGAAATCATACAATGTCACAATCTGCTCTGTGCTGTAGGGCGCCCGGGACTGCTGGCCGTCCCGGAAAGTCGTGTCCGTGATCCATATTTCCTCCGGCATACAATGAGGCACGATACGGTCATTAAACGCAATCTTCGGGATCTCATCGTATGGGAACAAATTCCGAAACACATTGGGCCTCTCCACATCTACCAGCGGATAAATATGTTCCTCTAATTGTAAAAGATTCGTGTGGTCATCAAAATAAACCTTCCTATTTTCCATCTCTTCCCTCTCCTTTCATCTGATGCAAAAATCAAATCGCATTTATGCATAATTGTATACAATTATACGTTTTCTGTCAATCCGTAATAATCCTGTGTTTTCTGAAAAATCTTTGAATCATAACATTTTTCGTGATACAATTCTGTCCGGTATATTTTAACTAAATCAGACAGAAAGGAAGTACATTATGAAGAAAAATACTGGTGTTTTAAAAGGTTTTGGTTTCGTTATGATCATTTTTGGCGTAATATACGCAATTCTGGGGACCCTGGCCTTGGCCGGAGTCTTAGGCGGCATTCTGCCGGGACATGAAAGCCAGGAAGTCCTGGTACTGTTCCTCGCCTACGCCACTGCCCTCCTGGCGCTTATCTGCGGATTTTCCTGCCTCAGAGGAAACATGCAGACCGCAAGAATTTTTGGAGGGATTATCGCCGTAATAGGACTGGTCTCCTTGATCTATCTGCAGATCACACAGGATACCTTCAATCTCTTCGACTGCATCGCCGTTGTTCTGGGTGTTTCCATTTTCTATCAGGCAGGAAAAGCAGAATAATTAGTTGTCGCCACTATTAAACAGATTTTCAAGAAAATCTCAAAAATTCCATATGAAAAACAAGAAAAACGACGTGCTGTCGGATTGACAATTTGAGAAAAATCCGACAGCACGTCGTTTTGGTACACCCCATTCGTTAATTCCAGACGTACTATTTCTTCAAAAGGTTACGTCCCTCTATAAAATTAATACAATTTCGCCCCAATCTCCCTCGGCCGCAGTCCCTCATCTTCCAGGGCCTGCATGATCTGATGTTTATGTTCTGTGCCGAATGCTTCGATGGTGAGCCTAAGTTCTACTGCCGCGTTCCGGTTGGTGCTCACGAACTGGTTATGTTCGATCTTGATGACGTTGCCCTGGGCGTCTGCCACCGTCTTGGCAGTGCGTACCAGCTCGCCCGGCTTATCCGGCAGCAGGACGGATACGGAGAAGATCCGGTCTCTCTGGATCAGTCCGTGCTGTACTACGGAGGACATGGTGATAATGTCCATGTTGCCGCCGCTTAGGATGGACACGGCCTTCTTTCCTTTCAGATCTAACTGTTTGAGCGCGGCCACCGTCAGAAGGCCTGAATTTTCCACGATCATCTTATGGTTTTCTACCATATCCAGGAAGGCGCCGATCAGTTCATCGTCATGCACTGTCAGGATCCGATCGATATTTTCTTTTGCGTAAGAGAAGATCTTCTCTCCGACTTTCTTAACCGCGGTACCGTCGGCGATAGTGTCCGCGCTGTCCAGGGCCACCGGTTCTCCTGCCTGGAACGCCGCGGTCATGCTGGCCGCCGCCGCCGGCTCCACCCCCACGATCTGGATCTTGGGGTTCAGCATCTTGGCCAGTGTGGACACGCCCGTCACCAGACCGCCGCCGCCGATTGGGGCAAGGATATAATCTACCGTAGGCAGTTCCTGCACGATCTCCATGGCGATGGTCCCTTGTCCGGTAGCGACATCCAGATCATCAAAGGGATGGACGAAGGTGGCTCCTGTTTCCTCCGCCAGCTTCAGCGCGTAGGCGCAGGAATCGTCATAGACATCCCCGTGGAGCACCACTTCCGCCCCATAGCTTTTCGTCCGGTTGACCTTGATCAGCGGAGTGACCGTCGGCATAACGATGGTAGCTTTGCAACCAAATTTCTGGGCGGCAAATGCCACTCCCTGGGCATGGTTTCCTGCGGAAGCCGTCACCAGCCCCTTTTCTCTTTCTTCCTCTGACATGGTGCTGATCTTATAATAGGCGCCTCTTACTTTATAAGCGCCGGTGTACTGCATATTTTCCGGCTTCAGGTAGATCCGGCCGCCGGTCTGCCGGCTCAGATACTCACTGTATACCAGCTTGGTCGGAAGAGTCACCTTTTTCACGATCTCACTTGCCTGTTCAAATTTTTCTAAAGTCAACATCCTTTCATCCTCCTGTTCTTTCTTTCAGACTGTTTTTTGGTTGCTATCCATCTATCTCACTACACTTCTTCTGGAGCGGTATCTGAGGCGAATAAGGCTTTGACAAATGTATCCGCGTCAAATTTCTGCAGATCCTCTATCGTCTCTCCCACTCCGATATATTTGACCGGAATCCCAAGCTCTGCCTGGATCGCGACCGCGATCCCGCCCTTGGCCGTCCCGTCCATCTTCGTAAGGATAATGCCGGTGATATCCGCCACTTCGTTGAATTCTCTCGCCTGCTGGAGCGCGTTCTGCCCGGTGGTTGCGTCTAGTACCACTAATGTTTCCCTGTGAGCTTCACTGTATTCCCGGTCAATGATCCGATTCATCTTCCTTAACTCTTCCATCAGATTCTTCTTGTTGTGGAGCCTTCCAGCCGTATCGATCAGGAGTACATCCGCGTGTCTCGCCTTTGCCGCGGCTGCCGCGTCATAGACAACGGATGCCGGATCCGCCCCTTCCTGGCCGCCGATCAATTCGGCTTCGGCCCTGGCCGCCCACTCTTTCAACTGTTCACCGGCCGCCGCCCGGAAGGTATCCGCCGCTGCGAGGACCACTTTCTTTCCCTGCGCTCTCAGCTTTCCCGCCAGCTTTCCGATCGTCGTGGTCTTGCCCACTCCATTGACGCCGATCACCATCACCACAGAAGTTTTCTCCTCAAATTCGTAAGCTGTCTCTCCCACATCCATCTGCTCCCGGATGCTTTCGATCAGAATCTCCCGGCAGTCGGACGGCTCCTTGATATGCCGTTCTTTTACCTTGCCCTTCAGATCTTCCAGAATCTCTTCTGTGGCCTGCACGCCCAAGTCTCCCATGATCAGGACTTCTTCCAGTTCTTCATAGAAGTCTTCGTCAATACGGGAGAATCCATTGAAAATACTGTCCATGCCAGACACGATATTGTCTCTGGTCTTTCCCAGCCCGGCCACCAGCCGTTTCCAGAAACCACCCTTTTTCTCTTCTTCCACAGTCTCTTCCTCCCTCCTTTTCCTTTACTTGTCTAATTCACCTTCCAGAAGACTGACGGACACCAGAGTGGACACTCCTTTTTCCTGCATGGTGATCCCATACAGGCGGTCCGCCGCCGTCATCGTCCCTCTTCTGTGGGTGATCACGATAAACTGTGTGTTCTCCGTCAGCTTATGGAGATATTTTGCGAATCTCACCACATTGTTATCATCCAAAGCCGCCTCGATCTCGTCCAGCAGACAAAAAGGGGAGGGCTTCAGATTCTGGATCGCGAACAAAAGCGAGATCGCCGTCAGAGCTTTCTCCCCGCCGGACAGCTGCATCATGTTCTGAAGTTTTTTCCCCGGCGGCTGAGCGATGATCCGGATGCCTGCCTCCAGGATATCCTCGTCTTCCATTAATTCCAGTGTCCCTTTGCCGCCTCCGAATAACTCTTTAAACACAGTGTCGAACTCCTGGGAGATCCGGGAGAACTGCTCCTGGAACTGTCTGCGCATAGCGTTGTCCAGTTCATCGATGATCTGCACCAGAGTCGCCTCCGCCTCCACCAGGTCATCATGCTGCTTTTTCAGGAAATCATACCGATCAAAAAGATTTTTATAATCCTCGATGGCGTTTACATTCACATTGCCGAGGCCCTTGATCTCCTGCCTCAGTTCCTGGATCCGGCGCTTCATTTTCGCCAGATCCGTCAGTTTGGCGTCTCTTAACTCCAGAGCCCGGTTGTAGGTAAGCTCATATTCCTCCCACATATAGTCGATCTGTTTCTGGGAGGCCTCTTCGTAACTTTCCTTCTGACTTTCCAGTCGGAATACCTCCTTATCCAGCTCCGCCATATGGCTGGAAAGTTCCTCCCGCTTCTGGAGAAATGCCTTGTGCTTCTGCGTCAATTCCTCCCGCTCTGTCTTAAACCGCTGGATCTCTTCCTGAATCTCTGTGAAAAGTTCTCCGGAATTTTCGATCGTCTGCCGCAGGTCCAGGATCTGCGCTTCCTTTTCCTGGATTTCCTTGGAGGTGCCTCCCTTACTTTCTTCCAGTTCCTTTAACTCCTCCCGAAACTTCTCCACCTCTTCCTGGATGCGGGATACATTTTCCAGCACAAATTCATATTTCTGTTCCAGTCCCGCACAGACCAGATGCAGTTCCTCCACCGCCTTCTGTCTGGCGACCTCTGTCTCATGCTCCCGATCCAGGACAGCCTGGTCTTCTTCTATCTTTCTACTCAGTTCCTTCTCCAGTTCCCTGGACGTGTCCAGTTCCACATTGATCGACTCCTGATTGTCCACGATATCTGTAATCTGCTGATCCAGGTCCTGGGCTTCCTTCTGGATATCTTCCACCAGGTCCCTGGACGCCCGGGCTCTGGCTTTTGCCTGGTCCACGTTCATCTTCGCGGTATTCTGCACCACATAAGCTTTCTGCAGATCATCCTTGATCCGTTCGATCTCCCCATAATATCCTGACCGGGTCTGCCGAAGCCGGTCAGATCCCGCCTCCAGCTCGTCCATCTCCTTTTTCAACTTAAGTACGGTCTTCTCGAATTCTTCAATCTCACGTCTCCTGCTTAAAAGATTGCTAGAATTCTTAAAAGCCCCACCGGTCATAGACCCACCCGGATTGATCAATTCTCCCTCCAGAGTGACGATCCTCAAGGACTGCTGGTATTTTCTGGCGATCCTGGTCCCTGTATCAATGTGGTCCACCACCAGCGTCCTCCCCAGCAGAAAGGCCGCCAGTTCCCGGTAAGCCTGATCCGTATTCACCAGTGTATCCGCAATCCCGATCACACCCGGCTCTTTCAGCGCTTCCGGCTTTGCAATGCCGCCCCGCGCTTTCATGCTGGTGAGCGGAAGGAAGGTCGCTCTCCCGAACCGGTTCTTTTTCAAGAACTGGATCATCCGCTTGGCCGTCTCCTCATCCGCGGTGACAATATTCTGGATACTCCCGCCCAGAGCCGTCTCTACCGCGATCTCATGATCCTTATCCACCTTGATCAGATCTGCCACCACTCCCAGAAGCCCCGGCTCCATTCCCTTGTGGTCCATGACCTTGCGGATACTGTTGCCGTACCCGTCATACCGCTCTGTGATATTCTTGAGAGACTCCAGCCGGGACTCCTCCCGGTGGAAGGCGGTCTGACCGATCCGGAACTTCTCCGTCCGCTGGGCCAGTTCTTTTTGCAGTTCCTGGATCTTCTCTTCATACTGACTGCTTTCCCCATCCAGCTTGCGGATCTCTCCGGAGATCTTCTCCAACTCTTCCAGATAGCCGTTTACCAGCTTCTCCTGAGCAGCCGCTTCCGCCTCCGCCTCACTCCTTCTGTGATCAAGCTGTTCCCGGCGCACCTGGATCTGCTCCAGCATAGTGTCGTACTTCTGGATCTTAGCCCTGGTGGAGGCCCGATTATTCAGAAGTTCCATGATATCGCTTTTATTCTTGTCGATCGACGCCGATAAGGTGGCTATCCTAGTCTGAACGGCGATCAGTTCTTCTCTGGCCTGATTCTCACTGGCTTTTTTGCCCTCCAGTTCTTTTCGGATCGCTTCCTGTTCCTTCCTGCGTTCCCCAAGCTGGCCATCCCGCTCCAGAAGTTCCGACTCGATCGTCTTAGCCCGCTGGTCATAGTGCTCGTCATTCATATGGGCGCTGTGGATCTGCTCCTTCAAAAGAGCGATCTGGTTCTCCAGCTGCTGCTTGAGGATCGTCGTCTCGTTCAGCTGGCTCTTGGCCTTCTCGATGGACGCCTCAATGCTGTCCACCTGCTCTTCCACCGTCTCATATTCCTGCTTCATATCCGCGTACGCGCTGTCTGAGGAGGCCAGCTCCTGCCGGGTGGTATCCAGTTTGTCTTCGATCCCCCGGATCTGCTCCTGGATCCTGGCGGTCTCCAACAGGAACATATTGATGTCGTAAGTCTTCAATTCTTCCTTTTTTCTGAGATATTCCCTGGCCGTCTCTGCCTGCTTTTCCAGCGGCGCGATCTGATTCTCCAGCTCTGCCAGGATATCATTGACGCGAAGAAGATTCTGGCGTTCCTCCTCCAGCTTCTTCACCGATAGATTCTTCCGACGTTTGAATTTGACGATTCCGGCGGCCTCATCGAACAGTTCCCTGCGTTCTTCCGGTTTTCCACTCAAGATGCGGTCAATCTGGCCTTGACCGATAATCGAGTAGCCCTCCTTGCCGATCCCCGTATCATAGAACAGCTCATTTACGTCCTTGAGCCTGCACATACTTCCATTGATCAGATATTCACTCTCCCCGGAGCGGTACAGCCTTCTGGCCACTGTCACCTCCTGGAAATCAATGGGAAGCTGGTGGTCAGAATTGTCAAGGGTGATCGCCACAGAAGCATAGCTCAAAGGCTTCCGGTTCTCTGTTCCTGAGAAGATCACATCCTGCATACTTCCTCCCCGAAGCTGTTTGACCCTCTGCTCCCCCAGCACCCAGCGCACCGCGTCCGCCACATTGCTCTTGCCGCTTCCGTTGGGCCCTACGATTCCGGTGATTCCATTATGAAAATCAAATTTGATCTTATGAGCGAAGGATTTAAACCCCTGAACCTCGATACTTTTTAAATACATATTCCACCTACTTTATATCCCGCTTTTTCAAAGCCAGAAGGGCACGGTAGGCAGCTTCCTGCTCCGCCCTCTTCTTGGTATGCCCCGTGCCGGTCCCATACACCTTCTCTCCGATATACACTGCCGTCTGGAAAGATTTATTATGATCCGGCCCTTCTTCCACGAGCAACTGGTAAGATACCCTTTGCTCCCGGAATCTTGCCTGCACCACTTCCTGAAGGATAGTCTTGCTATCGAAAAAGAGTTTCTTCTTCTCCAGATCATTCAGCACCGTCCGGTGAATGAACTCTTTCGCGCTAGTAAGACCACCGTCCATGTAGATCGCGCCGATCAGCGCTTCCAGCCCGTCAGAAGTAAGCGAATCTCTTTTCCTCCCGCCGGTCGCCTCTTCTCCTCTACCCATCATGAGATAAGAACCCAGGTCCAGCTCCCTGGCACAGAACGCCAGGGACGGTTCGCAGACGATGCTCGCCCGCATCCGGGTCAGTTCCCCCTCCGGGAAATTTCCCTCGTCCTGGAACAAGAACTCACTGGTCACAAGTTCCAGCACCGCATCCCCCAAGAATTCCAATCTCTCATTGCTCTCATACTTTTCCATCTGGGCTTCATTGACATAAGACTTATGGGTCATCGCCAGCTCCAGAAGGCGAAAATCCCGGAACCGATATCCGGTTTTCCTTTCCAGCTCTCTCAAATCTTTTCCCATGCTCTCTCCATAAAAGGAAAAAGCCCTACCGGGCTTTTTCGTCTCTCAAACCATGCCTAGTTATTTGTTGCCGCTTTGATCTGCTCCACCGCATCTCCCACTGTGGCGATCTTTTCCGCGTCTTCATTGTCAATTTCGATATCGAACGTCTCTTCGATCCCCATGATGATCTGGAAAATATCCAGAGAATCCGCCCCCAGATCATCCACAAACTTGGACTCCATCGTGATCTCCTGTGCATCCACATTCAGCACATCTGAAATGATCTCCTGCAGTTTTTCAAATTCCATACTCTTATCTCCTTTTCTGATTCTGATAATTTATGACTCTGCGTCCACCTGAATGCAGTCTCTGATCTTCTCATTGATCTTCTGCTGTTTAAATGTACAGCACTGCCAGATCGTATTGCGGACCTCTTTTGCTTTCGCGCTTCCGTGGGTCTTGACTACAAGACCCTTTAGACCCAGCAACGGCGCGCCCCCGTATTCTGTGGCGTCAAACGCCTTCAGTGTTTCCTTCAGGGCAGGTTTGACCAGAAGCGCGCCGATCTTGCTTCTTAGAGATGTCATCATACCCCCTTTGATCTTCTCCATCAATACAGAACCCAGTCCTTCGTAAAGCTTTAGGATCACATTTCCCACAAATGCTTCGCAGACGACTACATCAGCCTGTCCCCGCGGGATCTCTCTTGCTTCTACACTTCCGATAAAGTTGATCTCTCTGTTCTCTTTCAGTAGAGGAAACGTCTCCTTCACCAGGGCATTCCCTTTCTCTTCCTCCGCGCCGATATTGACGATTCCAACTTTAGGATTCGGGATGCCGACCACATGCTCCATATAGATTGCTCCCATCTTCGCGAACTGGACCAGATGAGAAGGTCTCGCGTCCACGTTGGCCCCGCAGTCCACCAGGAGGCTCACTCCGGACGCTGTCGGGATCAGAGGCGCCAATGGCGGCCGCTCTACGCCTTTCAGCCTTCCCACGATCACCTGGCCTCCCACAAGGATCGCCCCGGAACTTCCAGCCGACACAAAGGCATCCGCCTCTCCGTCTTTGACCATCTTCATTCCCACAACAATGGATGAATCCTTCTTGCTGCGGATGGCGTTCACCGGGGGCTCCGCGGTCTCGATCACTTCCTGCGCCGGCACGATCCGGATCCGATCACCGCTGTATCCATTCTTGTCCAGCTCTTCCCTGACCAATTCTTCCCAGCCCACCAGACAGACCTGGATATCCCCGCGTTCCGCCACAGCCTGGACCGCTCCCTTAACAATCTCGCCCGGCGCGTTATCGCCGCCCATGGCGTCCACGGCCACTGTTGTAATCTCAGTCATGATAAATGATTCCTCCTAGCACTACTGGTATCATTCTACTAGACCTTTTTCCAAAAATCAATATTTTTATCCAGATATATACAGATTTCGTAAAATCCTCATCAAAGGAAAATCGGGAACACACTCCCGCGCGTTCCCGATCTCTTATTCTCATTTCTCCATTTTAATCCTGAGGAATGATCTCTTTTTTGTTGTAAGAGCCGCAAGCCTTGCAGACTCTGTGAGGCATCATAAGCTCGCCACACTTGCTGCATTTAACCAGATTTGGCGCACTCATCTTCCAGTTGGCTCTTCTCTTATCTCTTCTTGCTTTTGAAGATTTGTTTTTTGGACAGATCGACATGGGTCACACCTCCTTAAAATTCTTAAACATATCGCGGATAACTGACATTCTAGGATCAAGACTCGTGTCCTCACAGTCACAAGTCCCCTCGTTCAGGTTTTGACCACATACGCTGCAAATCCCCTTACAGTCTTCGCCGCACAGAATCTTAGTCGGCCACCTTATGAGAATCTCATTGCGGATCATCTGATCCACATCGAGCGTATATCCGTCAATATAATTTGCTTCATCAAAATCTTCCGTCTGGCTTCCCTCCGGCTCATCTAAGTCCACCGTCTTCGCAAAATCAAGGATCATCGGTGTCTCCACCGGTGTCAGGCAACGGTCACAAACGGTAGAAAATACCAGTCTGGCTTTTCCTGTAATCCGAAGCTTTCTCTCCTTTACATGCTCCACCATGACGGAAAGAGGGCTCTTTTCGAGAATCGGGAAACATCCCTGCGACAGAGCAAACTTCTCCATCTCGATCGGTACATCCCTCTCTATGGCCGTGTGCTGTTCAGACAGAACATCTGACAGGTCTAACAACATAGATTATTACTCCTATCCACACCTAAACTATTATAGCACGAAAAATGAGTTTGTCAACCAAAAGCCGCAATTTTCCATTTTACGCTTCACGAAAATTCAAGCATATCTGTCTCTATACCAGAGCTACCGTCTCACGGGCGATGGCGAGCTCTTCGTTGGTCGGGATGACCGCAGCCTTCACTTTGGAATCTGCCGTGGAGATCACCTGGTCTTCTCCCCGCTTCTGATTGGCCTCTTCGTCCAGCTCGATCCCCAGATATCCCAGATAAGCAAGGACCATCTTGCGGACCGTTCCGGAGTTCTCGCCGATGCCGGCGGTAAAAGCGATGGCATCCACACCGTTCATGGCCGCCGCGTAAGAACCGATGTATTTAGCTACCCGGTAACAGAACACTTCCATCGCTGCTTTCGCGTATTTATTCCCGCTGTTCATGCCCTCTTCCAAATCCCGGAAATCGCTGGACAGATTCTTGGAAAGTCCCAGGACTCCTGACTTCTTATTCAGCACGTTCATCACACCCGCGATATCCAGATCCTCTTTCTTCGCGATGTACTCCATGATGGCAGGATCCATATCTCCGGAGCGGGTTCCCATGACCAGCCCCTCCAGCGGTGTCAGGCCCATGGAGGTGTCTACGCATTTTCCATTTTCCACCGCGCTGACAGAAGCGCCGTTTCCAAGGTGAGCAACAATGATCTTGGAGTGTTCCAGATCCAGTCCCAGGAATTCAGCCGCGTGTTTAGATACAAAGCTGTGGCTTGTCCCGTGGAAGCCATAGCGTCTGACCGCGTATTTCTCATAATACTCATAGGGGAGCCCATAGAGGTAGGCTCTCTCCGGCATAGTCTGATGAAACGCCGTATCGAATACCGCCACCATCGGTGTGCCCGGCATCAATTTCTGGCACGCGTTAATCCCGATCAGGTTGGCCGGATTGTGGAGAGGCGCCAGGTCATTACACTCCTCGATGGCCTTGAGCACATCCTTATCGATCACCACAGAGCTGGCGAATTTCTCTCCTCCATGTACCACACGGTGTCCTACCGCGCCGATCTCGTCCAAGCTCTTTACAACGCCCGTCTTGTCGTTGGTCAGGGCTTCGATCACGAACTGGATGGCCTCTGTATGGGTAGGCATAGCCTTATCGGATACTTCCTTCTCTCCGCCTTCCGGCTGATACGTAAGCCGGCCATCAATCCCGATCCTTTCGCAGAGACCCTTTGCCAGCACTTCCTCTGAATCCGAATTGATCAGTTGAAATTTCAAAGATGAACTTCCACAGTTAATTACTAATACATTCATAATGATGTTTTTCCTCCGTTTACTTCTTAAAATCCTACTCCTCAGACATTGCCTGTACGGCTGTGATGGCTACCACGCCCTCGATATCTTTCGCGCTGCATCCCCGGGACAGATCGTTGACCGGAGCGGCGATCCCCTGAGTCAGCGGGCCATAGGCTTCTGCCTTCGCCAGTCTCTGAGCCAGCTTATAGCCGATATTTCCCGCATCCAGATCTGGGAATACCAGTACGTTCGCTTTGCCTGCCACCGGACTTCCTGGCGCTTTGGATGCCCCCACTTCCGGCACGATGGCCGCGTCAAGCTGGAATTCTCCGTCCAGCTGCAGGCCTTCCGGCGCGTTTTCTTTGGCGATCCGGGTGGCTTCCACCACCTTGTCCACATCCGGGTGCTTTGCGCTTCCCTTGGTTGAATGAGACAGCATCGCCACGATTGGTTCCTTTCCTGTCAGAAGGCGGAAGGATTCCGCAGAGGAAAGAGCGATGGCTGCCAGCTTCTCCGGATCCGGATTCTGCTCCAGACCGGAATCCGCGAAAATAAAGGTTCCGTCCGCTCCCATATCGCAGTCCGGCACCACGATCACAAAGAAAGCGGATACCAGCTTGGTCCCCGGTTTCGTCTTTAAGATCTGCAGACAGGGACGCAGGGTATCTGCCGTCGAATGGCAGGCTCCGGATACCATGCCGTCCGCATCCTTCATCTTGACCATCATCACTCCATAGTACAGATAGTTGGTCAGAAGCAGTTCCCTTGCCTGCTCCTCCGTCATCCCCTTCTTCTGACGAAGTTCCACCAGCTTGGCGATGTAACCCTCTGTCTTCTCAGAAGTCGCCGGATCTACGATCGTAGCGCCGCTGATGTCAAAGCTTCCCTTATTCTTGGCGATCTCCTCTTCACTTCCTACCAGGATCAGATTGGCCGTTCCCTCTTTTAAGACAGCCTCCGCCGCCTCATAAGTCCTGATGTCCTCAGTCTCCGGAAGCACGATGGTTTTTTTGCAGGTTTTGGCTTTTGCCTTGATCTCATCTATAAATCCCATGATTATAGACTCCTTTCCATTTTTTCTCAGTATTTTTATTATAATACAAAGAGACCTTGAAAAACAAGGTCTCTTCCTGGAATATTATGTGCATTTTTCTGTACATCAGCGCCGCTCTCCCCTTGGCGTATAGATGGATTTCACTTCCAAAAATTCCTCAAATCCTTCCACGCCGCCTTCTCTTCCTAATCCTGACTGCTTGTACCCGCCAAAAGGCGCTCTGACATCCCACTCGCCATCGTTGACATAAATCGTTCCTGTCTTGATCCTCCTGGCCACCTTCTGTGCCAGCTCTTCCGGGCCAAACACCGCTCCGCCAAGTCCATAGATACTGTCGTTCGCCTTTTCTACGGCCTCATCCACTGTTTTGTAAGTCGATACGCATAGTACCGGGCCAAAGATTTCTTCCTTTTCAATCCTCATGTCCTGGGTTACGTCTGAAAATACCACCGGTTTTACATAGTAGCCTTCTGTCTGCCCGTCCGGAACCTCTCCGACGATCATTCTCGCCCCTTCCTTGACTCCAAGTTCAATATAACCTTTTACTTTGTCATATTGTTTCTGACTGGAAAGAGGTCCGATATCTACCGTCCAGTCGGTGGGATTTCCAACTACATAGCCAGAAGACTGTCGGATGATAATATCCTCCACTGATTTTAGGTCCTCCTCCTGCACCAAAAGACGGGTCGTCGCATTGCAGGTCTGCCCGGAATTCAGAAACACTGTGTCAAGAGTGGCCTTCACGCCCAATTCATAGTCTCCTCCCGGCAATAAAACGGTCGCTGATTTCCCGCCAAGCTCCAACGCCAGCTTTTTGATGTTCGCAAGCCCCATTCTTGCGACCTCTCGTCCCGCGTCTGTCGAGCCTGTAAAAGAAATCATGTCCACTTCTGGATGAGAAGCCAGAACATTCCCCACTTCTGCTCCTTTCCCCGTGACCATATTGTATACGCCTGCCGGATATCCCGCCGCATCAATGAGTTCTGTCAGAATGTAAGCAGTCAGCGGTGTCATTTGACTTGGCTTGAGGATTACACAGTTCCCGGCAAGAAGTGCCGGAACTACTTTTTTTACAATCTGCTCCAGCGGGAAATTCCAGGGGGTAAGGCCTCCGACCACGCCCACCGGCTCCCTGCGGACCACAGAATTTTCTAACCGCTTTTCATACTCATAGTTTCTGGCTGTCAGGATATAGTTTTCCGCCTCCAGGATAAATGGATCCACATGCACGTCCCGCGACACTTTATAGGGGCTTCCGAGCTCTTTTGTCACCGTCTCGATCAATTCATCTCTGCGCGCCTTCAAGCCTTGAACAACGCTCTCCATCA
>DXGF01000030.1 GCA_019114065.1 Candidatus Dorea gallistercoris
AAATTATTAGCGAAAACTTTACATCCAAATTCACCAAAGGGGATATTTCCCGCAAATGTGTGTTCTTTTGGCTTCTTATTTGACTTTTTCCTCCCCAGCCGCTAAACTAAAAGTCACAAAAATCCCCTTACCTATGAAAGGAGCAGTCCTATGAGACTTCGAAATATCCCCCGAGCTGAAAGTGTGCTGGAAGCTTCCAAAGACGTGATCAAAGAGCCCTCCGGTTTCCAGGGACATTTCCGACAGCAGATCTTCCATGATCCCAGCCCTATCCACATTGAGATCGGCATGGGAAAAGGCCAGTTTCTTCTCACTCTGGCCGCGGCAAATCCTTCGATCAATTATATCGGCATCGAGCGATATTCCAGTGTCCTCCTGCGCCCCGTGGAAAAGCTGGCATCTCTGCGCGCTTCTTTGGACCACTCTGCTGGGGATGACGCCCTTTCCAATCTCCGTTTCATCTGCATGGATGCAGCTTCGATCACGGATGTCTTCGCTCCCGGCGAAGTAGAGCGGATCTATCTGAATTTTTCAGATCCCTGGCCCAAGGCGCGCCATGCCCGGCGCCGTCTGACTTCCGCCGAATATCTCCAGAGATATGACCAGATCCTCTCTCCCGCCGGACAGCTTGAGTTCAAGACGGACAACCGGGAACTTTTCGAATTCTCCCTGGAACAGATCGAGGCCTCCCCCGCCTGGACCCTGGCAGCCTGTACCTTCGATCTCCACCGGGATCCTGTTCTGTCCAAGGGGAATATCATGACAGAATACGAGGAAAAGTTCTCTTCCATGGACCATCCGATCTGCAGACTGATCGCCCGAAAGCAGACATAATACTCCTCTGCCATTGGTATCTTCCGGCCTTGTCGCATATAATAATACTGAATCATTTGTCCCGGAGGCTGCTATGAGCAGAAATTGTGGAAAATCCTGGAAATATAGATTATGTGGCTTCGCCTATCGAAAAAGGAAGTTTGCCCGGAAGTTCTCCTGTATCAGGAATTCTCTGAGAGAAGTATACCTGATCCTGAATCCGGACTGCCATCATCAGACAGACTCCCGCCGTCATCCCAGGTCTTCTCATTCCAGGGACTTCTGGCATTGACAGGAGATTCCTTCTCTGAGACAGGAGAGGTTGGATAAAAATGCTGCATTTGACAACAGAAAATTTTGAAGCTGAGATAACGTCTTACCCTCGCCCGGCAGTCGTCATGTTCTACGCCCTCTGGTGCGGGAAATGCGCCATGATGAAACCGGTGGCCGAAGACGTGGCGGCCCGAAACCAAAGCCGCATCAAATTCTGCGAGGTGGAGGTGGATGAGTCCCCTTCGCTCGCCGACAAATACGGGGCGGATATCGTCCCCACATTCGTATTGTTTCAGAAAGGAAAAGCCGTCAAGACTATGAAAGGAATGTTCAGCGAATCTGTCTTTGAACAGCGCCTGCTGCAAATCTTCAGAAATTGTTAAGCCGGTTTTCCTTTGCAAAAATTTCTACTTATGATATATTTAGTACGTACCTTTGATCCGCGGGAATATGCCCGCGCCGGTCAAAAATAAGGAAATAAAGGAGGAATGGAGGTTCACCAGTCTTATGAAAAAATTTAAGAAAATAGTACCGTTTATACTGATCATGACGCTCACCTGCGTCAGCCTCCCCATGGCCGCTCAGGCAGACAGCGCCAAGGTGGTGACTCTGGGGGCTAATCTCTCGGAAGATCAGAAGAATTCTATGTACGAGTATTTTGGGACCTCTGCCGACCAGGTAGAGACCATTGAAGTTACCAACGCGGACGAGCGGGAATATATGGAAGGCATCGCCACAGAAGCCCAGATCGGGACCCGCACCTACAGTTGTTCCTATGTGGAGCCTACCGACAGCGGCGGAATCCAGGTGAAGGTCGCCAATCTGACCTTTGTCACCAGTTCCATGATCGCCAGCACGCTCCTCACATCCGGAATGGAAAATTGCAACGTTGTGGCCGCCTCTCCCATTGAAGTCTCTGGCACCGGCGCCCTGACAGGCATCATGATGGCCTATGAGACCGCCAGCGGAGAAGAACTGAGCGAAGATCAGAAAGAAGCCGCGGTGGAAGAACTCGTCACCACCGGCGACCTGGCAGACTCTGTCGGCCAGGAAGAGGCCGCGGAGCTGATGAACGATGTCAAGCAGGATGTGATCGAGAACGGGTTGACGGACGAAGGTGACATCCAGAATTCTGTGCAGGATGCGGCCGACAGCCTGAGCATAACCCTTACCGATGATCAGATGGCGCAGATCGTCTCTCTCATGCAGACCATTTCTCAATTTGATTATGATGTAAATGCGCTGAAAGATACCTTGGATAACCTGGCCGGCAGAGACGACGGATTCTTCGCCAACCTGTGGAATTCCATCACCAGCTTCTTCACCGGCGGAGATAACAGCGACGGAGGCATCATCAACGATACCAACGACGAGATCCTGGGCGACAACGCAGTCATCGACAGCACTCTGAACTCCGTAAAGGATGCGGCAGAGAATGCCGACGGAGAGGGCTTCTGGGACAGAGTCGTCAATTTCTTCAAAGGATTATTCGGCGGAGATGACACAGAGGCCACCTCTGACGAAACCACCACAGAAGAAACCGACGGGACCACCGGCAATGCCGATGAGACAGCCGCGCCGGACAGCGAAGGCACGGACGGCACTGCCACAGCGGAGGATTCCGGCACTTCGGATGATGGCTCCACTGATGGAACGGCTGATGACAGTAGCTCTTCCGATGAGGCCGCTCCAGATGAAGGCAGCGAGGCCGACAGCGCTCAGACAGAGAACGCTGAAGGCACAACAGCAACTGAATAAGAAACAAAAAGGGGCTGTCGCGCTAAATAGTGCGGCAGCCCCTTTTGCACTAAATCAAATCTAAAACTCGAACACCGCCACCCCATATGGCGGCAGCTTATAGGCAAAGGAGTATGGCCTTCCGTCACACTCTTTTTTCTCTGCCTTATAGATCAGCGGACGCTTCTCCCCTTTTCCGCCATACTGCTCAGCATCGCTGTTCAGGATCAGTTTATACTGCTTCCTCTTTGGAACCCCTACCCGGTAATCCGCCCGTTCCACCGGAGTAAAGTTGCAGATGAAGAGAAGGTTTCTCTTGTTTCCTTTAGAGTGCCTCATGAAACTGAAGATACTCCTGTACGCATCATCCGCATTGATCCACTCGAATCCCTCCCAGGATTGATCCATCTCATACATGGCTTTGTGGCGTTTATAAAGATGCAGCAGATCTCTCACCCAGTTCTGGACCGCCTGGTGTTCCTTTTCCGCCAGCAGGTACCAGTCCAGTTCCCGCTCCTCGCTCCACTCTCTGAGCTGGGCGAATTCCTGTCCCATGAACAGCAGTTTTTTGCCTGCATGTCCCATCATAAAGGCGTACCCTACTTTCAGATTTGCGTACTTATCGAATCCCAGGCCCGGCATCTTGTTGAGCATGGAACACTTCAGATGCACAACCTCATCGTGGGACAGCACCAAAATATAGTTTTCGCTGTACGCATAGCTCATGGCAAACGTCATCAGGTTATGATTATCCTTCCGGAAATAAGGATCCAGTTTCATATATTCGGTAAAATCGTGCATCCAGCCCATATTCCATTTCAGACTGAATCCCAGGCCGTCATCCTCCACATCCCCTGTCACTTTCGGCCAGGCGGTGGATTCCTCAGCGATCATCAATGCCCCTGGATTTCTTCCAAGAACAACCGAATTCAGATGCTTGAAGAAATCGATTGCCTCCAGATTCTTATTACCGCCATATTTATTGGCGACCCACTGTCCGTCCTGCTTCCCGTAATCCAGGTACAGCATGGAGGCCACCGCGTCTACCCGCAGCCCATCCACGTGGAAATGCTCGATCCAGAACAGAGCGTTGGCGATCAGGAAATTTTTCACCTCATTTTTCCCATAATCAAAAATCTTGGTCCCCCAGTCCGGATGCTCTCCTTTCCTTGGGTCTGCGTATTCGTAAGTGGGCGTGCCGTCAAAGTCGGCAAGTCCATGGGCATCTCTTGGGAAATGCGCGGGAACCCAGTCCAGGATTATGCCGATCTTATTGCGGTGCAGATAATTGATCATCCACGCAAAATCCTCCGGTGTTCCGTATCTGGATGTAGGAGCGTAATATCCCGTCACCTGATAGCCCCAGGAGCCGTCAAAGGGATGTTCCGCGATGCCGATGATCTCGATGTGAGTATACCCCATCTCTTTTACATATTTCGTGATCTCTCTGGCAAATTCCCGATAGGTATAGAAGCCATCGTCCTCCCGGCCCGGATGGCGTTTCCAGGAACCGATATGGACTTCATAGATAGACACCGGTTCTTTTGTATGTTCCCAGTCCTTTCTCAGGTTCATCCACTGTGTATCAGACCATTTCAGATGTTCGATATCCGTCACTCTGGATGCGGTCCCTGGCCGCAGTTCCGCGTAATTTGCAAAAGGATCCGCTTTGAATATATACTCTCCTGTCAAGGTCTCAATACAGTATTTATATAGAGCCTCTTCCCTTATCCCGGGGATAAAGCATGTATAGATCCCCAGAGGTTCTTCTCTCTCCATAGGATTGACTTCCATGTTCCACTCGTTGAAGTCACCCACAACGGACACTGCTTTTGCGTGGGGCGCCCAGACAGCAAAATACACGCCTGACCTCTTCCCATCGGAAACCATATGAGATCCCAGCTTTTTGTAGATCTCATAGTGGTTCCCCTGCCCGAAAAGATACTGGTCTAACTCTCCGATCTCATATGGCTGCTTCTTTCTCTTTGACATATCCTCACCCTCTTACGTTCCATGATAATTTATCCTTATTATACTTTACAATATCGCAAAAAGAAAGGGTTTTGACAAATCTTATCTGCCAAAACCCTTTCCGGATTGGATTAAATTCTGAAATCTTCTTCTTTCAGGATGATCCTGTCAGAAGCATCCGTACTCTTGCCAAATACTCGCCTTGCAAGATGTTTTACATTCGCTTTCTGAGAATGAGCGATCGCCTCATCCATGATGTCTTTTACTTCCGCCACCGAAACCGCATGGTCTTCCCGCTGCATAACATCAATCCTGCTGTACAACGCAAGAATTCCCATCTCATCCAGCTTATAGCCGTTTTCTTTTGCGTAAGTCTGACCAAATGTGACAAGCTCGTCATTGATAAATACCGGCAGCTCCAGTTTCGAAGTAAATTTCTTCTTGAAATCAGGATTCGCGGCCAGAATCCTCTCCAGCGGTTTCCTCTGGTCCTCCAGGACGAACAGCATTTCTCCTGTCTTTCTCTCCATCAGATGATTCAGCTCTTTGATCGTTCTGGAGTTCAGTTTTCCGGCCTTCTCAATGATGATCGCTCCGCCTTTCAGCTTCTGGATGATATTGGTCAGTTCTTTCTTGTTCAGAGATTCCCCTGTAACGATGGCGACCTTACCCTGTCTTAAGTTCCTCTGCTTCTGGATCGCTTTCACGATATCCACCGCAAGGACCGTTTTCCCGGATCCCTTTCTTCCTACCACCAGAAGGTTTCCTGTCTTAGAGGTCCCTTCCCGCATGGCCCGACGGTCATTATCCAGCACCTCCACGATCTGTTCACTCATTCCTCTGACCGGCACAAAATAGGAGAAGAGCTTCTTCTGTTCCTCCGTCAGGCCGGCCTTCAGACCGATCTCACTGGTAGCGCTCAAGTCATAGCGGCCGGTAACGACAAATCCCGTATCAAAAGGAACCCCGCCGCCTTTGGACTTCTTGATCCTGCGCTGGATCTCTTCCTCCGAAGGCTCCTCGATCTCAAGCGGCTCTTCCGGTGTGTCCTTCACCTCAAAATCCTCATCAAAGAAATCGTTTTTATCAAAAGTGTCCTCGTCCTCAAACTCCGCTTCCTCGTAGTCGTCCTCGTCCTCGTAGTCTGCCTCGTCCTCAAACTCCGCTTCCTCGTAGTCGTCCTCGTCCTCGTAGTCCGCCTCGTCCTCAAACTCCGCTTCCTCGTAGTCCCCTCCGTCTTCGTAGTCCACTTCCTCGAAATCTTCTTGCCCGTCATCAAAAAAGCCGTCCGGCTCTTCCTTTGGCATATTCTCCGGTAGCTCTTCTTCTGAACTTGTCAATTCCAGTTCTTCTTCCACGTCAAAGATGTCATCTGAATCTTCTTCCGCCTGCGCAACCCGGCTCTCCAGCTGATCGACCAATTCCATGATGTCGTCCGGCAGTCTTTGTGTTGCTCCGCTCGGGACCTTCTCCTCTGCTTCTTCTTCCGCTGCCTTCCGGGCCGCCTCTTCTTCCGCAGCCTTCCTAATGGCTGCTTCTTCTTCCGCCGCCTTCCGGGCCGCTTCCTCTTCCGCTGCCTTCCGGGCCGCTTCTGCCTCCGCCGCCTTCCGGGCCGCTTCTGCCTCCGCCGCCTTCCGGGCCGCTTCTGCCTCCGCCGCCTTCCGCTCTACTTCCAGACGCTCTGCCTCCTGACGTTTCCGAGCTGCCTCACGCTCTTTCTGCAGTCTCTCATTATCTTTTGCCTTCTGTTTTTCAATGGCTTCCGCGTTGATCTTCTGCTTTTCCTCCCATTCCTGCAGAATCTCTTCAATCTTCATCTGCCCACCGATCCGGAGTTCCTCTTCTCTTTCTGCCATTGCTTTTTCTTCTATATTAATATTGTTGGCAATAGCCACCCCATTGGCAAGCGCCTCTTCTAAGGTCGCGCCTTTCACCACCCTTTTGATCGGCGCTGGCCTCTCCGTTGGCTCTTCGGATGCCTCTGATCCTTCGGCGGCTTCTGGCTCTTCATTTGCTGCCTCTTCATCTGCCGGTTCCTGTACAGCCGCTTCCTTTTCCTCAATATCGGCAGAGGCGGATTCCATCGACTCTGCTGATCCGGCCTCCTCTTCTGGCTGATCCGGCTCTGTCTCTGTCTGTGAAGATACCGTATCTGCCTCTTCTGCCTTTACATAGTTCTGGGTCTCACCCTTGCGCAGCGCCGGTTCTTCCGGCTGAACCTTTCTCACTGTTTTCCGCAGCTTAGGCGCACCCGGTCTGCTGTCATATTTTTCCTGCTGAATAGGCGTAAGGGGTTTATACTTCATCTTTAATTCCATTGCCTCGTAGACATACTTTCCCTCACTGAACCACAGGATCAGATCGTCACATTCCTCCAGGCATTTGGCCGTCATTCCGGCCTCGTGATATAAGCTGGCAAGTTCATACGCCCACTTCTCCACATATTCCGCCTTCTTAAAATCTTCCAGTGCCGCGATCTGATCGGTAAGCGGCGCGTTCTGGGCCTTCAAAATCTTATATTTTAAAATATACTGATTCGGGTCTTTGGGAGCCGCCTTCACAAATTCTTCATAGCAGTCGGATGCCTCCTCAATATCATTGATCTTCAAAGCCAGCAATCCCAGCCGGTAAATAATCTTCCTGCTGCCCGGCGCGCGGTCAAATGCCACAAACAGAATATCCCTGCTCTTCTGGAACTCTCCGCAAAACTCATAAATCTCGCTGACCGTGTTCAGCATAGATGTGCTCTTCACTCGTCTCCAATCTATGGTATCAGCAATCTCCATCGCTTTCTTATACTGCTTTTTTTCCATGTGTCCCAGCATCTGCTCTGTCTTCACCCTATATTCATATTTATCCAAAACACTCACCTCAAAATATTCTTTATAGACAAAATTTCTACAATTTCATTGATATCAGTGTATCATAATGGAATAGCTGTTGTCAAAATATACGGGATATAATGTTACT
>DXGF01000004.1 GCA_019114065.1 Candidatus Dorea gallistercoris
CCGGATATTCTGCCACAGATAATCGTAGCTTAAGATCACTTTCAAGATCTGAAGAGCTCCGGTATACTCTGCGCCATTGTCGATAAAATTCCCGGTACGGGCCACATACTGTACCTTAGAGGCGGTTTTAAATCCTTCATTTTTCTTCTCGCAGCGCAGGATACAGGATTCTTCCTTCACCGGCGTCTGGAACAAGACTTTCTTTAATCCCTGTATCATTTCTTCCATCCCTTTTAATCCTTCCCTGGAAGCGGTATAACTGATCATCAGATTGTCCGGCCGGAACAGACGCTCTGCCAGTTCTCTCAAGACTTGGATCAGATATTCCTTCTCCTCCCCAAAATACTCTTCGATCCTTGCTACCGTCCGGTAAAAATCAATGCCATTGGTCATATCTTTCAGCTTGGCCGAAGGGGACCCATAGGACAGGGCCCGCAGCGCCGCCGTGGAATGGCCGGAAGACTGAAAACGCATGAGAAGCCTGGATTTGGCCATAGCCAGGATTTCCTTCAGCCTGCGCTCGTCTCCCAGTTTAGACGCCGTAAGGATCTCTCCTGCCATAGAGAAAAGCACAGGAAGCTTCTCATACAATGCCTTCCCCTTCACTTCAAAGGTGGCTTTAAAAGCCTTCTCCCGGATATTGGTCACATCATTATAAAGTTCTAAACTGGTACCGATGCCGCCGGTACAACGGTTGATCTCGTTGAACAATTCTCCATAACTGTAATGTTCCGTGTCGATGATACCAAGAACGGACTGCAGGATTCCCACATAGGGAAGCAGCTCTTCTTTCACGCCGGACATATCGAATAAAAGGTCCAGGTACCCAATCCCATTGGTCTGCGTTTCATGGAAAATGACCGGCACCCCGGCAATGGTCATTTCTTCGTTGATGATAGGCTCAATTTCCCTGGAAATATCTTCCCGCTTCAGAACAGGAATACGCTCCAGGTCCTCCGCTCTTTCCGGGGCAGATTGATAATCTTCCAGGGCTTTCGTGCGTTCTGCCAGTTCTTGTACTTCTTCCCTGCTCAACCCCGCTTTGTACTCCTGCAATCGTTCATCCAAAGCGGCATCCAGCCTGGCAGTCCTTCCCTGCTCCGGCTCCACGATCACTACCGCACCGTGAGGGTTATCCAAAAGGTACCTCTGGATCAAGTTCTCATAATATCCGGTATCCAGCTTTTCTTTCAGGAACTCAAACACATCCAGCACATCGATGTGAATAAATGGCTTTGTATCATCATAGAGCCAGCTGTCCAGGATCTGCAGGCCATACATCAATCCCTTGGGATAGCTTCCAAAATCCGCTTCCCGGTAACGAAATTCATGATAATTGATTCCCGCTTCCAAAGCTTTCCGGTCAATGCCGTTTTTAACTAGTTCCTGGAGGACCTCACCGATCACCTTCAGGAATTCCTCTTTCTGGGACAGATTGGCATTCTTTGCGATAACAGAGAAGATCGGCTGGTAGATCCCATTATCATAGGATCCCATAATGTCCTTCCCGATGCCGGCTTCTGTCAGCGCTTTCTTAAGCGGCGCTCCCGGCGCGGAGAGGAGCGCGTAATCCAGGATCTGGAAAGCAAGATATAACTCCCGATCCAGGCTTGTCCCGATCACCTTATTATAAGAAAGATAGGTATTATCTTCCAAAAATTCATCGCTTGCTATGGAATATGGAATCCTTTTTTCCACCATCTCCTCAAAAGGTTCCTGATACTTGATCCGGGAATCCACATCAATTTTCTCAAAGCCGCTCAAATATTCCTCATCCAGCCATCTTAACTTTTCTCCCATATCCATATCGCCATACAGATAGATATAACTGTTGGAGGGGTGGTAATAAGTCCTATGGAAATCCAGGAACTGCTGGTAGGTCAGTTTCGGGATCTCTTCCGGATCCCCGCCGGATTCGTTGGCGTAAGAAGTATCCGGGAAAAGAGTATTCAAGACCACCCGGTCCAACACGCTCTCCGGAGAAGAAAAAGCCCCTTTCATCTCATTGTAGACCACTCCATTATAGGACAGCTTCCCTTCCGGTGACTCCAAGCGGTAGCTCCACCCTTCCTGCCGGAAGATCTCCTCATGCTGATAGATATTCGGATAAAATACCGCATCCATGTACACATGCATCAGGTTCTGAAAATCCTTATCGTTGCAGCTGGCCACTGGATACACCGTCTTATCCGGGTATGTCATGGCGTTGAGGAAGGTGTTCAGGGATCCTTTTACCAATTCCACAAAAGGATCCTTCGCCGGAAAATTTTTCGACCCGCAGAGCACTGAGTGTTCCATGATATGCGGGACACCTGTGCTGTCTGAAGGCGGCGTGCGAAAACCGATGCTGAATACTTTATTCGAATCGTCATTCTCCATCAGAAGGACTCTGGCCCCGCTCTTTTTGTGACGGAGCAGTGTTCCTCTGGTCTGAATGCCGCTTAAATTTTCTTCTGTTATGATCTCATAGGTCTGTAAATCTTTTATACTCATCCGATTTTCGATCTCCTCTCTTTTTGCTTCTGTTCCTTATTATACCATTATTTTTCGTACCTGCCTCCTTTTTTATGAGAAAAGCCGCAAAAAAGAGGGACGTTTCGGAAGCGTCCCTCTTATGGATCCTTTCAAGATTCTTTATACTTTCTTTTCTGTTATCAGGCGGATCACCATCAGCGTTCCGATCATCAGAACAATTCCGATCGGCAGACAGATAAATGGATTCTGGATGAATCCGGCAATGATGTAATTCACAAAGGAAACTGCCGCAACCGTAAACGCGTAGGGAAGCTGGGTCGTCACATGGTTGACGTGGTTGCACTGGCCGCCCGCGGAAGCCATGATCGTTGTATCGGAAATCGGTGAACAGTGGTCTCCGCACACGGCTCCTGCCATACACGCGGAAATAGACATGATCATCATATTCTCATCAATACCTTCAAAGACCGCGACAACGATGGGGATCAGAATGCCAAAGGTTCCCCAGGAAGTTCCTGTGGCAAAAGCCAGAAGACATCCGACCACGAAAATGATGGCCGGAAGCAGGCTCATAAGCCCTCCCGCCGCGGACTGCATGATATGAGCCACATAATCCGCCGCTCCCAGGCTGTCTGTCATAGCTTTCAGGGTCCAGGCAAAGGTCAGGATCAGGATAGCCGGCACCATCGCTTTGAATCCTTCCGGGATACAATCCATGGATTCTCTCAGGCTTAACACTTTTCTTACAGCGTAAAATCCTATCGTGATGACAAACGCAAAGAAACTTCCAAACATCAGACCTACGGAAGCGTCACTATTGGAAAACGCCTCTACGAATCCGGTTCCGCTGAAAAAGCCGCCGGTATACAACATTCCGATCACGCAGGTGATGATCAGCATGAGCACCGGGAATACTAGGTCGAGCACTTTTCCTTTTCCTTCTGCGATCTCCTGTTCCGCATCTGCGTATGGACGATCCGGCGTTGTATAAATATCTCCTTTTTTAGCGTTTTCCTCATGAAGCTTCATTGGGCCGTAATCAAATTTCATTACCGCGATCACGATCATCATGACAATCGTAAGCAGGGCGTAGTAGTTATAAGGAATTGCCCGGATGAAGATAGAAAATCCGTCTTCCCCCTCTACAAATCCGGTTACCGCCGCCGCCCAGGAAGAAATAGGAGCAATGATGCACACCGGGGCAGCCGTAGCGTCGATCAAGTAAGACAGCTTTGCCCTGGACACATTATGCTTATCCGTCACCGGCCGCATAACACTTCCTACCGTCAGGCAGTTGAAATAATCATCAATAAAGATCATCACGCCCAAAGCGATGGTGGCAAGCTGCGCCCCCACCCGGCTTTTGATCTTGGTGCTGGCCCAGCGTCCAAACGCCGCCGAACCTCCTGCTTTGTTCATCATACAGACCATGATTCCCAGGATCACGAGGAATACAATGATTCCCATATTGTACGCATCCGTCAGGACGCCTACGATTCCATCCTGGAAGACATGAGTGATCGTTCCCTCAAACTCAAAACCAGAATAAAAGATTCCTCCGATCAGAATACCAATAAACAGGGAGCTATAAACTTCCTTGGTGATCAGCGCCAGACCGATCGCCACAACCGGAGGCACCAAAGACCAAAACGTGGCATACATATCGGGAACGTATTCCGCCGCTTCTTCCGCCGCGAAAACGGTCAGGGAACTGCAGGCCAGGATAAAGAGCACAGCCAGCATCCCCCAGATTGTTTTTCTTTTTCCTCTCATTTCCTTTTCTTCCTCTCTTCTTAGGTGATAAAAAATACCATGAACAACGCTTTTCCTGGCGCGCTCATGGTATGACCTCTTAATCCCCGATCATTTCCTGTGATAGCGCTCCACGAATGTGACAGTCCGCGGCATCTTCTGCCGCGTCCCAGAGACAAGACCTGGAAACATCCCGTCTCTTCGGCGGACGCCCCTTTCCCCGCAAGACAGTCTTCCAAACTATCGCCTTCCAGATACTGATGGCGGCCGCGCCTCTATCAAGCATTATGATTCATATAGTACATTTGTAGCACCTTTGGGGAGAAATGTCAATAACTAATCCCGTGGTCCCGTTCCCTGATATCGTTCTTTTAACTTTTGGAGACGGATCAGGCTCTCGGCGGAAGTCTCCTGACTTCTCTTGGAAAGCGCAAGGACCAAGGCATCCACAAGGGCAACTGCCGCGGTCATGGAATGATATTCCTTTTTCTCTCCCCGGTATACATAAAGATTCGTGTCCGCCCGCTGATCTTCAGGCGCATATCTCCGGCTTGTAAAGGCCAGCGTCTCATACCCCGCCTGCCGGGCATAATCCAGGATGATAAGACCAGTTCCCCGGTCGCCCCCCCAGCGCCGCAGACATTGGATTGAACAGCATCGCCAGCACCAGCGGGATGAATAAGAAGTATTCTACAGAAAACTCAATGATTCCTACCTGAAAAGAAGGCGTGTCGTCTCCTGCAATACAAAAAAACACCGCGGAGCAGACGCTTTCGCGCCTGCCCCGCGGCAGTTCTGCTCTTTCTTATCCTCTTGCTCAGGAGCTCGTATCTTATTCCTCGCTGTACAATGTTACCAGCTTCTTCAGATAAGCGTAACGCTCCATAGCCTCTTTCTCATTCTGAGCGAACATCTTCTGGGCTTTCTCCGGATTTGCTCTCTTCAGTGCGTTGTAACGAACCTCGCCGTCCAGGAATGCCTGATACTCTTCCTGTTTTGGCTCTTTGCTGTCCAGCGTGAATTTCGCGCCTTCCGCGGCCGGGTTAAACCGGAAGTTATTCCAGTATCCACACTCTACTGCCAGCTGTTCCTCTGTCTGCGCTTTGCTCATGCCCTTCTTGATACCGTGGTTGATACATGGAGCGTAAGCAATGATCAGAGACGGTCCCGGATATGCCTCAGCCTCAGCGATGGCTTTGACTGTCTGGTTGAAGTCAGCGCCCATAGCAATCTGAGCTACATATACATAGCCATAGGTCATAGCGATGCCAGCCAGATCTTTCTTCTTAGTCTCTTTTCCGCCTGCGGCAAACTGAGCGGTTGCTCCGGTCTTGGTAGCCTTAGAGGACTGTCCGCCGGTATTGGAGTAAACCTCGGTATCGAATACCATGATATTGATATCTTCGCCGCTTGCCAGTACATGGTCAACGCCGCCGAATCCGATATCGTAAGCCCATCCGTCTCCACCGAAGATCCACTGGGATTTCTTCGCCAGGAAGTCTTTGTTCTTCACGATATCCTTGCAGGTCTCGCAGTCACATCCTTCCAGAGCCGCTACCAGCTTGTCTGTGGCATCTCCATTTGTAACGCCGCAGTTGAAGGTATCTAGGTATTCCTGGCAGGCTGCCTTTACTTCCGCGGAAGCCTGATCAGAAGCCGCAACTGCTTCTACTTCCTCTTTCAGTCTCTTACGGATAGCTTTCTGAGCAAGCAGCATACCGTAACCAAACTCAGCGTTATCTTCAAACAGGGAGTTGGACCATGCAGGACCCTGTCCCTTCGCGTTTACCGTGTATGGTGTAGACGGTGAAGAGTTTCCCCAGATAGAAGAACATCCAGTAGCGTTTGCGATATACATTCTATCACCAAATAACTGGGTGATCAGTTTTGCGTACGGAGTTTCTCCACATCCAGCACAAGCGCCTGAGAACTCAAGGAGCGGCTGTTTGAACTGGCTTCCCTTTACGGTCTCTGGTTTAAATTTAGCCACAACTTCTGGTTTTACTGGAATCTCTCTGCCAAAGTCGAAGGTCTCCTGACATCCGGCATTTGCTTCCATATTACCCATAACAAGCGCTTTCTCACCCTTCTTGCCTGGGCATACGTTTGCGCAGGATCCACATCCGGTACAGTCATAAGCGGATACCGTGATGGTAAACTTCATTCCCGGCATACCGATCATGTCGATTCCTACGGTTCCTTCCGGAGCGTTCGCAAGCTCGTCCTCAGTCAGAGCTACCGGACGGATAACCGCGTGCGGACATACATATGCGCAGCGGTTACACTGGATACAGTTTTCCGGCTGCCATACCGGGATATCTACCGCGATACCACGTTTCTCATATGCGGAAGATCCTGACGGTGTGGAACCATCTACGTAATCTTTAAACGCGGATACTGGAAGTGAATTTCCTTCCTGAGCGTTTACTTTTGCCTGAATATTCTTAACAAAGGAAACTACGTCTTCTCTGCCGCCTTTTACCTCTGGTGTAAACAGGCCTTCGTCCTCACAGGATTTCCAGGATTCTGGAACTTCTACTTCATGCACCTGTTTTGCTCCGGCATCGATAGCATCGTAGTTCATCTGTACGATCTTGTCACCTTTTCTTCCGTAGGTGGCTTTTGCCGCTTTCTTCATCAGATCGATGGCTTCTTCCTCTGGAATGATAGCCGCAAGCTTGAAGAACGCAGACTGCAGTACTGTGTTGATACGTCCGCCAAGTCCGATCTCTTTCCCGATCTTGATACCGTCGATGGTATAGAACTTGATGTTGTGATCTGCGATATATGCTTTAACCTGTCCTGGCAGATGTTTCTCAAGGCCTTCCATATCCCATGGGCAGTTCAGAAGGAAGGTTCCTCCGTCGACCAATTCCTGAACCATGTTGTATTTATTTACATAGGACGAATTATGGCATGCCACAAAGTTCGCCTGATGGATCAGATAAGT
>DXGF01000005.1 GCA_019114065.1 Candidatus Dorea gallistercoris
CGCATTTCACACTTTTTTCACATTTCTGAAAGAAAAAGCCCTTTACGATTACGTAAAGGGCGATCATTCTCGCGGTACCACCTTCATTATATAGAAGAAACGCTTCCATATATCTTCTCATGTTCTTTAACGGGAACGACTCCGGGGCCGCTTACTTATCCACGTCGCTGTGGGTTTCAGCGGTCCAGCTCCAAAGCTACCTTCCGCACCTCATATCCTGTGGCCCCTCTCAGCCTTACGGGCAGCCTTCTCTGTCAGAATGACTTTTGCGTACTCCTCTTTTTCATCGCCTTTGCACATAAACTATTGAATATGATAGCCAGCGGGGGCGGATTTGTCAAGGTTATTAATAGAAATTTAAGGATGACCAACGATTTTACCATTTCCAAAAATTCGTTTCCATTATATAATCAATCTAACAAAGACAACATTATGGAGGATAAAAGAAAGGAACAACAGCCATGACAAAATTTGAAGAATTTGAAGCGATCATCGCGCGCCTGCGCTCCTCGGAAGGCTGCCCCTGGGACCGTGAACAGACTCATACCAGCCTAAAGAAAGGCTGTATCGAAGAAGCCTCGGAAGTAATCTGCGGCATCAACATCTTAGATAAAACCGGAGATTCGGAAAACCTAAAAGAAGAATTAGGGGATCTTCTGCTCCAAATCGTCATGCACGCTCAGATTGCCAAAGAAGAAGGTCTCTTCACCATGGATGACGTGATCCAGACCGTGAGCGACAAGATGATCCGCCGCCATCCCCATGTGTTTGGCACAGTCGAAGTCTCCGACTCCAAAGAAGTGCTGGAAAACTGGGCTGATATTAAGAAGCAGGAAAAGAGTGGCAAAGAATGGATGGAAACCTATCTGCCAGAATCCTTTGATGAGGCGGAGGAGTTGATCGATGCCGCAAGGAAAAGGAAGGGTCTGGCCTGATTCTCAGCCCACAAACCTCCGGATCCGCTCCAAAAATTCATCACTCAGATATTCCTCCAGCTTTCGCCAGGTCGTCTCATTGAAGATCTCCTTCTCTGGCTGCTGGTACTCTACCCAGGCCATGGCGCACCAGGTGATGCCCCGCAGGCAGGTCACCGGGAGATAGACGCTCACTCTGTCCCACAGATTTTCCACCGGGAATCTGTCGTTTACCTGGTGGATATACGTTTCTGTAAATTCCCGCATCACCTGCCGGTCCAGGATCACATCCGTCTTCCAGAAGGTAGTCGTAGGAGCCAGGAAATGTCCCAGGTCCTGAGCCGGCTCTGAGCATACCGGCTTCTCCCAGTCGATCAGATAGTCTCTCTCCCCTTCCCCGTTGATCAGGAAATTCGTAGAATTCAGTTCCGTGTTGACGCAACAGCGATAGGGAGCCGGCGGCAGACTGTCCGCCATCTCCCACGCTCTGTGAAGAAGTGCCCGGATGGTCTTTTTCTTTCTCTCATTGGCCTCTGGAAACTCCATGTACGTTCTGACCATCTGTTCACATTCCTCCAGGATCATCCGCAGTGGATTGTCCGGTGTGATGAGAGAGTGCGCCTCCGGAAGCCTGACACTGTGGATATCCGCCAGACACGCCGCCCCCCGGAACAACTCTGTCGGGTAATCCATTGCATGGCCCGGAAGATACTCCATGACCATCACACCAAACGGGAGCTTTGTCTTACTTCCGTCCACATAGAGTGGCTGAGGCGTGCGCCCTGATGATCTGAGCAGCTCCAACGCTTTGTATTCGTACTCGATCTGATGCTCCAGATGCATCTGGCTTCCAAAGTTGATCCTCAGTACCAGTTTCTTTCCTGTCAAAGGATGTGTAAACACATAGTTTCGATTATACTCCCCCTGAGCCAGCAGCCGGTATTCCTCTGTCACCTGGGGAGGCAGGTCCAGGCTGCGTCGGTATTTTTCTGTCCTGACATACTCTTTCAGTCCTTCGGTCCGCTCCATGGGTTTCCCCCTTTCTTTCCTCAACCCGGCAGTCAGCGGATATCACCGTACAGCGCCGCGATCTTCTCGATCGGTTCCCCGTTCCGGTACATTTTCCGCAGCCGGTTCATTTTCCACATAAGTTTTAACTTCGGGATCGTCCCCTTCGGAAATCTGCGGTCGGAGGTGTAGATCCTTCGGTCCGCGATCCCCAGGCGGACGCCCATCTCCTTCAGAGTGAGGGAAAATTGATAATCCTCCATGACCGGAAGGAGAGGGAACATTCCCGCCTCAAAGAAAAGCCTTCTGTCGATGAATATCCCCTGATCTCCGAACATCACCTTCCGGTCTTTGACCCTGTGGTTTGAGATCACCCGACAGGTGAACATGAAAAAGTTCCTGGAATGAAACGCCACCCCGAAGCATCCGGCCCGATAGTCCCGCATCACCTTCCGTATCCTCGCCAATAGATGATCCGGGATCTGGCTGTCACAGTGCAGGAAGAAAAGAATGTCTCCGGTACTGGCTTTTGCGCCTTCATTCATCTGCCGCGCTCTGCCTTTTGCGCAGTGCAGGACACGAAACTTAGGCCCGATCATGCTCAGAGTCCGGTCCGTACTTCCCCCGTCCACCAGAAGGATCTCACAGGAATCAAGAAGAGGGGCAAGCTGCTCCTGGAGATCTTGGATCGTCTTTTCCTCATTGTAGATCGGAACGATGATCGAGACACGGGCAGTCTTTGCCAGATATTTTCCTGTTTTCGTCTGTTTAAGCCGCTTCCCGGACCGCATTCTCTCCCGGTAATCTGCCAGGTCCCCGGGAGTATCCAGATCCTCCAGTGTGTCGGTAAATCCCACCGACATGCCCGCATCTTCCAGTTGTCTGACTGTCTCTTCCAGCACCCGGGAATGTCCATAAGTCTCCAGTTCAAACGCTTCTCTTATCGGGCGTTTCATCCCCACCAGATAATATCCTCCATCGCCGGTCCTGCCGAAAACTCCGTCTTTTGCTTCCAAGACCCGGAACGCCTTTTCCACAGATCCGGCAGTCAGTTCCGGCACATCGGTCCCCACCAGGGCACAGGCGGCGTATCCCCTGCCCAGAACCGTCTCCAGGGCATGGTACATCCGCTGCCCCAGCCCCTCTCCGGATTGGGGAATGTATCCATCCACATCCCCCAGATACTTCTGGAGTTTCTTCTCATTTGCCTTCCCCTCAGGGGTATAGCTGACATAGATATCCACGTCGCATTTCCTGCATTCCCGTATGATATCTTCCAGAAAATATCCGTGGAGCCTTGCGCACTGAGCGGGAGTGAAGTAAGGCATCAGGCGCGTCTTTGTCTTTCCCGGCTCTGGCACCCTTGTAAATATGATCAACGCCCTTCTCTTCATCTATATCATCTTCTCCAGTATCCTGATCACATCTTCCACTACACAAGGACAAAATTCTGCCAGAAGCCCTTTCTCTAATACCCGGTCCATTTCTCCGGGCTTCGATATGTCGTGCCCCAGCAGGTCCCTGCACATACAGGAAGGATAGTTCTCCAAAAATAATTTCTTGAACTCCGCTGTCTTGGCCGTCATCAGATCCTTCTGCTCCTGGTCCCCCTCCCGGCTGTGTCCATATACCATTCCGATCACCATCAGAGCCCCGGTCACCGCGCCGCAGGTTTCCCCACACATCATGCCGCCTCCAAAACAGGAAGCGATCTTCCTGGCCTGATCCTGATCCAGTTTCATCTTATCGGCAAATTCTCCAGTCACCACCTGAGAACAGTCGATTCCCTGCAAAAACAGCCCGCGTATTTCTTCTCTGGTCACTTTTCTCCTCCTCCTTCTTTTCCTCTCTGCCTATCTGTGTAGATCTTCCGCAGCATCACGATCAGCGCGGACAGCGCGAACAGGATCAGAAGCCCCGTCATGAGGAGCTGCGCCCCTCCTGTCAGCATTCCACCCACATATGAGTATACGATCGTTGCCGGAAGCTGCCCGATTCCTGTCGCGATAAAAAAGGAGCCAAACGACATGGATGTCAGCCCGGCCGCGTAACTTACAATATCAAAAGAGATAAACGGGAGCAGCCGGCAGATCAAGATCGTATTCCTTCCATATTTTTCAAAGAAAACATCAATCTGCGCGATTCCCGCTTTGCTGGTCAGCTTCTCTGCCGCATCCCTTCCCAGGATCCTCGCGATGAAAAAGCAGACCGCCGCCCCGGCCATCGCGCTGCTCCAGGATAAGAGCGCTCCCTGCCACCATCCAAAGAGGTTCGCGTTGGCCAGCGTCAGCAGAAACGCCGGAAGAGGCGCTGCCACTGACTGGAAGATCATCAGCATGAAAGAGACCAGCGCCGCGTATGCTCCGTAAGAGGCTACGAAATCTCTTACAACATCAAAATCTCCGCTGGCAAACATTTTCAGTATCTGATCAACACTTATCTTTACCTGCGGCACCAATGCGTATACCGCGGCCAGCGCCGCAATGACCAGTACGAGTATACTTTTTTTCACCCAACCCCGTTTTTCCATGGCTCTCATTTCTTCCTCCAGTATTTTGTCTTCATCCGATTCAAGAGGGAGAATTTCGTGTCCGCCGGCTCTTCTGTCCCCAGGATCTCCGCCAGGAGATGAGCCGTTTCATATCCCTGCCTGGCATAATTCCCTCCGCAGGAAGCGCAGTAAACAGCGATCTCCCCTTCTCTCCCCAGATGGCGGGACATCTCTTTGGCCAGATCCGGTTCTCTTATGGCTCCGCAGCCGCCAAGACCGCAGCACTGACCTTCCCCGAGGATCTCCGGATCCTCTGCGAGAAACGGACGGATCTGATCCAGGAGTTCCAGCTTTTCTTTATCAGGGCAAGGCGGAAAAACTCGTTTCTTCCCTGGAATCTGCCGGCCAAGCCCCAGTTCTCTAAGTTTTTCATAGACACTGACAATGCGGACATTCAGCCGGTTCTTGAGAAAATGATAGCAATTGGGACAGACCATGATCAGTTCCTGGACACCAGCTTCTTCCAGCCGCCGATCCAATTCTCTGATGATCGTCTCCTCCCGCTTTCGCATACCAAGTTCCGCGATGGGCTTCCCGCAGCAGTCAAAAATAACTCCAATGCCGGCTTCCCGCTCCAGCAGCCGCGCCAGATGCCGGGTCGTCCGGGGATAGAAAGAAGAGAAATTACAGCCTGGGAACAGCGCGCTCTTTCCCCGGACATTTCTGTAATTCCGGAAACGATATCCATCTTTCTCCCACAGAAGCCCTCCGTAGCCTTTCCCGGCTGGCCGACCTCCATTTCCCTCTGTCTGCTCCCTGCGCATGTCCAGGATGATCTCCCGCCCGTCGATCCCCTTGGGGCAGACCCGACTGCAGGTACCACAGAGGAAACAATGATAAGCCAGATCCCGAAGTTCCTCCGTATCTCCGATATCAATCCCGTATTTCTCCAAAAACGCGCAGTTTTCTCTGCAGAGATGGCAGTGGACACACGCCTCCGCCGATCTAATCTTCTTCTCCATCCCGCTCCTCTTCCTCTGTTTCTTTATTCTCCGTCTCTACATACCGCTTCTTGAAGTATATCCCGATCCCGGTCACAAAAACTGCCAGCGCCGCCGCGATCCCGATGTACAGGACCCGATTCCCCGCATCCGCCAGTCCGGCTGTCCCCACGGTATACATGGCTGTTCCCGGCAGCATAAAGAAGAAAGAACCGGCCAGATAGGTTGTAAATTTTATGTCCGTCACACCGTAGGCGAAGTTCTGGAGATTGTACGGAAACAGAGGGACCAGCCTGGTGAGCATCAGAACGAACAGCTGATTCTGTCCCGTCTGGTCAAACAGCCATTTCCTGAGATATTTATTCTTCATAGCGGCCGGTCTGACGCTGTCTTTCAGGAAAAATCTGCCTATCACAAACGCCAGCGCCGCGCCGATCGTAGCGGCCACCGAACACAGGATCGTTCCCAGCACCGGTCCGAATAAGAGTCCGGCCAGGATCGCAAACGTGACTCCCGGCAGCGCCAGGACAACACCACCCACGACCGTGACAGCCAGATAGATCAGGATCGCGGCCGCCAGATTCTCCTGCACCAGGTTCTCCAGGAATCCCAGATTCTCCGGATCCCCGAGATAGTCCGACCATCCAAAGATTCTGTTTAGGATCAATACCAGCAGTACCAGACCTGTGAATATCCATACTTTCCCCTTCTGCACTTTACGCTCCATCCGTCTTCTTCCCGCCTGTCAGGACACAGATTCCTGTTTTGATCACCTGTACAACCGCCGCGATCGCAAAAAGGAGGCTGATAAAATAATAGGCTCTCATAGTCTCTGTAGAACTGATCAGCGTATAGCAGGTATAGAGTCCTGTCAAAACGATCATCACTAGATTCATAACGACACAGAGCCTGGATACCTCCCGCCTTTTCTTGAGGAAGGCAATGAGCACCAAGACTGTGAGCAGGATCAGTACTGCCATAACGCTGTTCTTGATAAGTTCCATCGGGTAGTCCCTCTCCCACCCCTGATTTTTATAGATCACATACCGTGCCATCCCCATCTTCCTCCGGGTAAAATAGTTCACGATATAGGCGCCCGCCAAGGCCGCGACCTCCAGCAGGAGCGCCAGGATATATCCTGCCTTTTTCATATCTATCTCTTAACCTTTCAAATCCTCTATGACTATAATGGAAATAAGCGCCCCGCGAAAACCGGAGCGCTTACTATCTGTTTCTCCTTACTGAGCCGCCATATCCGTAGACAGTTCTCCCACTGTTGTATACACACAGTCATCGCTTGCCGGATCTCCAACCTGCACCGGATTGCTGTCATCCATCTGCCATACAAACCATCCGCCATCGTACAATGTCATATTGGTGTATCCGTTTTCATAGCAGATCAGGAATGGGATCGTTGCTCTCCAGCCTGTCCCACAGTAGAAAGAAAGTTCATTCTCCAGGGAAGCGCCGGATTCCTCCAGATATCCTTCCAGCACATCGATGCCTACCGTTGTCCCGTCCTCATTGTTGTAAGAACCGTCATCCGTATCGTGGCCCCAGATCGCGCCCTCCGGCTCGCCGGCTCTGTCAATATAGCTGTATCCGCTGGTCTCGCCTAAGAATTCAGCTCTGCTTCTGATACTTACCAGTCTGAAATTATCATCATTCGCCAGTTTATCCTTCACCTGGTCGATGTCGAGGATATATTCTGGATGAGCCGGCACTGTCGTTCCAAAATCCTCTACCGCTTCCGGCTCATTGCTTCCTGTCTCTTCCGCGTATCCGGCCGCTGTCCACGCCTCATAGCCGCCGTCCAGGCACTTTACATTCTCAACACCGGCCCACAGCAGCGTAAAAGCGACACGGTCATCCGCAGAGTTGGCCCCGTCCGCCCCGTAGCAGATAACGGTGGTATCTTTGGTGATCCCGTACTTAAGCATCAGATCCTCGATCTCCTCTGGTGTCCGGATGTTCCACATTTCTTCAGATTCCACATAGTCGGTATTCATATGATACGCGCCCTTGATATGGCCTTCCCCATATGCCGGATCATCCGCTTCCTCTCCCCATGCGCACTCCAAGATCACATAATCCGAGGACTCTTCTTGATTTCCATCGATCACACTCTGTACCCATTCCGGGGATACATATACTTTCGTCTGTTCCACCGGATCTGCCTGGACATCGGATGTCTCCTCCGCTCCGTCACTGTCCGAGCCCGCGGAAGAATCTCCTGTTCCTCCGCCACATCCTGCTGCTAGTACCGCAGTCATAGCAACACAGAGCAATATACTGACAATTCTCTTCTTCATAATAGCATTCCTCCAAACTTTTAATCATACCTTTCTTATTTTACTTTTTGTTCCCATTCTTGTCCAATTGATTCCTGTAATATCAAGCCCTCTTATATTGATAAAATCTATCGTTTCTGCGCTTACTCTTCCTCACAATAATACTGAAAATATTTTTCTCTCAATACTTTATAGGAGCCCCGGGGCAGATACAGCACTTGCCCCCCTTCCAGCATGATCTGCCGATAGTTGATACTCTCGATATAACGGAGATTTACTACATACGCGGCTCCTACCTTGGTAAATCCGGGAAATGCTGAAAGCCGGTCAAACAGCGCCGCCAGCGTCATATGGAGCAGAAGACGGGTCCCATCCGCCAGGTACACACACTGGGATTTCCTCTGTGCTTCACAATATACGATCTCGTCCACCGCCACTCTGCAGGTCCTTCCCCCGGTTCGGAACAGCAGATACTTCTTCTTCTCCTCCTCGATATCTCCAAAAAGCCTGTCCAGCAGAGGATACAGTTCTTCCTCTGAGACAGGCTTCACCAGATACTGGACCGCGTTAACCTGAAATGCCTCCAGAGCATGCTCTTTCGATGCAGTGAGGAAGACGATCCTTGTTTTCTTCCCCATCTGTCGAAGTTCTCTGGCAACCTCTGTCCCCATCTTGTCTGGCAGGTAGATATCCATGAAGATCAGGTCCGGTACACATTCCTTTTCTCTGACACTCTCCAGAAGCTCTTCTCCCTTCTCAAACCGCTCTACCATCAATCCGGCCTCTGTATAAAGACTGCCATAATTTTTTAACACCGCCTCCAATTTATCCAGTTCTTCTCTCTCATCGTCGCAGACCGCCGCAAGATACATCCCTTTATGCTCCTCTTCCTCCAGTCGTTCTCTATGTATTATATCGTCTGCGGAAATGAATCGCAAGGGTAAAGGGTACATCCCGTCTTCAGTCTATACAACCCATTTTCCGAAACGCCTTCTTTTCCCGGCGGTTGATTTTACCCCCCCCCCAGAAAAAATGACCCGGCTGGTAAAGATTCCGGCTTCATATTTAAAATCCGCGTATCCTCCATAACTGTCCACACTCTTCAGGATACTTGAGATACCGATCCCTTTCTTTCCAAAACCTTCTCGCGCTCCACTCTGAAGAGGCTCCTCCCCATCCACTGCGCCGTCCTTACAGGTATTCTCCATCCAAATCGAGAGTTTTCCCGCTTTCGTCTGTATCCGAGTCTTGATATACATCTGCTCTCTGCCGGATTCCAGACAGCCATTGATCGCATTCTCCATCAGATTTGCCAGGATCGCCACCAGATCCACATCCTCCATAGCGACCTCTCCAATCTTTGATGTCTCATAGAACGTGGTAATCCCGTGCTGTCTGGCCCTCCGGTCATATGCCATCAGGACATTGTCGATGACCGGATTGGCGCACAGATGCTTTGAGCCCGTTTTCTCCACTTCACTGCTGTACTCTCCCAGGTACTTGAGCAGTTTTTCGTTCTCACCGTTCCTGGCAAACTCCGCGATATTTATCATATGATGCCGCAGGTCATGCCGGAGACGTTTTGTTTCCTCTTCCGCCTCCTGCATAATCTCAAGTTTCTGCTCTAAGATCTTTTCATACTCCTCGATCCGACTGTTCATGGCTACTTCGTACATATAGCGAATCGTACGGAACACGACAGCGTAGCCAGTCACCATCGCCGCAAGCACCAGTAGGAACAGCGGCACATCCATCTCCGCTCCGAAACTCACCTGTGCTTTCATACTCACATAAGAGATACAGATCATATATAAGACCGACATCAGACACATGGGCCACCAGCCCCCGGTAAGCTCCCTCCTGGTCTCATCCACTTTCTTTTGGAAGAAACAGACATATCCCATAAGAATGCCAAAATGGAGCGCCGTGCGGACCCACATGATCGCGTCCCCGTCGGAATGGAAAAAATATCTGGAGATCATAACAGACAAGAACATCGCCACCAAAAAAACTTGAGTATATGTCATCAACACAAACAAAGTCTGAGATATCGTTTCTTTTGAAAGCACAAAATACAACACCAGTGTAAAGCAGAAACACAAGACAAACAGTGGGTATGCCCACTTGTCGCTTCTGTCCGGTGACGGTAGCAAAAAAAGAATCGCCGTCTGCAGGAGGGCTGCGCCAATACAGATCAGCGCGGTTTTTTTCCTGCTGTACCGGGAGCGGCACAGCAGAAACGCCGAAAGGGCATGGAGCATATAAACCAACGAAACCCCTATATACATAGCAATTTTCTTCCTTTCCTGATAAACCTGTTTATACATAGATTTTACACACGAGATTAAGTATATCAGAAGTCTCAGAGTATAGCTCTCCGGAAGGACCATTTGCACTTTTTCAGGCACATTTTACAATTGAGCATCTACCTCTTCTTTCGTCGGGACAGACACGGAAGCACCCTCTCTGGACACTGCGATAGATGAGGCTTTCGCCGCCCGCCTCAACGCCTCAGCGCCCAATGCTCCTTCCATAGCCGCCGCCAGAAAGAATCCGGTGAAGGTATCTCCTGCCGCCGTCGTGTCCACGGCCTTTACCGGGAACGCTTCCTGGTAGACCACATCCTTCCCGTCACTGTAGTAGGCTCCCTCAGCGCCCACCGTCAATACAACCTCCGCGTCCGGGAATCGTTCCTTCATCTCAGAGAGGATGGCGGCAGGCTCTTTTTCCCCTGTGATCTGTTCTCCTTCCACTTCGTTGAGGAAGAACAGATCTACTTTATCCAGATCGCACTGCCCGAGGCGTTCATCAAAAGGCGAAGGATTCAACACCACTTTCATCCCCTTCTCCTTACCTTTCTCGATCAAAACATCGATCAGATTGATCTCGTTCTGCAGAAGCAGGATATCCCCTTCTTCGAAATATCCCAGCACTTCCCGGATATATCCTTCCGTCATCTCCCGGTTGGCTCCTGGGAAAAGCAGGATACTGTTCTGTCCCTGATCGGACACCTGGATGATCGCGTTCCCGGTCCTCACGTTACTCTCCCGGATCAATGAAACAATTACTCCCGCTTCTTTACAAATATCTTTCAGAAACGCCCCGTCTTTCCCGATCAGACCAGCATGACAGACCGATGCTCCTGCCTTCGCCAGGGCGATCGACTGATTCAGTCCCTTGCCTCCCGGGAATATCTCCAGCTTCCTGGAGGTGATCGTCTCTCCCGGCCTTACGATATGCTCTACCCGATATGTATAATCAATATTGAGAGAGCCAAAATTCAGAATCCTCACTGATCTTCTCCTTTTCTTTCCTGATCTTATTGTCTTTCTGTTCCATATGCCGCTGTGCTTTCCCGCCGGATCAATTCCGGCTGGAATGTGATGCATTTGCGGGAAGCTGTCTTGCTCTCCACTTCTTCCACCAGTTGTTTGGCCGCCTCCTGACCCATATCATAGATTGGCTGACGCACGGTGGTCAGCGGAACGTCCAGAAGTTCTGAGAAGAAAATATCGTCATATCCTACCAGAGAAATATCATCGGGAACCCGCAGCCCCTCCTTCCGAAGCTGGCTGTAAGCGCCGTACGCCGCCATGTCATTGAAAGCGAATATCGCGGAGACATCCTGTTCCAGAAGGCATCCCACCGCTTCCACTCCGCTCTCCCGGCCATACCAGCCTTCATAGACCAGTTCCTCCCGAAACGGCACCCCAAATTCCTCCAGGGCTCTCTGATATCCCTGCAGACGCTCCAGAGAATCTTCCAGGCGGAAAGGCCCGGCCACGCATCCGATCCTGCGGTGTCCCAGTTCCAGAAGATGCCTGGCCGCCAGATAACCGCCCTGCCGGTGATCTACGATCACAGAGCAACACTGTGCTTCCACCAGAAATCGGTCGATCATCACGAAGGGAATCCTCAGCCGCTTCATCAGATCGATGCTTTCTCTGGCGCCTTTTTGATCTGTGTCCTGAGCCATACAGAACAGGATTCCGTCAACCCCCTTATCCGCCAGGACTTGGATATAAGACAGGTCTCTTTCATGTTTGTCGTTGGTATTGCACAAGATCAGATTCCAGCCCTTTCGCCGGCACTCATCCTCCACTCCCTTGGCAAGGTTGGCGAAGAAGACATTGCTGACGTCGGAAATGATCAGTCCGATAGTCTCTGTCCTTTTTTTTACCAGTCCTACTGCCAGTTGATTAGGATGATAATTCAATTCCCTTGCCGCGTTCAGGATAGTCTCCCTGGTCGCTCTTGGGATCTTCTTTGCCTTATTGTTCAGGACCAGGGAGATCGTTGTCACTGAAAACCCCGTATAGTTTGCTATATCCTTGATCGTTGTCCTCAAAATCTCTCAACCTCATCCGTCTGATTTACTTATCCGTCTATTCCGCCCGCTCCTGTTCTGTCCTGGATATACTGTGAGTTTATTATATCGTATATTTCCTTTTTTTGGTTAAAATAATCGGTTTAAAATCCTGATATACCGCAAATATTTTTCAATCTCCACATATTCGTTGGGTCTGTGCGCCATCTCATCCCGGCCGGGTCCCAGCAGGATGACCGGGATCTCTTCTTTCTCTCTTGTCAGGATAGAGGCATCGGTAAAAAAATGGATCCCCGTATGCTCCACGCTGCCGGTCTCGTACCGCAGCGCCCGCTCGACCCGTCTCACCCATCCGTTCCCCGGATCTGTCTCTATAGCTCTGCGGGCATTCTCCAGGCGCAG
>DXGF01000031.1 GCA_019114065.1 Candidatus Dorea gallistercoris
TACTATGACACAGGATTTTTACAAACATAGATTGACAGAAAAGGGAATAGAAGTTCTGATCCCAGATGATCAATTTGTTGAAATCGTAAACGATGTAATATATCATGAATTATGTCTAGGTATCATATCGCCGCAGTCAAAGCATAAATATCTTATGATCATCCGTGATCTTTCTGCGAAAGGAGCGCAGGGAGTCATATTGGGCTACACGGAGATCGGACTGCTCATTCAACAGGATGATACAGATTTACACTATGTAGATACACGCCCGGAAACCGACGTTTCTGGCGATTGAGTGATTCTAAGTGGAGGGATATGGCCGTAATGAAGGCAGGTGAAGAAACTCTATTGATGATTTGTTGTATCAATAGAGTTTTGTGATTTTTTAAAACTTTTTGGGAACAGTTCTTGTCTAAGTCTGTGAATAGAGGGTTTATAGGCAGCCTTTCAAAAACCTAAGAAAAGTAGAAAAGGAGAAGATATAAAATGAAGAAGATCACAGAATGGATGAGAACTTACAAATTGTATGCGGCCGTGGCCGTAGTCGTTATCATGGTATTGGTGTCTGCATCGGCCGCAGTCGCGTCAGGTGTATTTTCACCGGTGGACACGGAGAGTGGGAAAGCGGGGAACGGTCAGACTGAAACCAATGCGCCTGACACAATGGACATCCCGCTTCATATAACGGCTGACAAAAGTTGGGACGAGGACTCGACTCCCGCGATCGCTCACATTGCCGGCGCGGATAAGAGCAATGTCAGTATCGATTTCTATCATGCCGTGCTTCCCGAATTGGAAGGCGGTCAAGGAACTTCCAGCGTAAGTCTGGAAGCGGGAGCTTATAAGGTTGAGTTTGTCAGCCCTGTCAATGCTGACGGCTCAGTCTATAAAACAAACGGCGCTCAAAATATTATAGTAAATACAGATGCGGAAGACGTTCCCTCCATTGACTGTTCATTGACACAGATTCCTGTTGATCAGGTTACCGATGAAATGCTGCAGGATATCATTGATCAGACGAAGGCAGCTACTGAGAACGGCGATGAGACGCTCAAGGGCGATGCGGGCCAGACCGTCCTTGATAAGCTGGAGGGGAACGTGGCGAATAATCCGAATGCGTCTGATGAGATAAAAAAGGAGGCTGCCGATGCCGATACGGAAGTAAACGTGTATGATGATCCTAGGGCAACCACATCTACAGATAATATAGACACCGACAGTAAGGGCACACCCCAAAATACGACTGCTAACACGGGCAGCAGCACTTTAGGCGGCAGTGCTTCAGGAAGCAAGGATTCGGGTAACACAAGTTCCGTGGGCTCTGGTTCCGGTAGTTCTTCCAGTCAGACGACAAAACCGGCCCATACGCATAAATGGGAAAACCATACTGCCAAGCGCTGGGTGTCAAACTGGGTAACGGTAGTCGATACACCGGCTCAGACGATAGAGGGCGCACGTCTCTATACGAAGAACTCAGATGGCTCATGGACCGCAAATGGGGAGACTTACTGGTTCGAAAATGGATTTACCAGTTCTGACCTTGCGGCCATCATCAAAAATAAGATGAAAACAGAAGGGTACATCGTCAACTACCAAAGTATTTCAAAGTCCGTCCCGGCCGTAACACATCAGGAAGACCAGGGACATTATGAAGAATATGTAGATTATCAATACTGCGACTGCGGAGCTACACGTTAACGGCCAGAATCTAGAGGTCTATTCGTGGGAAGGTTTTTGTCTTGACAATCGGCGAGCCTCTCATTATACTAAAGATACATACCAAAAGAATGTATAAAAGGAGGTCGATCCCATGGCGCGCAACAAATACCCGGAAGTGACGGTGGAGCGGATCTTAGACACAGCCCAGCGGCTGTTTCTGGAGAAAGGATATGAAAACACAACGATCCAGGATATCGTAGATGAGCTGGGCGGCCTGACCAAAGGCGCTGTCTATCACCATTTCAGATCAAAAGATGAGATCATGGACGCGGTGGGAGACCGGATGTTTTTCGCAAACAATCCTTTTGAAGCGGTGCGGGAGAGAAAGGACTTGAACGGCCTGGAAAAGCTAAGAGAAATGATCCGCTTAAACCAGGCGGATACGGCACGCACAGATCTGAATATCCAGTCCATTCCCATTACCCGGAATCCCCGTGTACTGATGGAAATGATCAAGAGCAACCGGAGGATCCTGACCCCTTATTTTCAAAAGCTGATCGAAGAGGGGAACCGGGATGGCTCCATTCATACGGAATATACCAGGGAGATCGCGGAACTACTTCCTCTGCTGACCAGTCTGTGGATGCTCCCGTCTATATTTCCGGCTGACCGGGAGGAGATGAAGCATAAGTTCCGGTTTCTTGGAGATATGCTGGAAAAGATGGGGATTCCCTTGATGGATCAGGAATTGTATCAATTAGTGGATGATTTCCTTGAGAAAATGCCCGAGGAAGAATAAAGCGGGACAGAACTCCCGCTTTATTCTTAATAATATACATTCGTTCGGTTGGTATGAAAAATAGGAGGTGATGATATGGAGAAAAATAGGAATACCAGAAAGTTATTTACCAGGAATTTTACACTTTTGATCCTGGGGCAGATCAGTTCCTTGTTTGGAAATTATTCTCTGAAATTTGCCCTGTCCATGTACGTGCTGGAACAGACCGGGGAGGCTTCCGTTTTTGCCGGGATGCTGGCGCTGGCCATGGTCCCCGCGATCCTTTGCTCTCCTTTTGGAGGAATCCTGGCGGATCGGGTCAGCCGCCGTAACATCATGGTGGCCCTGGATACGTTTTCCGGGCTGGCCGTTCTGCTGACCGGCGCCGCCTTTCCATTTGGGAATGAGATCTTTCTTTCTGGCCTTTTGTTGTTTGTCCTTTCTATTCTGGGAGCATTTGAGTCTCCAACGGTCCAGGCCTGCGTTCCCCAGATGCTGTCAGGAGAGAATCTTCTAAAAGGGAACGGGATCGTCAGCCAGGTGCAGGCGGTGGCAGGACTGGTCACGCCTTTCCTGGGGAGTGTTCTTTATACCACCTTTGGGATCCGTCTGATCTTCTGCGGCGCGGCCCTCTGTTTTTTCACTACCGCGTGTTTGGAGTGTTTCATCCGTCTGGAAACGCAGAAACCGGGGAGGAAGATGGGGCTGTGGGAAATGGTAAAAGAGGATTTCCAGACCAGCCTGCGTTTCCTCTGCCGGGAACAGACAGATGTGCTGTACCTGCTGCTTCTGGCGGCAGTGGTCAGTATGTTTGTGGTTGGAATCGTGTCGGTGGGAGTTCCCTATCTGATACGGACCACCCTGGGACTTTCCCCGGAACATTATGGGGCGGCGGAAAGTCTGGCAGGGGTGGCGGCGGTCTTGGGAAGCCTGGCGGCAGGCCTGCTGGGGAAGAAGATTGGAGTAAGGCAGTTCCCCTTGCTGATCGAAGCGGTCGGCCTTCTCATCCTGCCTGCCGGCATCGGATTTTTGCTGCCTGCGGGCAGCTTGGGGAAATATGGGATCCTGGTGGCGGCTGTGTGCGGCTGTCAGTTTGTGTGCAGCATGTTTTCCATCTATGCCCTTTCCGCCATACAGGAGCGGACGCCGGAGGGAATGATCGGGAAGGTGATGGCCTGTGTGTACACCCTCTCCATGTGCGCCCAGCCCTTGGGGCAGATTCTGTATGGAATCCTGTTCGACGCGTTTGCCGCACAGGTGTACTGGGTGCTGATCCCAAGCGGAATCCTGATCTGGGTGATCGGATCAGCGGCGGGGAAAAGGGAGTCTTGACATCTATCTTTGGATTCTGCAAAATAAAGATAGCATAAAGAAGGAGAGGGATCGTACCTTGAAAAGAAATAAATATGAAATCGACATGTGCAATGGGTCGATCATGGACAAACTGATCTCGTTTTCCCTTCCTCTGATGTTGTCCAGTATCCTGCAGCTGATGTTTAACGCTGTGGATATCATTGTGGTGGGAAGGTTCAGTGGAAGTCAGGCCCTGGCGGCGGTAGGGTCCACCACGGCCCTGATCAACATTTTTACCAATCTTTTTATTGGAATCTCACTGGGAGCGAACGTATTGGCCGCCCGCTATTACGCGGCTGGGCGGGACAAAGAAATGTCAGAATCGGTACATACGGCGATCACCCTGGCGCTGGTCAGCGGGATCCTCATGGCATTTGTGGGATTTGCGGCGGCAAAAGCCGCGCTGGGCCTGATGGACACTCCAGGGGACGTGATCGATCAGGCGGCCGTCTATATGCGGATCTATTTTCTAGGGATGCCGTTTTTCATGCTGTATAATTATGGAGCGGCGATCCTGCGGGCAGTGGGCGACACGAAACGGCCTCTTTTATTCCTATTTGCGGCGGGAATGGCGAATGTGGGCCTGGATCTTCTGCTGGTGATCGTGATTCCGCTTGGAGTGGCAGGCGTGGCCATCGGCACCGTTACATCCCAGATGATCTCCTGCATTTTGGTGCTCCGGTGTCTTTATCGGACAGAGAGCAGCTACCAGCTCCGTTTTTCTAAGCTGGCTGTCAAAGGGGTCTATCTGAAGCGGATCTTCCAGGTAGGCATTCCCGCGGGGATCCAGAGTACGGTGATCAATTTCTCCAACGCCATGCTGCAGTCTTCCGTCAACTCTTTTGGCTCGACGGCCATGGCGGGCTACACGGCGGCCAATAATATCCTGGGCTTCTTATATGTGGCGGTGAATGCTGTGACTCAGGCGTGCATGAGCTTTACCAGCCAGAATTACAGCGTGGGAAAGCAGAAGCGGATGGACCGGGTGCTGCTGGACTGTGGGATCTTGTCGGTAGGGGTGTCGCTGATCCTGGGGACAGGCGCCTATGTGTTTGGCTCCCAGGTCCTGGGGATTTACACAGCCAATGAGGCTGTGATCCAATGCGGATTGGAGATTTTATCCATTACCACCGTTCCTTATTTCCTGTGCGGGATCATGGATCTTCTTCCGGGAGCGTTGCGGGGCATGGGATACTCCGCGGTTCCGATGGTGTTGTCGGTGATCGGGACGGTGGGGACCAGGATCGTGTGGATTTATGGATTTTTCCCACAGCACAGGTCTTTGTATTTCTTGTTTATTTCTTATCCGGGGTCCTGGATCCTCACGATCCTCATGCAGGCTGTCTGCTTCTGGTTTGTGCGCAGGCAGTGTATCCGGCGGATCGTGGAAGTTTAGGAAAGGCAGAAGAAGCATATGGGAGTGAAGATTGGGATCATTGAGGATGATACGGCGCTTAGGGAGGGCTTGAAGCTGGCTTTTGAGCTGGAGGGCTATGAGACGGCATTGGCCAGGACCTTCCAGGAAGGACAGAAGCTGCTGGAGCAGGGCGGCCTCAACCTGGCCATCCTGGACTGTAATCTGCCTGATGGAAATGGATTTGATCTGGTGAAGAGACTGCGGAAGATCTCAGATCTTCCGGTGCTGATGCTGACGGCAAGGACTTCGGAGGTGGACGAGGTGCAGGGGCTGGAGCTGGGAGTGGACGATTTTATGAGAAAACCGTTCTCCCTGGCAGTCCTGCAGGCGAGGGTGCGGAAGCTCTTAAAGAAGCAGGAAGAGCCAAGGCTTTTATCCTCAGGTGGCATCACTTTGGACCTTGGGAGCAGGGAGGTCCTTAAGGCGGGGAAGAAGATTTTCTTAAGTGGGACAGAACAGCGGCTGCTTGCCATGTTTCTGGAGCATAAAAGTCAGATCCTTTCCAAAGAACAGCTCTTAGGACGGATCTGGGACGATTCGGGAAACTATGTGGATGAGAATACGCTGGCAGTCACCATCCGCCGGCTCAGGGTCAAGATCGAGGAAGATCCGGGGAAACCGGAGCGGATCAAGACCGTACATGGGATGGGCTACATCTGGCAGGAGAAATAGATATGGAAGCGATCATCATCGGGATTGGAATGACAGGGATCACAGCAGCTCTTCTAGGGCTGCTGTATGTGCGAAGAAGGTATTTTCTGCTGTATCAGAAGGTACAGCAGTTCCAGAAGACCATTCTGGAGAATGGGAAGATCCAGGCGGACACAGACCGGGAAGGGGCGGAGGATGTGATCCGGGATGGGTTCCTTCGCATCCAGGAGAAGTATGAGATGGAGGCTGAGGAAGCAAGACAGGACAAGCAGGCGGTGCAGGGGTTGATCTCGGATCTATCACACCAGTTGAAGACGCCCCTTGCCAATATCCGTCTCTATCAGGAGCTTCTGCGGAATCCATCTCTCAGTAAGGAGAAACGGGAAGCATTACAGCAACGGCTGGAGGAACAGACTGGTAAGCTGGACTGGCTGCTGGCTGTGCTGTTCCAGATGGTGGATCTGGAACGGGGCGTGGCATCCCTCGCTGTGGAAGAAGGTCCGGCGCTTCCGGCTCTTACCCGGGCTATGGAGACGGTGCTTCCCAGGGCGGAGCAAAAAAAGATCCAGTTCCGGGTAACGGAGTACGAAGACCGGCGGTGGTCCGATCTGACGCTTTTGTATGATCCCCGGTGGACGGAAGAAGTCTTTGTCAATCTCCTGGAAAACGCGGTGAAGTACAGCCCGGGAGGGTCAGACATTGTCCTTTCCATGGAAGTCTATGAGACCTATGGCGCGGTACTGATAGAAGACCAGGGGCCGGGGATTTCCAGGGAAGAGTACAGCCGGATCTTTCAGAAATTTTACCGGGGAGAGCAGGCCAAGGACAAAGAAGGCTGGGGCATCGGATTGTATCTGTCCCGGCTGATCCTGGAACGGGAACAGGGATATATCAAGGTGGAATCGGAAGTGGGAAAGGGCAGTACCTTTGCGGTTTTTCTGCCCCAAGTTCTGACAAAACTGTAAGAACTTTTCCGCCCCTTTGTAAGGAACGGGTAAGGATCAGGGTGTATCCTGGAGACAGAAAGGAAAGAAAATGGAAGCGGTCAAAGTGTCAGGAGTAAGGAAAACCTTTGCGGATGGAGCCAAGACGGAAGAGGTGCTGCGTGATGTCACCTTTTCCCTGGAAACGGGTACTTTTACTGCGCTGACAGGGATCTCCGGGGCGGGAAAGACCACCTTGCTGCATCTGCTGGCAGGATTCCAGAAGCCGGATGAAGGAGAGATCTTCCTTTGCGGCAGACGGATGCAGGGGCTGGGAGAGAGGGAAGCAGCCCTCTTTCGCAGAAGGCATGTGGCTATGGCCTTCCAGGAGGCGTCCCTGCTGCCCGGGCTTACGGTGGAGGAAAATCTGGTCCTGCCAGTGATCCTGGACACAGGGAGAAGTCTGGATGAGAAGCGGCTGGACCGGATCCTTTGCGCCCTTTCTCTGACAGGGCAGAGAAGCCGGTATCCGGTGGAGTTGTCCGGCGGACAGAAGCAGAGGGCCGTCTTTGGCCGGGCTTTGTTTTCAGAGGCGGAGCTGATCCTGGCAGATGAGCCTGCGGCCAGGCTGGATACCCGGCAGTCCCTGGAGCTGATGGGACTGCTGAAGCAGTGCGCCTCTGCCTGGCACAGGACGATCCTGATGGCCACCCATGATCTGGACCTGGCCCAGATCTGCGACCGGGTCCTGGAATTGAAAGATGGACGCATCCAGGCGGGGTAAGACCGGAGAACAGAAGGCGGCAGACATTTTCGACAGGTGAAGCATATGAAGATTCTATGGAAGGTGATCTGGAAAGAGATCCGCCAGAAGCCGGGACGGTTTGCCGCTCTGGTAACTGGGATGACAGCGGCGGTCTTCCTGATCACGGTGGTGACCGCCTTCTCCAACTCCTGCCTGCAGTCAATGATTCGGCAGGAGAAAGAGGAAAACGGTCCCTACGAGGCAGTCTTCCACAATCTGACCAGGGGGCAGGCCCGGCGGCTTGCCGAGAATGATCAGATCCGGGAGACCTATAAGCTTACAGACTGTAAGGAGGGAGATACCCAGGAGGGCAGGAATTGTTACGGGACTTCGTTTCAGAAGATTTCCCTGTCTATCTTCGAGCGCTCCCAGGATGTGGGGGTGGAGATCGGGATGGATGTGGTGCCGCTGGAGGAACAGAAGGTGCTGTTTTCACGGCCCAACTGGAGTGTTACCTCCAGCTTTGATATTACCTTTAATGAAAAGCTGCTGGGATATTATGGGATCAATGCGGCTGGAGTGACCGCGGGCTCCGCGTGGGCCATCGCTCTGATCGACGGGGTGATCGTCCTGTTCGCGGCGGCCCTTCTCTATTATGTCGTCCTGTCCGGCCTGGAGGAAAAGCTGAAAACCCTGGGACTTCTGGATGGCATCGGCATCTCGGACCGGCAGAAGCGGCTGTATATCTATGGGGAAAATCTGCTGGCAGGCTGTCTGGCAGTTCCTCTGGGAATGCTCCTTGGACTGGCTGGCCTGGCGGCCAGCATCCGGTATCTGAATCAGTGGGTCCTGCCTACCCAGAAGGTGGAAATGTATGTAAGTCCCCTTTGGCTTGGAGCGGTGCTGGCCGGATGTATGGCGCTGGTACTGCTCTCCGGGGCCGGGCTGTACGCCAGGGCGAAAAAAGAGAGGGTCCTGGATCTGATCTCCGGCTATGACAAGGAAGAAGAGCTGAACCGGACGGCAGTGCTCTTAAAGGCGAAGAAGCATTTCTTTCGGGCGGAGACCCTGCTGGCGGTGAAAAATGTGATCATGAACCACAGAAATTACGCCGTTTCCGCCACGCTTCTGGTGATCGCCCTGTGCGTCTTCTTAAATGGCATCATGTATATCCGAGGGATGACGGCGGTCGCCCAGGATATCCCTGTGCATCAGCCGGTTTCCATGTGGATCTCGGGGAATGGCAGGCAGAAGGAGGATCTGGCAAAACTGACGGAAAAGCTGGAAGGGATGGAGGAGATCGAGCAGACGGATGTGATCCGGGAGGCAGGAGATTATACCGCTTTGGAAGGTATGACCCAGCCGGAGATGGAGGCATATCTTAGGACCTTTCAGGCAGAAGGGATCCTGGAAGGCTATGAGCTCCTGGGGACTTATGAGCGGACAGATCTGGACTGGGACGGCGGTCTGGGGACCATTGTGCGGGTCATTGGCGTGGATGACAGGATTTTTAGGGGTTATCTGGATCAGGGAGGGGGCAGGGAAAAAGCGCCGGAGGGCAGCGCGGTGCTGATTCGAACCCGGTGGGGCGGGCTGAAAGAATTAAAGGAATTCCCGGTAATGATCCAGGGAGAGATCCATAAGGTTCCGGTAGCCTGCACCCTTTTTGAAGACAGGGGAGAAGCGCTTCTGCCGGAGTATCTTCGGACGGCGGAAGAAAGTGAGAGGGGAGTGGGCCTTTACAGTCCCATGGAATCGGTAAAGCTGTACGTTTCTCTGGATACCTTTGCCCGGCTGATGGAAGCTTACCCGGACGCGCCTGTCTATATAGAACTTACATTGGCCAGAGATCAGGGAAAGCAGGTGTCCTTGAATGACATCCTGTACCCGGACCAGGCGGTCCAGAGAATGAAGGAAGATGACAGGCTTCGGGAGAAGATCCGGCAGACTGCCCGGGAACTGGGAATAGAGGGTTTGCAGATCTACAGCTTTGCGGAGGAATACCAACGCTCCTTCTTCCAGGGCGGAAAAGGGATGCGGATCCTGCTGGTGACGGCCCTGGTGAGCGCCAGCTGGATCGCGGCCATCCTGGTGATCCTGCAGAAAGACGCGGCCTGCATCCGGCGGAGGAAGAAAGAATTTGCCCTGCTTCTCACCATCGGTATGACCAGAGGAAGGGTCTATAAAATGATCTTCCTGGAGCATCTGCTATACGCCTTCGCGGGGATCGTGGCCGGAATCCCATTAAGTCTTTTCTTCCTGTCGGGAATTTACAACGACGGGGGAGCAAGGCAGATGACTTCTGCCTGGGATGTGCCCATAGAACTGGTGGGCTGGCAGGTGATCCTGACTTTCTGTATGGTGC
>DXGF01000032.1 GCA_019114065.1 Candidatus Dorea gallistercoris
GAGGGGGCGGGAAGTCCGGCGGAGATCAATCTGAAGGAAGACGACATTGTCAATATGGGGATGGCCAAGATGGCCGGCGCTCCGGTGCTGCTGGCCGGAGATATTGACCGGGGCGGGGTGTTCGCCCAGCTTCTGGGAACCTTGATGCTTCTGGAGCCGGAGGAACGGCAGCGGGTGAAAGGACTGATCATCAACAAATTCCGGGGAGATCAGACAATCCTGACCCCAGGGATCAGGATGCTGGAAGAGCGGGCGAAGGTTCCGGTCCTTGGGGTGACGCCTTATCTTCCGGTGGAGATCGAGGAAGAAGACAGTCTGGCACAGCGGCTGAAAACGAAAGGAAAAACAGGTGGAGGACAGATTGATATTGCAGTCATCCGTCTGCCCCGGATCTCGAATTTTACAGATTTTATGGCTCTGGAAAACCGGGAAGAAGTGTCGCTTCGCTATGTGCAGACCCTTTCCCAGCTTGGACATCCGGATATGATCATCCTTCCGGGGACGAAGAATACCATGGGAGATCTTGCCTGGATGCGGGAAAATGGATTGGAAGCCGGAATCCTAAAAGCGGCGGCAAAAGGAACGGCAGTCTTTGGCATCTGCGGTGGCTATCAGATGCTGGGCGAAAACCTTAAGGATCCGCTGGGCGTGGAGCAGGGAGGCAGTATGCGGGGATTGGGACTGCTTCCAACTGTTACGGTATTTAACAGGGAGAAGACCCGTACAAGAGTGGCCGGCGCCTTTGGGACGCTGGAAGGATCTTTGGCAGGCTTAAGCGGAACGCCTGTGGAGGGATATGAGATCCATATGGGAGAGACCCGCGGGGAGGCATCCCATGGAAGCGGAGCAGGAAGGCGTCCGCTTGGGATGATCCAGGATCAGATCACTGGAGAAGAGAAGGAGGATGGAACCTTTGCGGGAAATGTGTACGGCACCTATGTGCATGGCGTCTTTGACCGGGAAGAAGTGATCAGCGCCCTTGTGGGCTGCCTGGCCAGGAAGAAGGGCATTTCCTTGGAAAGAGAGAAACCGGCCGTGGATTACCGGACCTTTAAGGAGCAGCAGTATGATCTGCTGGCGGAAGGCCTGCGGCAAAGCCTGGATCTGGAACGGATCTATGAGATCCTGGAACAGGGAGCGTAAGAAGCAGAAAGGATATGGAAACATGGAGATAGAGACAAAGGAAGGAAAGATCCTGGAGATCGAACAAGTGGAACCAGCCAAGATCGAGGAACGCAGTTTCCAGATCATCGGAGAAGAACTGAAACAAAAGGGGATCACGTTGCCGAAGGAGCAGGAAGCGGTGATCAAACGCTGCATCCACACCAGCGCCGATTTTGATTACGCCAGCAATCTGGTATTTTCTGACAATGCCGTAGAGAAAGGGATAGCCGCGTTGAAAGACGGGGCCTCCATTGTGACCGACACTCGGATGGGCTGGTCCGGGATCAATAAGAAGAGACTGGAACAGTTTGGCGGAAAGGCCTATTGTTTCATGGCGGACGACGACGTAGCGGAAGCAGCCAAGAGAAACGGGACTACCCGCGCGTCAGCCAGTATGGATAAGGCCTGCGGCCTGGAAGAAGACCTGATCTTTGCGGTCGGAAACGCGCCGACTGCCCTGATCCGGCTGTATGAACTGATCAGGGAAGGAAAGATCCGGCCCAGTTTGATCATCGGCGTGCCTGTGGGATTTGTAAACGTGGTCCAGGCCAAAGAGCTGATCCTTAGCCTGGAAGAGATTCCCTATATCGTGGCGAGAGGGAGAAAAGGAGGCAGTAATATCGCGGCCTGCATCTGCAACGCCTTGTTATTGGGGCCGGGGGAAATCTGTGTTTACCAGCACATCGATCATGCCCCGGTCCATCAAGATGATCAGGCGGATACAGACTGATAAGATCATCCAGAAGATCGTACCGTTAAGCCGGGCGGTGGAAAGCTTTAAGGTATTCACAACCTCGAAATACCTCAAGATCCTTTTTGGACTGTAATGATGTGAACTAGTAAATGGACACCTTTTTGAAAAATTCTTTAAAATTCACATTTTCCCATTTCTTTTATCGGCTATTTGAGGTAAAATTATCTACAAGTAGTATAACAGGATTAGGAGGTAGGAAAATATGAGAGCAGAATTTGATGAAAGTCTCGTTACGGGAAATGAGATGATCGACAGCCAGCACAAGGAATTGATCGACAAAATCAATAAGCTGCTGGACAGTTGTGAGACGAGCAAGGACAAGCTGGTGGCGATCAAGACGCTGGACTATCTGGCTGACTATACAGAATTTCATTTTGGAGAGGAAGAGAAGTTGCAGGAGTCCATTGAGTATCCGGGAATCGAGGCTCACAAGAAGGAGCACGACAAGTTAAGAGAGGTCGTAAAGGAGCTCTATGAGATGCTGGAGGAAGAGGAAGGCCCGTCTAATGCCTTTGTGGAGCAGGTCAACCTGAACGTGATCGAATGGCTGTATGGTCATATCAAAACCTTCGATCGGTCTGTGGCAGAGTACAAGTTTATGAATAAGAACAGCGAGAGATTGTGATCGCTTTTCTGTTTTCATGGCGGGGAAGCGGCAGGATGAGATTCTGCCGCTTCCTTGCATTTTTTGTCGAAAATTGATATGATAAGGGAAATATGACGAGCATCAATGGAGGGGATATCGTGTCAGAAGAATTAAAAAATGCAGAAGAACTGGCTCAGGAGCAGGAACATACAAAAACGGACAAAGAATCTGCCAAAACTGAGGCGGAGGATCAGTCCCAGGAAGAGGAAAAAGTGACAGAACAAGAAGAGATCCGGCAAGAAGGATCTCAGGCGCAGGGAACCGCGGACAGGCAGGACAGTGAACAGACGCAGCGCCGCTGGCGGGGAGGAAGACTTCATTTTGGGGAGGAAGAGGATATGTTTTTCCGGGATGAAGAGATCATCTCCAAACTGGAGGGGGAGGATCTCCTGACGTATCTTTCTATGGAACAGAAGAAAGAGGAAATGCGCCAGAACGCCAGAGAGGTACGGGAGAGAAGGATCTTCTCCGGATTCCAGCTTACAGTGTCACTGGCCGCGATCGTGGCGATCGTAGGTTTCTTGAGAGACAACCCTACGGTTTTGGTAAATATCCTGTATATCATCGGAATCATAGCCGCGCTCTGGATTTTGAAACATCCGAAAGACAAATAGAATTTTCCAGGATTTATCCGGAAGTATCGATCCATATCCTCAACGGAACTCACGAAGAGTTGTATGATCTTCTTTCTTCTAGCGGTGTGGATCTGATTGAAACGGATGCCCTGCATCCTGATCTCCTCCAGGGAGCGGCAGAACAACGCGGCTGGAAGAGACGCAGGAGGACCAGAGGTCATCATGACAGAGCCTCATCCAGATGCTCCAGGAACATTTGCCGGACAGCCGGATATTCGCCCAGCCCTTTCATGTGGCAGGTCACCGGATATCCGGCTTTTTTGAGGATATTTTTCCAAGAGCCGGCTCCCTCTCCGGCCATATCGTTGACTGCGTGGTCCCCGGCCACAATCATCAGCGGAGCCAAGTGGACCAGGCGGGGGCGGCTCTCCTTCAGGTTGTTCAGAAGAACATCCTCCAGCGTGGGGGACGCCTCTACTGTGGCGACGTGGATATTGGGAAAACCGTTTTCATGAAAACAAGTGTCAAGCTGCGCGTAGATCTGGTTTGCGGGATGGCTGCTCCCATGGCCCATCAGAAGCAGGGACTCTTCCCGGCCAAGTTCCGGGAAGGAAGAGGCGATGATCCGGACCATCTTCAAGAGATCTTCCCGGTTGGAAAGCAGGGGGCGGCCAAAAGCAATGCTCTGGAAGAGACCTGTGAACGCTTCCGCGTCTTTTAGCATCTGCTGGTTCTCGATGCCGTCGATGATGTGGGTGGGCTGGAGGATCGCGTGAGTGATGCCTTCCTCCGCCATCTGGGCAAAAGCTTCTGCTACACTGAGAATCCGTTCTCCTGTTGTACGTTCCAGTTTCCGCCGGATCATCCCGCTGGTCCAGGCTCTGAAGAAGGGGAGGGTCGGATAGGACTCCCGGATCGTCTGCTCAATGGCCTGGATAGTCCGTGCGCGGGTATCCGAATGGGTGGTTCCAAAACTGACTGCAAGAATTCCTGTTTTATTACACATATCTTAAATACTCCTTTAAATCATTCAGTGTCCTGGGACAGTTCTGGAGGTCTGGAAGCAAGTCCTTTTCTCTCAGGGCCTGATACATGGAAAGCACACAGGGCTCTTCCAGACTGGCGGTATCAAGCAGCTCCTTCTTGGTAAATACTTCCTCTGGGGCGCCGCAGGCTAAGAGCCGTCCCTCGTGAAAGAGAAGCACATCCTCCGCCCAGCTCCAGGCATAATCCACGTCGTGGGTGGCTGTGACGATGGTGATGCCGCTAGCGGAGATCTCATCGATGATCTCCCGGACGATCCGGGTGTGGATGGGGTCCAGGGCAGCCGCCGGCTCGTCCAGCAGGATCAGAGAAGGCTCCATCACCAGGATATCCGCGATGGCCACCAGCTTCTTCTGTCCCCCGCTCAAGGCATGGACCGGGCGGTGGGCGAAGGGAGTGATGCCAAGGCGCTCCATCACCTGCGCGGCCCGCTGTTTTGTCTCTTGCTGGGTAAGGCCCAGGTTCAGAGGGCCAAAAGAGATCTCCTGGAGGACATTGGCGGAGAAAAGCTGGTCGTCCGGATCCTGGAATACCACGCCTACTTTGCTTCTGAGGGAAAGCAGGCCTTTCTTGGAGTAGTCCAAGGGCCGGCCTTCAAAGTATAGCCGGCCGGAGTCTGGTTTCCGGATGCCATTGCAGCACAGGAAGAATGTGGATTTGCCGGAGCCGTTAGCCCCCATGCACGCGATCTTCCTCCCTCTTTGAATCTCCAGGCTCAGCCCGTTGAGAGCGGGGACATCGCTGCCTTCGTAGGTATAGCTGAGCTGTTCTGCTTTTAATAAAATATCATGCACCATTTTCACCTCCAAGTCAGGATCGTGATCAGAAGAAGTCCTGCCTCAAAGAGGATAAGAGCAAGAATCTCACGGGGCTTTGCGGGATAATGTTCCTTAAGGCAGCGGATCGTGCCGTCGTAACACCGGGACTCCATGGCGTCATACTGGGCGCTGGAGCGTTTCAGAGCGGCCAGAAACACAGCGCCGGCCATCTGGGCGAGAGAGCTGCGGGTGGCAGACAGACTGTGGTTCCCCAGCCGGGAATGTTGAGCCGCGGTAATGGAAGAGGCTGTCTTAAGGAGCAGGAAAATATACCGGTAAGTTAAAAGCATAAGCTCCAGCAGAAGGCACGGCACATGGAATCTTCTCAATACCTCCAGAAGCTCCGGCATAGGAGTGCTCAGGGCGAGAAAATACAGGCAGGAAACGCTGGCAAGAGCCGTCGCGAACAGCCGGAGTCCCTGCATAAGCCCGGCGGCGGTTCCGGTCAGATACCAGCCGGAGACGGGAACCGCGAATCCGTCCAGGGGAATCCTGGAAATATTTACCACCACCGCGGCGGTCCCCAGGACCAGAAAGGCCAGAGGAATCCGCAGCAGCCGGAAATACCGGGCGGCAGGGATTCCGCCGATACAGACGGTAAGGATCCCAGTCGCGGCAAAGACGATCCCCGCAAGGAGGATGGAGCGGCTGATGACGCAGAACAGCAGCGTCATCAGCGTAAAAATAAATTTTTCTTCCCCATTGACAGAACAAAGTTTTGAGCGGTAGGCAAGCTGGTCGATCAGGATCATAGCTGTTCCTGCTCTTTTCCCAGCTTTTTCCGTTCATAGAGCCTTCCCGCGAAAAAGGCGATGATGCCCACCCCGATGCCTGTCTGGACACAGAAGATCAGGCTTTCCAGCTCTCCGGGCAGTTCCCCGCCCAAGAAGGTTTCCAGGACGGGAGAGAACCAGGGAGTATATTCTCCGTGGATCTCTTCCACCATAACGCTTCCAGCATCGTCAGAACCGCCGAATTCGGCGCCTTTCAGGGCGATCACAGGGATGATCGCGATCAGGATGGCCGCAAGGATCAGGGCGGCCAGGATTTTCTTATTTTTGCTTTCCATTTTCTCACGCCTCCTTCCGGTAGCCGATGGATTTCAACTCTGGAAGGGCAAAAGATTCCAGAAAAACAACGATGGCGGTGGTCAGAAGCCCCTCGATGACGGCAAGGGGTATCTGGGTGGGAGCGAAGACGCCAAGGAATTTCACCGCGGAAGCCAGGACCCCGCCGGCCTCAGAAGGATAGGCCAGGGCGAGCTGTACACTGGTGATGCAATAGGTGAAAAGATCCCCCAGAGCCGCCGCCAGAAAGATGGAAACTCTGCGGTTTACGGAACATTTCTGACAGAGTCTGTAGATCCCGTATGTGAGAAGAGGTCCGGCCACAGCCATGGAAAAGGTATTGGCCCCCAGTGTGGTCAATCCTCCGTGGGCCAGCAGGACGGCCTGGAAGATCAGGACGATGATCCCCAGGATGCTGACGGAAGATGGGCCGAACAGAATAGCGCCAAGGCCGGTCCCGGTCATGTGGGAACAGCTTCCGGTAACAGAAGGAATCTTCAGAGACGAGATCACGAAGATGAAAGCGCCGGACATGGCAAGCAGGGTAATAGCCCTGCGGTTCTCGGACAACGCCCTGCGGATGGACAGAAAGCCGGAGGCCAGGAAGGGAAGACATAAGATCCCCCATGCGATGCAGTAGCCTGCCGGAAGATACCCTTCCATGATGTGCATAGCGTTAGCGGCCGGAATGACCGTGTTTGCCGCGGCAAATACAGCAAGCGCGGCAACGAGTTTCTTTTGGTTTTGAGTCATCATAACTCCTCCTTTTAGATAGATTGAAAGG
>DXGF01000033.1 GCA_019114065.1 Candidatus Dorea gallistercoris
GCCCATTTTTACGCCAGAAGGAAAATCGGAAAGCTCCAGGCAGATGTGCAGGAGAAGCAGAAGAAATTAAAAGAGGAAAACGAGCGGAAAAATGATCTGATCACCTATCTGGCCCATGACTTAAAAACACCTCTTACTTCCGTGATCGGATATCTGAGCTTCCTGGATGAGGTGCCGGATATGCCCCATCTACAGCAGACCAGATATATCCATGTCTCTCTGGATAAGGCCAGGCGCCTGGAAACTCTGGTCAATGAGTTCTTCGAGATCACTCGGTACAATCTGCAGGAGATCTGGCTGGAAAAGGAACAGATCGATCTCTATTATATGCTGGTCCAGATGGCGGATGAGTTCTACCCGATTCTCAAAAGCCACGGAAATACCATCCAGCTGGAGGTGGATGAGGAGGCTTCTGTCTATGGAGATCCGGTAAAGCTGGCCCGCGTATTCAACAATATCTTGAAAAACGCGGTCACATACAGCTATCCCGGCACAGCGATCCAGATCCGGACGGAAGAGACGCAGACAAACATCAGGATTTTTTTCCAAAATAAGGGAAAAACCATCCCAGAACACCGTCTGGAGACGATCTTCGACAAATTCTTCCGCCTGGATGACGCCCGTGTCTCAGCTACAGGCGGCGCAGGCTTAGGACTTGCCATTGCCAAGGAGATCATTGAGTCTCACAAAGGCACCGTCACCGCCCACAGCGAAGATGAACAGACTACTTTCTGCGTCACACTTCCAGCGGCCAAAGCAGTGACTTAGCAGAATTTCAAGTTTTCCTTAGCTTTTTCTTAGGAATGGAACAATCGAATCTTAAAGTCGGGCGCGCCAAAGACTGATATGATGATTGCCAGACAAGAACATTTACTTGATCAAGAAAGGAGAACACCTATGAAAAAACTTCTTGTATCCGGTACTCTGGCCGCAGTCATCTTAAGTCTGGTCTATTTGTTCCTTATCGGCAGAAACGATCCCGACACGCAGGCCTCCTCGGGCCGCCCTTGGTATCTGACACTGGTGAACCGTCAAAACCCTGTCCCGGAAAACGGAAAGGTGGACTTGGCAGAACTGCCTGGCGGCGAAAAAGTAGACAAACGGATCTACGAGCCGTTGATGGAAATGCTGGCTGACGCAGAGGCTTTGAATCTGGGGCCGGTGGTCGTCTCCGGCTACCGCACCCAGGAAAAACAGCGGCGTTTGTACGAAGACAAGATCAGGGAATACCAGGACCAGGGATATTCCAAAGAAGAAGCCACACGTCAGGCAGATCAGTGGGTCGCCCGGCCCGGCACCAGTGAACACCAGTTAGGTCTGGCCGTGGATATCAATGGAGCCACTTACGATATCTATTCCTGGCTTCAGGAAAACAGTTATAAATATGGCTTTATTTTCCGTTATTCAGGAGAAAAACAAGAGATCACAGGAATATCCGAAGAGGTGTGGCATTACCGCTATGTAGGGATAAACGCCGCCAAGGAAATCTACCAGCAGGGAATCTGTCTGGAAGAATACCTGGAGTAAACACCACTTCCCTAAGCAGATCGGATGGGGAAGAAAAACTTCCCCTATCCGATCAATGCTCGATTTGGGATAATTTTTCATTCATTCTTCTTACATTGTGTTTGCCGATCATAAACTGTACGATCCATACGACTACAAAAATCAGAAGAAAAACCGCAAAATAGAGCAAAAATCCGACTACACTGTGTTCCATCCAATAGGTAAAATAAGCGATCGGCAGCATGATCACGGAAACGATCAAAAAATAAACTCCTGTCTGCTTTACAATGCTCCAATCATCCATTTCCCATATTACGGAACCTGCTCCAAATCCCGTGCCTAACACCCCACAGAGAACGGTCTGGAGAATGACCGCGTTGATCTCATTTCCCACAGCGGATATAAGTTCCGGCATACAAGGCGAATAATATCCGTCTGCCCAGACAAGAGAAATGAATATGGTGATCAAATATCCGACTGCGATTCCGATCGGAAATCCTAAAAGACTGCGTAAAACAATTTTCTTTTTCATGATATCCACCTCATATTCCTAATATTTTTTTGAGTTTTGAAACGTATCGTCTGGATACATATGTTGTCGTCCCATTCGACAATCTGACGCAGATCGTACCTGTAAGGCTTAAATCAAAACTGTTGACCTTTTTCAGGTTTATGATCTCGGAATTAGATATGCGGACGAACTGGTCGGAGGGCAGTCGCTTTTCCAATTCATATAATCGAAGCCGCAGGACATATTCCCCTTTATTGGTGACCGCGAAAATTTTTCCAGAACTCGCATAAATCCGAATGAAATCTGCCGGTTCTAACACTTCTATTCTTTTATCCTGCGAACCAGAAATGATCTGTGGGACATCTTCTGAAAGCTTTTTTACAATATTGCCCACATCATCTGTCATGGAAGCAGTCAGTATGATGATCTTAGGATCTCTGTAAGAACTGTCGATTTTAATTTCGACCTGCATGGTAGCCTCTCCTTTCTTCTCCTTGATAGCGCCATTATAGAATAAGCAGACAATAGATTCAACAGATTTGCGATAGTCGGTCGATTTCAGAATATAAGTGGCCAAAAACGCTCACAAAAAAAGCGGCAGAGATCTCTCCCTGCCGCTTATGGCCTTCGCCGCTTCTATCCTTCCATTTCCACTAAGACCCCATCACTCCAGATCCTTTCCAGATCATAGAAGGGCCGGCTTTCTTTATCAAATATATGGACGATCACATCACCGTAATCCAGGAGCACCCAGGATTCCTTCCCGCTTCCCTCCTGCTGGCGCAGGGCATATCCGGCTCCCTGCATCTTCCCTTCTACATTGTCCACCAGGGCCGTCACCTGACTGTCGCTGGTCCCATTGGTGATGACAAAATAGTCGGCCAGCACGGAGATCCTGGAGATATCCAGTACCCGGATGGCTTCTCCCTTCTTCTCTTCCAGTGCCTGGTACACGGTCTGTACCATTTTCATAGACTCTTCCACACTACTCCTCCTTTCCTAATTTTTTCTTATAATAAAGATATGTCTTTTCCGTCATTGGGTCGATGACCATATCTTTGCTGTTCAGATATGTCAGGGAATCTTTCAGGATGCGATAGAGACATTCCTCCAGATCCTGGAAGGCCAGCTTTCTGACATCCCCCATATTGGGCAGTTCCTCCCTGCCTGGCTCCATATAATCCGCGATATAGATGATCTTCTCCAGCACAGACATATGGGGCCGTCCTGTGGTATGGCTGGCGATGGCGTTCAGGATATCCCTGTCCCGCACATGGTATTTCTTCGCCGCCAGAAAGGCTCCCAATTTCGCGTGCAGCAGGCTGGGATTTTTCTGCTCCGCCTCAGAAATATTCAGATGATACCTTCTGCACAGCCGGATCTTCGTCTCTCCTGGGATACACTTGGCGCAGTCATGGAGCAGCCCGGCAGTCAGAGCCTGATCCAGATCGGCACCGTGGCACATAGCCAGAGCCGCCGCCGTATACATCACTCCCAGCGTGTGGCTGTATCGGTCCTTATCCAGATGTGGCTTCAGCTTTTTCTGCATTTTCCGTATCTTTCGATTCATATAACCCTTCCCTCTTGATATAGGCTTCCACTTTCTCAGGCACATCCCCCGCGATACTCCTGCCAAGACGGATCTCTTCCCGCAGTTCGTGGGAAGAAACCGCCATGAGCGGCGACTGGAGCAGCCGGATCTGTGCTTCTGGATACCTCTCCTTCAGATATTGGATCTGCTGTTCCATCTTCTCCCGACTGTCATGGTCGTCCCGGCAGGCGGCCAGTATGGTGCAGGCGGAAAAGATCCGTTCTGGGTGTACCCACGTCTCGATCGCGAATAGAGAATCTGCTCCAATGATGAAATAAAACTGATCCTCTGGACAGATTTTCTGAAAATGTTCCAATGTCTGATAGGAACAAGAAACCTCCCTGCGCCGGACCTCATACTCTTCCAGCCGAAAGCCTTCTCTTCCCTCGATGGCCAGCGCCACCATCCGGCTCCTGCGTCTGGCATCGGTGCCGATGGAACTTTCCTTCTTATGAGGCGGATTCCCGTTGGGCAGAAACCAAATCTCGTCCAGCGCAAATTGCCGATAAGCCGTGTCTGCCAACATAAGGTGGCCATTGTGGATGGGATCAAAGGTCCCTCCCATGATTCCGATCTTCATCGCTTCTCTCCCTGCCTGCTCTCCAGTCCCGCGGCCTTTACAGATTCCTGAAGGTCTTATGGAAGCTGGATCTTCTTATTCTTATCCTTTCCCTCTTTGTACAGGACAATCTTCTTACCGATCACCTGTACTACCTGGGAGCGGGTGCGTTCCGCCAGGATCTGCGCCAGTTCTTTGGGATCGTCTCCACAGTTTTTCAAAACACTGAGTTTGATCAGTTCCCTGGCTGCCAGAGCTTCCGATACCGCTCCCACAAGCTCTGGCGTAATACTGTTCTTTCCTACCTGGAAGATCGGCTCCATGGTCATGGCAAGACTTTTCAGATAGGCTCTCTGCTTTGTCGTCATTTCTGTCTTTCCTCTTCTTTTTATTTGTAATAGTCAAACTGGAGACCATACATCCGAACGGTGTCTCCCTCCTGGATCCCTGCCGCTTCCAGTTCATCCAGGATTCCCGTATCCTTTAAAAACTTCTGGAAGAAGGCGAAGCCCTTCTCAGAATCCAGATTGGTATAGCCCAGCATCTTATCGATCTTAGGCCCTTCCACCACATAGACGCCGTCCTCCTCCTTCTCTACCGTATAAGGAAGATCCGCCGTCACAAGCTCGTCCTCCGGGAAGAATTCCTGCTCAAAGACGATGGGCTGTGTATCCAGCTTATCCAGGCTTTCTGAGACAAAGTACAGCAGCGCCTCAATACCCTCCCCGGTAGCCCCCGAGATTGGGAATACCCGGATTCCTTTTGGCTCAAACTCCTTTTTCAGCCGCTCCACAGGGTCCTCTCCCTCTGGATAGATCAGGTCCGTCTTGTTGGCCGCGATCACCTGAGGGCGGGCCGCGATCTCTTCGTTGTAGGCTTTCAGCTCTTCGTTGATCTTATAGATATCCTCCACCGGGTCCCGGCCCTCGCTTCCGGACGCATCCACCACATGGATCATCATCCGGGTCCGCTCGATGTGGCGCAGGAACTCATGTCCAAGTCCCACACCTTCAGAGGCTCCCTCGATCAGTCCGGGGATATCGGCGATCACAAAGCCTTTCGCCCCTTTTATGTCCACCACACCAAGATTGGGATTCAAGGTGGTAAAATGATAATTGGCGATCTTAGGCCTTGCGTTGGTCACCCGGGACAAAAGCGTGGATTTCCCCACATTCGGGAAACCTATGAGGCCCACGTCCGCGATCACCTTCAGCTCCAGATTCACCCAGAGTTCCTGGGCCGGCTGGCCAGGCTGAGCGTATTTGGGAATCTGCATGGTAGCTGTGGCGAAATGCTGATTGCCAAGTCCGCCTTTTCCACCTTTCAACACAATCTGTCTGCGGTTGTCTCCCGACATATCTGCGATCACTTTTCCCGATTCCGCCTCCTTGATCACCGTCCCCTCCGGGACCTTTAAGACGATATCATCCGCGTCACCGCCGTGGCAGCGCCGTTTCCCGCCGGGTTCTCCGTCTTTTGCGGCGAATTTCTTCCGATGGCGGAAGTCCTGCAGGGTATTGAGGCCCTCGTCCACCTCAAAGATCACATCGCCGCCCCGGCCGCCGTCGCCGCCATCAGGCCCGCCGTTCGGCACATAAAGCTCCCGCCGGAAGCTGACGTGTCCATCGCCGCCTTTTCCAGACCGGATAAATATCTTTGCTCTGTCTGCAAACATCTGTGATTCCTTTCTCTGCTTGATCTTAACTAAGGTTGATGATAGTCGAAAAGACCCAGACCATCAGGGTCTGGGTCAAGGCTCGTTCCTTACTGTGCTGCCGGATAGATGGAAACCTGTTTCCGATCTCTTCCTTTTCTCTCAAATCTTACAACACCATCCACCAGGGCAAACAAAGTATCGTCTCCACCGCGTCCTACATTTACGCCTGGATGGATCTTGGTTCCCCGCTGTCTGTAAAGAATATTTCCGGCTTTCACGAACTGTCCGTCCGCTCTTTTCGCTCCCAGTCTCTTGGACTCGGAATCTCTGCCGTTCTTTGTAGAACCTACACCCTTTTTATGAGCGAAAAACTGAAGGTTTAATTTCATCATGGTATCACACCTCCTGGAATGTTAAATCAATATATTCTGCATAGTTCTCGTCATCCGCCATCCCCTCAAGACCAAGGACCAGAGCTTCTAAAAGCAGGGAAGCTTCCCGGGAAGGAATCCCCTCCACCGAATAGAGCATGTCGCCCTTCTCGTCATCCGCGGTCATAGAAAATCGGTCTTCCGCCAGACGTTCGATGGCGTTTGCCGTGTTGATGGCCAGCATAGAAACCGCCGCGCACACCACGTCCTCTCCCGCCTGTCCATATCCCGCATGCCCGCTGATATGAAATCCTCTGACACGGTCCTCCTGGTCTCTGAAAACAACTGTGTGGATCATGGATCTCCCCAATGAATCAAGCGTTGATCTTTTCGATCTTCACTGCCGTATACTGCTGTCTGTGACCATTTTTCTTGTGATAGCCGGTTTTTCTCTTGTATTTGTAAACGACAACCTTCTTCGCCTTGCCGTTCTCAATGACAGAAGCCTCAACCGTCGCGCCAGCGACTGTCGGTGTTCCAACCTTCAGTCCATTGTCACTTACCGCAAGCACCTGGTCAAATGTATAAGTCTCTCCGGCTTCCACTCCAAGCTTCTCCACTCTGATGACATCGCCTTCGGATACTTTGTACTGTTTACCACCTGTTGCTATAACTGCGTACATATGGCACCTCCTATTAACATTACTCGCCAACTACGGTGTCTGTCCAAGAGACAGAACTTAAAAACCTCATTGTGCGGCACACTAATATAGTCTAGCATAGAACATAGGAAAAATCAAGCACGAAACCTTTTATTTTCGCATCTTCTTTTCCGGAGCCACCTGTAGCAGGATCAGCGCGGACACCACCAGAAGAATCCCCAGCAGATTATAGCCGTTCAAAGGTTCCCCGTAAAGAACTACACCAAAGAGGCTGGCCGCCACTACCTCGAAGGACGCGATGATCGACGCCTTGCTGCTCTCCATATATTTCAGCGCCATGGAATAGCAGAAATAAGGGAGTCCCAGCGTCACGAAGCTTCCGACGACGATCAGCGGTAAAGCATGAAGATTCTCTCCCACCTTTCGCGCCAGATCCGCCGGATCACTGATGGCAAGGGTTGCTGCCGCCGCAATGAGAAAGGTGTAGACGGTCACGGTCAGAGACTCGTATTTTCCTGCCAGGACCTTCCCGAAAATGCTGTAGAGTGAGTAACCGAATCCGGCGCACAGCCCGATCGCCACCGTTCCCGCTCCCACAGCCCGGGCCTGCTCCCCGGACAAGCCTACTACCAGAATACAGCCGGCAAAGGATAACAACAATGCTCCGATCTTGAGAAACGTCAGTTTCTCATGAAAGAAAACAACAGAGAAGATCATAACGAAAAAAGGAGCCGTGTAGAGAAGGACCACCGCAACGGACAGGGAAGCCCTCTGTACCGTCTCCGCATAGGTCAGATTGTTGATGAACAGACTTCCAAGTCCTGTGCCGAGAAGCCATTTCACATCTTGTTTTTCTACCTTGAATTTCTTCCGGTCGGTAAGAAACACAAGAAGGACCAGGACCGCTCCCGCCGAACAGATCCGGACGGCGGCTGTCTGTGGGGTGGTGAAGCCAAAGGATGCCACATACCTTGTGACGATCCCCATAGATCCCCATAATATAGAAGCTGTCAGCACCAGGAATAAGGCCAGCTTTTTCATAGGCACCTCTTTTATATACCCAGCAGTCTGCGGCCGTTTCCGCCTAAGATCTGCTCTTTTTCCTCGTCTGTGAGAGCCATCCCGTTCAGGATATCGATAAATTCTTTCTGTCCTGCCCAGGGGGAATCCGTGGCGAACAGGATCTTATCCGCCCCATGAGTTCTTACGATCCTGAGGAATTGTTCTTCCTCCATGACATCTAAGACCACTCCTGTGTCAAAATACACCTGTTTTCCCATCAGATGCGCTTCCACCTCATCCCAGAGCAGATTCCCACCCATATGGGCCAGTACCAGCTTCTCAGGTTCTACTTCCCGGATGACTTCCGCCGCCATCTGAGGACTGCAGTGCACATCCTCCGGGCACTTGGGATCTCTCCCCGCATGGACGCTGACGATCAGTCCCAGCTCCGAAGCATAGGAGGCAACCCGCTTACAGCGGATATCATTGAACCGGATATCCTGATAATCCGGGTGGAGTTTGATGCCCTTCATCCCCATAGCCTTGATCTGTCTCAATTGTTCTTTATAGTTTTCCTCCGCCGGGTGGATGCCGCCAAAGGAAAGGATCCGCCCTTCCTGGAATCCGGAGGCGAACCGATTGATCGACTCAAACTGGGAAGGCTTCGTCACGATGGGCAGAACTACAGACACATCCACACCCGCCGCCTCAGCGGAGGCGGTCAGTCCCTGGCCGGTCCCGTCCGTGTACGGTTCAGTCTTGCAGACAGACGCCAGGAAATCTAAGGTTCTTTCCGCGATCTTTTCTGGAAATATATGTGTGTGAAAATCAATGATCATTTTTTTCCCTGTCTTTCATCTTATTATAGCAGTATCCGATAATATCTCTTCTGGTGATCATGCCGATAAAGTGCTGTTGATCGTCCACCACCGGAACAAAATTCTGTTCCATAGCTTTTCCGATCAAGTCTTCCATGTTCGACTTGGCCGTGACACACTGGTAATCCAGTCTCCGGTCGATCTTCATGATGCTTACATCCTCAGCCTCTTTGATGTTCAAGATTCCTTTCCGTTTCAGCCCCCAGAGAAGATCCCCCTCCGTGATAGAGCCTACATACTTCCCTTCTTTGTTCAGGATCGGCACAGAAGAATACTTGTGGTATTCCATGATCTCCAGCGCCTGCCTGACTGTATGGTAATCAAATATGTAAGCCAGCTCACTTTTAGGCTTCAAAAAAAACAGAATATTCATTACATTCCTCCTGTGGTCTCTTTACAACTGGGTTGTGACGAAAATATCGTAGATCGCTCTCACAGCGTCCTCAAAATCATCGTTCCGCACACCAATGATCACATTCAGCCCGCTGGAACCCTGGTCGATCATCCTCACATTGATGTTCACATGAGCCAGCGCGGAGAAGATCCGGCCGGATGTCCCTCTGGTGGTGCGCATCCCGCGTCCTACCACGGCGATCAGGGCTAGGTCCGATTCCAGTTCCAGAAGATCCGGCTCCACCTCACGGTGGATCCCGGCGATCACTTTCTGTTCCATCTCTTTGAATTCATCCTGGTGGACAAACACCGACATGGTATCGATTCCTGACGGCATATGCTCAATAGAGATTCCGTTTTCCTCAAACACCTGCAGTACCTTTCGGCAGAATCCAACCTCTGTGTTCATCATGGCCTTCTCCACTGTCACCGCGGCGAAATCTTTCTTGCCCGCGATGCCTGTGATGATATATCTGGGCTTCTGGCAGGTTGCCTCCACGATCAGCGTCCCCTTATCTTCCGGCGCGTTGGTATTGCGGATGTTGATGGGGATCCCTTCTTTGCGCACCGGGAAGATCGCGTCCTCGTGGAGTACGGTGGCTCCCATGTAGGACAGTTCCCGCAGTTCCCGGTAAGTGATCACGTCAATTTCCTTGGGACGCTCAATGATCCTTGGATCTGCCACCAGAAATCCGGACACATCTGTCCAGTTCTCGTAGAGGTCCGCGTGGACGGCCTGGGCCACGATCGAGCCGGTTATATCCGAACCTCCTCTGGAGAAGGTCTTGATCTTCCCGTTTGGCATAGAGCCATAGAAGCCGGGGATCACCGCCCGCTCCGCCTGGGCCAGGCGGGAAGAGAGTGCTTCTTGTGTCTTCTCGCTGTCGAAATTGCCCATCTCGTCAAACCAGATCACTTCCGCCGCGTCAATGAACTCATATCCAAGATATTCCGCCATGATCCGGCCATTTAAGTACTCCCCCCTGGATGCGGCATAGTCTCTGCCGATCTTCTTGGTGAAATTCTCTCGGATGCTGTGGAATTCCTCATCCAGCGACAGGCCAAGCCCCAGATCCCGGATGATAGCGTCATAACGTTCCCGGATCTTCTGCAGAAGGACCTCAAAGCTGTCCTGAGTATCCTCCTCCTCCAGAAGGGCCTGCCCATAACAGGTGTACAGCATATCCGTCACCTTTGTGTCATCCGGTGCGCGCTTCCCGGGAGCGGAGGGGACCACATATCTTCTGGCCCTATCTTTCTCTATGATCTTGCCTGCTTTCTGGAACTGCCGCCCGTCCGCCAGAGAACTGCCGCCGAATTTCACAACCTTTATCATGTTTCTGTATTCCTCCAAAGTCACTTTCTCCTGTTCTATCCGTTCTCTTTTTCTCTTCTTTTATCTTACCTCATTTTGCCAGGAACTGCAATGGAATATCCTGTGTGAACACAATTCCACGGATCCCCTCCCGGCGGGCCGCCTCTACATTGTCCGGCCGGTCATCGAAGAAGACCGCCCGCTCCGGAGCGATATCGTAACGCTCCAGCAAGATACGATAAATCCTGGGGTCAGGCTTCATACACCGCTCCTTCCAGGAGAAAATCCCGCCGTCAAAAGCCTCCAGAAAAGAAAGCTGTTCTTTCGACTGCCGGTACATTTCTTCTGAATAATTGGAAAGGAAGTAAAGTCTCATTCCTCTCTCCTTCATCGCCTGGATCCAGGGGAGGGTAAACTCATAAGGCACGATGGACGCGCCAAATCCCCCGAATACCTGCCGAATCTCCTGCTCGTACTCCGGGGCGTTTTCCAGGAAAAGAGCCAGCCATTCTTCTGTGCTCACAAGACCGGAGTCTCCCATGTCCCAGTCGGAGCTGCGGAACATGGCGTCCGCTACCGCTTCTCTGGTCTTAAGATCAAAAGGAAAGGTTTTCAGATAGTCCTCCCAGGCAAAATCGATGAGCACGTTGCCAATGTCGAAGATGACCGCATCAATATCCGCAAGCTCCAGCTTTGTATCACAGCAGTTCGGCAAAACCTCTGGGATCTCTGTCCCCAAGGCTTCCAGCGGTTCCAGGCTGCCCTCCTTATCCCTGGCGTAGAGCTCCACTCTATGGTAATGGAACGGCGCATCCTGGATTCCCAGAAACTTCATAAAGGTCTCCATCAAAAGATCCGGCTTTAAATTTGCCTCGCTCCCCGCCGCCAGAAGAAGGCAGACGCGGTCTTCTTTCACTTCCATCTCTTCGATCATGGGACGGATATCCACTTCTTTCTCGCTGCGCTTGGTCTTTTTCCACACCAGGATCTGCTCCTGCCCCAGAAACGCTTCTGCCTTCTCTTTCCATTCGGCAGGGATGGACCGTGTCTCCTCCATGGACTTGCCGGATTTGAGATACCAAACTTCATATCTGGCGGCGGCAGTCACCGTCATTCCGCTTTTTTTCTTGTCCTCTGGGATTTCTAGAAAGCTTACCACCTCCATCCCTTCCACCATGACCTGGTTCAGCCGTTCTACCGCCTGTCTGGAAGAAATGTGACCGGCAAGCTCAAGATCCAGGTATTCCCCATCGCTGGTAAGGCCTACTCCTAAGGGCTGAGCAAAAGACATGATCATATGGGGGCTGTAGCCGCCAGTAAACGCGATGGGGATCTCTGCCCGCCGCATAGCTTTCTGAAAATAGCGCATCACATCCAGGTGCCCGATGAACCGCATAATGCCATATTTACGAAATTTAATTCTTGCCTTCAACACAGACACCTCCCTGATATTTTGCGGCTCCACACCCGGAACACCGTTCCCGGCAGTTGGGTGTTGCCTCGCCTCTCATGGCCCGCTCCCACTCCTGCTTCAAGAATTCCTTGGTCACACCGATATCGATAAAATCCCAGGGGAAGATCTCGTCCAGAGAACGCTCCCGCTGATTATAGAAGGATATCTCCAGACCTTCCTCCGAAAATGCCTCTAACCATTTATTATAGTCAAACATCTCATTCCAGGCATCATAGATACAGCCTTTCTTGTAAGCCCTCTCGATCACCTGGCTGATCCTACGGTCCCCTCTTGCCAGCACGCCTTCCAGCACCGTCACCTCGGCGTCATGCCACTGGTAACGCAGGCTCTTGCGGTTTAGCTGCTCTCCAAATCCCCGCTTTACCACGGCCGCTTTGGAGATATATTCTTCATTGGTGTACATCTTTGCCCACTGGAACGGGGTAAAAGGCTTGGGAATAAAGAAAGAACTGCTGGCCGTGATCTGACATTTCCCATTTCTTTCCTCTTTCGGGATCTCATAATATTTCCGGGCCACTTTATCAGCCAGAGCCGGGATCGCCAGCAAGTCCTCTTCCGTCTCAGTAGGGAGCCCCAGCATGAAATAGAGCTTTACCTTATTCCAGCCTCCGGCAAAGGCCTGAGAAGCTCCATTAAGGATCTCTTCTTCTGTCAGGCCTTTATTGATCACATCGCGAAGCCGCTGAGAGCCGGCCTCCGGCGCAAAGGTCAGGCTGCTCTTGCGGATATCCTGGACCTTCTCCATCACGTCCAGAGAGAAAGCGTCGATGCGCAGAGAAGGAAGAGAAATGTTGATCCCTTTGTCTTTGAATTCATCGATCAGGAAATCCACCAGTTCTTTCAACTGACTGTAATCGCTGGAGCTTAAAGAGCTTAAGGAAATTTCTTCGTGGCCGGTATTCTTAAGCATCTGGCGGGCATACTCTTTGAGCCTCTCTACGTTCCGTTCCCTGGTGGGCCGATACAACATTCCCGCCTGGCAGAACCGGCAGCCCCAGATACAGCCCCGCTGGATCTCCAGCACCACCCGGTCCTGGGTCACTTTGATAAAAGGAACTACCGGCGCTTTGGGATAACAGGCATCCGTCACATCTAAGACCATCTGCTTTTGGATCTTTTCTTTGGCATTTGCGTTGACCGGCTGGAAAGAAGCAATGGTCCCATCCTCTTTGTATGTTGTCTTGTAGAAAGAAGGTACATAGATTCCTTTGATTCGAGCCGCCTTCTCAAGATAGTCCTTTCTGGAACCACCACGCTTCTTTACCTCTTTATATACATCCAAAAGCTCATCGTAGACCGTCTCGCCCTCTCCAATATAGAAAAGGTCAAAAAACGGGGCCAGCGGCTCGGGATTATAGGCACACGGTCCTCCGCCGATCACAATCGGGTCCTCCCAGGTCCGATCCGCGGCGTGAAGTGGAATCCCCGCTAAGTCTAGGATCTGAAGGATATTGGTATAGCACATCTCATACTGGATGGTGATCCCCAGGAAATCGAAGTCCCGAATCGGGTCCTGGGATTCCAGGGCGAAAAGCGGTATCTTCTCCCTTCGCATGATCTCGTCCAGATCTGTCCAGGGAGAGTAGACCCGCTCACACCAGACATCCTCCCTGCGGTTAAACATATCGTAGAGGATCTGGATGCCTAAGTGAGACATGCCGATCTCGTACACGTCCGGGAAACACATGGCAAACCGGATGTCTATTTTCTCCTTGTCTTTCATCACCGAGTTGACCTCGCCTCCGATGTAGCGGGCGGGTTTTTCGACTTTCATTAAAACCTCATCATTCAGGGCTAATCTACGCATGGATCTACTCTCTTTTCTCCTTGTCTGCTTTCTTCGTAATAGAGGAAAACCGATTGTTTAAACTCGCATAAGTATACACTATTTTCGATGATTTTACAAATCTTTTCGTAAGAACTCTGACGTAAATTGTTTGGTTTATCACCTTGACGTACAAAATATTGTACGCTATAATTTAAGTACAAAATATTGTACGTTTGGGGGCGATGATATGTTAGCTGTTAACTATAGTATGCTTCGTGAAAATATGAAAAGCTGTATGGATAAAGTAACGGATGATTATGAGACAATGATCGTGACCAGGAAAAACAATAAAAATGTCGTCATGATCTCAGAGGAAACCTACAATAATATGATGGAGAATCTCCATCTTGTAGAAAACAAAACGAATTATGACTGGTTGATGGAATCAAAGGAGCAATTGGCCGAGGGACATTTTGCTGTCCATGATCTGGATGAGGGTTCCTCCGATGAATAAGGTATTTACGGATAACGGCTGGAAAGACTATGTACACTGGCAGACAGAGGATCGTAAAACACTTCGCAAAATCAACAAATTACTGGATGATATATCAAGAAATGGAAACGAAGGGATTGGAAAGCCGGAACCGCTGGTAGGAAATTTGTCAGGGTTCTGGAGTCGCAGGATCAATGAAACGGACCGATTGGTATACCGGATTGACAATGAGAACATTTATATTTTGTCCTGCAGATACCATTATCAATAATATCTCTATTTATGAAAAAGGCGGGATCCCCCGCCTTTTCCGCGCCCGGATATCCCGGATGATCCTGCTGTTCCGCTTACAGATTCTTCCACACCTCCGCCACATCCAAGTCCGTCGTGATCTCTTCTGTGATCCTGCCGCTGTCCGCCTCCAAGATCTTCCCTCCCTGGTGGTCCATGGCCACAAAAGCTGCGAACAAAAGCACGCACAAGAAGGTCCGCAGGCCGAACGTCCCCGGCAGATCTTCCTGCGAGTTTTCTCTTCTGTACAGCTTCCCGTAAGCAGCCCGGTATCTTGGATGGACCGCCGGCGGAGTGCGCCAGTCGCTGTATAGACTCCGCGTCTCTTCCAGAAGCTGTTTCCTGCGTTTCTCAGCCTCGTTCATCTTCTCACCTCTCTGGTGAAGTATATGCAGGTCCTTCCGACTATATGAGGATCTCTATCGGTCTGCCAGCTCCTTGATGATGTCTTCCCAGGTGATCCCCCGCTCCACCATCAGTACCATCACATGGTAGAGGAAATCAGAGACTTCGTATTTTACTTCCTCCGGATTGGGATTCTTGGCCGCGATCACAATCTCCGTGGCTTCCTCTCCCACCTTCTTCAAGATCTTGTCGATACCTTTATCAAACAGGTAGTTGGTATAAGATCCCTCCTTCGGATGTTCCCTCCGGTCCATGATCGTATCATAGACCGACTCAAACACTTTCAGAGGATTGGTCTCGTCATAATCATTCCCCGCCAGAGGCTGGAAAAAGCAGGTGGGATTCCCGGTGTGGCAGGCAGCGCCCACCTGATCCACCTTGGCCAGCAGGGTATCCAGATCGCAGTCGATGGTCAGAGACCTGACATACTGGAAATGGCCGCTGGTCTCTCCCTTAGTCCACAGCGCCTTCCTGCTCCTGCTGTAATAGTTCATCTTCCCTGTCTTGATGGTCTGATAGAAGGCTTCCTCATTCATATAGGCCAGCATCAGAACTTCCTGGGATTTATAGTGCTGGACCACAACCGGGATCAGTCCCTGATCGTTGGTCTTAAACTGGGAGAATTCCATCATACTCTCAAAAGAGGTCATCTTGATCCCCTCTTTTTCGCACTTCTCCTTAAAATCCACAAAATCCATATCCGTCTGGCTTACATACTTCCCGGACAATCCCTTGACGCCCGGACATTTCAGGATTTTAAAAAGTTCAGGCTCTTCCAGGGTATCCGTCACGATCACACAGGGGATATCCGTCACATTCATGACGGAATTCAGATCCAGCCGATGCATGAAGATGATCTCGCTGGTATAGTCCTCAATGATATGCTGATGCTTGAACAGCGCGTCAAAGTCGTTCAGGGACACGGCAATCTTCTCTTTGCCGAAACGCTTCGCCGCCTCCTCAATCATCTTTACACTCTCTGTCTTTGAGAAATTCAGCATTGCCCGCTTTGCCCCGGCGTACAAGATTTTCTTCACATCTTCCTGTCGGCGGATATTTCCTCCAGCCACCATAGGAATCCGGATGACCTGGTTTATCCGGCGCATCAGATTGATGGCCTCTTCGTGGTCGTCATCTGACTCCGACAGATCAAACACCAGCAGCTCATCCGCCCCGTGGTCGCTGTAGTATTTCGCCAGGCTCACCACATCTTCGGAGATCACTTCCTGATCATGAAACCATCTTACTGCTCTTCCCTCCGCGATAAAAATGCAGGGGATCAATCTTTTATAACTCATACCGATAAGCTTCCTTTCGTTGTCCAAGCGTCCTTGATCCTGGGTTCTTCCATTGTGGCCATATCCAAAGCCTTTCCGAAGCTCTTAAACAGAGCCTCCGCCATATGATGGCTGTTCTCTCCGTCTAAAATGCGCAGATGCAGATTCATCATGGCGCTGTAGGATACCGCGTAGAAGAATTCCCTCACCATCTGGGTCTCCATCCCGCCCATCCGTTCCGTAGGAAAGTCTGCGTCAAACTTCAGATAAGGCCGGCCGGAGAGATCCACCGCGCACAGGGCCAGGGTTTCATCCATAGGCAGGATCATGTGGCCGTATCGCCGGATCCCTGCTTTATCGCCCACCGTTTCCCGTATCGCCTGTCCCAGCACGATCCCTGTATCCTCGATGGTGTGATGGCAGTCTACTTCGGTGTCCCCGCTGACTGTCACTTCCAGATCAAAAAGTCCGTGCCGGGCAAACCCGTCCAGCATATGGTCAAAGAATCCGATCCCTGTGTCAATCTTCGTCTTTCCCGTTCCGTCCAGTCCAAGGGTCATCTGGATCTGTGTTTCCTTTGTCTTTCTCTCACACGCAGCTGTCCGTTTCATTCCTCTTCCTCCCGCTCTTCAAATCTGACATGGATCGAGTTGGCGTGGGCTGTCAGCCCCTCTGCTCTGGCAAACGTCTCAATATCTCTGTGGACATGGCGGAGCGCCTCCCTGGAATAGGCGATGATGCTGGATTTCTTGATAAAATCATCCACCGACAGAGGCGAGAAGAATCTGGCCGTCCCGTTGGTGGGGAGCACATGGTTGGGCCCCGCGAAATAATCCCCCAGAGGCTCACTTGCGTAAGCGCCCAGGAAAATAGCTCCCGCGTTGCGGATCTTCGTCATGACCTCATAGGGATTCCGGGTCTGGATCTCCAGATGTTCGGAGGCGATCTCGTTGGCGATCTTCACGGCCTCTTCCATAGTATCCACGACCAGGATATAGCCATAATGATCCAGCGATCTCCGAATGATCTCCGCCCTGGAAAGCGTCTCCAGGAAACGGTCTGTTTCCGCTAAGACCTGTTCTGCCAATGTCTGGCTGGTGGTCACCAGGATGGCAGAGGCCAGTTCGTCATGCTCCGCCTGGGAGAGAAGATCTGCCGCCACATACCTTGGATTGGCGCTTTCGTCCGCGATCACCAGGATCTCGCTGGGCCCCGCGACAGCATCGATGCTCACGTGTCCGTACACCGCTTTCTTGGCAAGGGCAACATAGATATTGCCCGGCCCTACGATCTTATCTACTTTGGGGATGGACTGGGTGCCGTAAGCCAGGGCCCCGACAGCCTGAGCCCCGCCGACCTTATAGATTGCTGTGGCTCCTGCCTCATGAGCCGCCACCAAAGTGGTGGGCGTCACCTTTCCGTCTCTCCCCGGCGGGGTCACCATCAGGATTTCCTCCACTCCCGCCACTCTGGCAGGAAGGATATTCATGAGGACAGAAGAAGGATAGGCTGCTTTTCCGCCGGGCACATAGACTCCCACTCTCTCAAGAGGCGTCACCTTCTGCCCCAGGATACTGCCATCCGGCTTGCTGTCAAACCAGCTGTACTGTTTCTGCTTGGCGTGATATTCTTCAATATTCCGCAACGCCGCGCGGATCACTCCCAGAAGCTCCTCCGGGACCTGTCTGTAGGCCTCTTCTATTTCCTGCGGTGTCACCAGGATGGTCTCCTTTGTGACGTCTGCCCCGTCAAACTTTTTCGTGTACGCAGACAGCGCCTCATCGCCAGTCTCTCTTACATCCCTCAGGATCTTGGCCACCTGCTCTTCGTATTCCCCATACTGATCGGGACTTCTTTTCAGCAGATCCGTCAGCAGATGTTCTCTCGCCGTCGGATCCAAACGTTGGATTCTCATGGCTGTCTCTCCTTCTTATATCTGTGTCCGCAGTTTCATCAGAAGTTGCTGGATCCGTTCACTTTCCATACGCATACTGACCGGATTCACGATCATCCTGGCAGACAGAGGACATACCTCCTCCAGGACCTCCAGGCCGTTCTCCTTTAACGTGGAGCCAGTCTCCACAATATCTACGATCACCTCAGACAGTCCCACGATCGGAGCCAGTTCGATGGATCCGTTGAGCTTGATGATCTCCACCGTCTGATGTTTGGTATTGTAGAAATAATCTTTGGCGATATTGGGATATTTGGTAGCTACCCGGATCAGTTCATGATGCTGCAGGAGAGGGGCCGCCTCTTTCTTCCCACAGACACACATGCTGCATTTTCCATAGCCTAAGTCCAGCACTTCATGGACCTTCCGACCTTCCTCCAAGATCGTGTCTTTTCCTGCCACACCGATGTCTGCCGCTCCATACTCTACATAGGTGGGAACGTCCGGTCCCTTTGCCAGGAAGAAACGAAATCCCAGCTCTTCGTTGGTGAAGATCAGCTTCCGGGAGTCCGGATCTTTCATCTCCTCGCAGGTGATCCCAATCTTCTCAAACAGTTCCAGTGTCTGGTTCGCCAGACGTCCTTTCCCCAGTGCAAATGTCAGATATCTCATAATTTTACTCCGTTCTTTTATTCTCGATCACCTTCTGCTCGCCACTTACCAGATTGATCATAGTGATCTCGCCCGACTTCTTGATATAGATCAGATTGCCGGCGTAATATTCTTTTCCGTAGGCCACATACTCTTCCAGGAGCCGTCCCTTTTCCTTTCGTAGCAGTTCTGTGTTCTTCGCCTTGTGCCGGAAATCCTTAGCCAGCGCGATGGCGCTTTGTTCCCGGCCCTCATCATAGAGGATGATGTTGTTTTTCCTGGTATATACGATCCGGACCTTCTGGCGCAGCATGGCGTTCATCAGTTCGTCGACCACAATGGCAAACCCGATGGAAGGGGATTTCTTCCCGAATTTCTCCAGCAGATGGTCATAACGGCCGCCTTTTACGATGGCGTCCCCGGTCCCGTACGTATAGCCCCGGAAAATGATCCCCGTATAATAGCCATAATTTCCTGTCATCCCCAGATCAAAGGTGACAAACTTTTCCACTCCGTAAAGCTTCAGGATATTGTAGATTCGCTCCATCCGCTTCACCGCCATGATCCCAGAAGAATTCGGGGCGATATCCTTGCCCCGGGAAAGGACTTCCACTCCTCCCACCAGTTCTCCCAGAGACGCAAAGGCCTCCTTGGAACTGCGTTTCACCTGGATACTGTCCAGAAACTCTTCCACGCCAAAATAATTTTTATTATTGATCAGTTCGATCACCCGCTCCTGGGAATCTTCATCCAGACAGGCATCCTCGATCAGGCTGCGGAAGAAATCCACGTTCCCCACGCTCAGCTGAAATTCCTTCAGTCCGATGGTCAGCATCGCCTCGATCACCAGCGCGAGCATCTCCGCATCCGCGTCCACAGATCCGTCTCCGATAAACTCCGCTCCCATCTGGGTCACTTCCCGCAGCCGTCCCTGATAGCTGGAGTGGTTGATAAAGGTATTGCCAGTGTAGCAAAGCCGGATGGGAAGCTGCTCATCTCCGAACAGCGTGGCCGCGGCCCTGGCGATGGAAGGGGTGATGTCTGGCCGCAGCGCCAGAGTATTGCCCTCTTTGTCAAAGAATTTGTAGAGTTCTTTGGATGGAATGGTCCCGATCTCCTTACGGAACACATCAAAATATTCAAACGTAGGGGTCTGGATGTCGTGGTAGCCATAGAGATGGAAGGTTTTCTTGATCCTCCCCTCCAAGGCCAGCTTCTTGCCACATTCCACATTGTAGATATCCCGGACACCCTCCGGTGTATGCAATAATTTCTTCATAAGTCCTCCTGTTTGCAGCTCCCTGCGCTTTAGCATGGTAACACACGAAAACATCTTGAATTATACGGATTTTTCTAACCCTTGTCAAGTTCCTCCCGAAGCCCCAGATCCAGGTTCATGGCATCCAGATAAGGCACATAGCAGCCTCCCTTGACTTCCATAAAAAACCGGGGATCCAGCTCCTCATACCGGAAACTCTTCCGGCCTCCCGAAGCGCCTCTCTGCCAGAAGGTCAGGACCTCCTGATAACGCATATAATATAACACGTTCCGGGCTGAATAGTATATGATGAGAAAAGCGACCCCCCTCTGCTTTTCAAATCCACCCATAAACCTCACCTGGTGGTCGTGGATATTCTGCAGCGGGAAAGTATCGGCCACACATTCCTTGGCGTCGAAGCAGACCGGAAGTCCCTGGACTGCCCCGATATAGTCCACCGTACTGCGCTGGTCAAAATAAGCCAGCGTGATGTGGCGGTGTTCCTTATCGATCTTCACCGGAGTGATGGGCGTGGGAATCTTCTGGATCAGCGCCAGCCCTTTTTCCCGGTAGCGTTCATTCGTCCGGTTGATCATCTCTTCTAATGTAGAACCTCTAAGGCCTCTTGAATTCCATGTTCCCATTTTGTCTCCTTTATCAGTTCCGCGAATTCCTCCGGGACAGGCGCTGTCACCGTTTTCTGGGACAGATTTTCCAGCGGGCCCGAGAGCGTCGGCATCTGGAGCCTCCAGGCGTGGAGAAATTGGTCTTTGATGCCGTGGGTCCTCTTGTATGTCTCATTCCACTTCCGGTCTCCGTATTTGTAGTCTCCCAGGATGGGGTGCCCTTCTCCTGACAGGTGCGCCCGGATCTGATGTGTCCTTCCCGTGATCAGCCGGACTTTTAACAAAGTAGTATCCTTGCTGACTGCTATCGGCCGGTATTCCGTCTCGATGGGGAGAGCTCCCTCCTGGTCCCCGGATTGGATACGGACCTTGTTGGTCTTCTCGTTCTTCACAAGATACCCTTTGATATGAGCCGGTTTTTGGATCCTTCCTTTCGCGAAGCATAAGTAGTATTTTTTAATACTACGCTCACGAAACAATTCTGTCAACTGCTGGAGCCCTGTCAATGTCTTTCCTGCTCCGATGATGCCGCTTGTATTCCGGTCCAGCCGATTGCAGATGGCCGGCTGGAAGGCCCGCAGTTCTTCCTCCCCAAGAGCGCCGCTCTCCCGGAGATACCATCCCACGAATTCCACCACAGACAGATCCTCTTTACTGGCTCGCTGAGACAGCATCCCAGAGGGCTTGTTCAGAAACAGGACGTTCACATCCTCGTAGAGGATCTCCGGATGCGGCCCCCTAAAGATTCCTTCTGGCAGAGAGACAGTCTCGTTTCTCCGGAATTTTTCCATCGTCTCTTCTGACAGAAAAAATTTTACCTGGTCCCCTTTTTCCAGCTTCTCACTGCCGGAGGCCTTCTTCCCGTTCAGTACGATATTCTTTTTTCTCAGCATTTTATAGAGAAAGCTTCTCGGTGCCTGGGATAAGTATTTCTTCAGGAACTTGTCCAGACGCTGGCCCGCCTCCTGCTCTCTGATCCTGATCTCTATCATAGGCTCAGATCGACGTGCTCAAGATCAGACTTTTGATCTTATGCTCCCGCTTCCGGTTCTCCGGCTGATCCACAGAGGCAATATTATTCATCCCCTCCACTCTGGCCATGAAAGCCGTGTAATCGTGGAAGATCTTGACCGTTACTTTCTCACATTTATTTTGTTGCAGCATTTCCTTCACGTATTTGGCCGTTTTTGCTTCGTCCGTCTTTGGGCTTTTGGTATATCCGCAGACGGTACGCCCGGAGATCACAAAGACGTCCACCGGCATGACTTTATCCTTGCTGGTCAGGACCGTGTCGTAGATCTTTGTGAGCAGCGGCGCTTTCTCCTGGATCTCCTCAAACCGCTCCGGCTCAATGCTCTTGTGGGGGGCCATGGTGATGAATTCCACCAGCATCTTGGCTGCCGGAAGACAGCACACCACCGCCGCTATCGTAAAAAGATTCAGCTTGGAGCCGGTCTGTATGTATCCCAGCACCACCAGGGCGATCACCACCAGGAATTCGCCCACTGCCCAGATCAGATATTTTGTTTTCTGTGCGTTTACATATCCTGGCTGTCCTTTTTCAATCTTCATCATTCTTCCGCTCCTGACTGATTTATCTTATTTAGAAAGGCCGCGCACAAGGTGTCCGGGACCAGATGCGCTCCCATGCGGGCCGCCTTCATCCACATCCCGTACACAGAGACCGGCTTCCTCCTGACTCCGTCCAGCAGCCCCTGTCTCACCACCCGGTCTGCCGGCGCCTTTGCCGCTTTGCGCAGGTCCCCGGGAAGGTCTCCTGACCGTTCAAAGAACTCCGTATCCACAGGCCCCGGGCACAGAACTGTGACAGAAACCATCCGTTCTCTGAGTTCTTCATTCAGAGCCAGAGACAGACGGTATACAAAGGCCTTGGAAGCCGCGTATACGGCGAATCCCGGCTGAGGCGCGAAGGCTGCGGCGGAGGCGATGTTCAAGATCCGGCCTCCTTTTCCCAGATAAGGGAGACAGATCTCTATCATCCGGGTCAGAGCCCTACAGTTTAAGTCGATCTGTCCGAACTGTTCCTTCCTTTCGCATTGCGCGAAACTGCCGGCTTTTCCGTATCCGGCCGCGTTTACCAGCATCCGGACATCCGGGGAATGCCTGGACAATTCTTTCTCGATCCGCTCATATATATAATCCCGCTGTAGATCCCCGTCGAAGATCCGCAGAGGAGTCGAAACTTCCTTTTCTAATTCTTTCAGCCTCTGGGTTCTTCTGGCCGCCACCCAGAGTTCATCCAGATTCCGGTAAAGCTTTGGGATCTGCCGGGCAAACTCTCTGCCAAGCCCGGAGGACGCTCCTGTGACAATCGCTATTTTCATCGTACATCATCTCCCCGTTTTCTTTTTGTGGATATTGCGGATGGTCTTCTTTTTTCTTCCCTTTTCCACCCGTCCTTTTGTTCCGTCTGTGCTCCTTCTCTGACTTAGCAGGGCAGTCTTCGTTCTATCAGGGTGGATCAGACAGTGCCGGCCATATCCGATCAGATCTGTCCGCCCGGTCTTCTCAAGGGCCTCCCGGACCAGATTCTGGTTCCTGGGATCCCGGTACTGGATCAGCGCCCGCTGCATGGCTTTTTCATGGGGATCCCTGGGCACGTACACCGGCTTCATGTTCCTGGGATCCACCCCGGTATAGTACATGCAGGTGGAAAGGGTGGAGGGGGTCGGATAAAAGTCCTGCACCTGCTCCGGCATATAGCCCAGATCCCTTAAGTATTCCGCCAGTTCCACCGCTTCTTTCAGGGTGGAGCCTGGGTGGGAGGACATGAGATAGGGCACCAGATACTGATCCATGCCAAGTCTCTGGTTCATCTCCTGATATCGGCGCACAAACTCCCGATAGACCCGGCTCGCCGGTTTTCCCATCCGGGAGAGCACCGGGTCCGACACGTGTTCCGGCGCGACTTTCAGCTGGCCGCTGACATGGTACTGGCACAACTCCTTCAGGAAAGTATCTTCCGGGTCCGCCAGCACGTAGTCAAACCGGATGCCGGAGCGGATGAATACCTTCTTTACATGTGGCAGGTTCCTTAATTTGCGCAGAAGAGACACATAATCTCTGTGATCCGCCTTCAAATTCCGGCAGGGTTTGGGAAACAGGCACTGCCGGTCCTGGCAGACGCCGTGCTCCAGCTGTTTTCTGCAGGAGGGCTCTCGGAAATTGGCGGTCGGGCCTCCCACATCATGGATGTAGCCTTTAAAATCCGGATCCTTGGCAAACATCCCGGCCTCCTCCAGCAGAGACTCATGGCTTCTGGCCTGGATGATCCTGCCCTGATGGAAGGTCAGTGCGCAGAAGCTGCAGCCGCCAAAACACCCTCGGCTGCTGATCAGACTGAACTTCACCTCCGCAATGGCCGGGACACCTCCCAGCGCCTCGTAGGAAGGATGGTATGTCCGCGTATAAGGATACTGGTAGATGTCGTCCATTTCCTGGGTAGTAAGAGGCATGGCCGGCGGATTCTGCACCACATAAAGATGTTCTCCGTAAGGCTCCACCAGCCGCTTTCCGCTGAAGGGATCCGTATTCTGATACTGGGTGTAAAAACTTCTGGCATAGTTCTGTCTATCTGCCAGCAGTTCCTCATAGGAAGGAAGGCGCAGGGCATCGGATATACCGTCCAGGCTTTTTGTCCGGTAGACAGTTCCCGGCACGAAGGTGATGTCTTTTACGTCCAGTCCCGCATCCAGAGCCTCCGCGATCTCTGGTATGGAGTGCTCCCCCATGCCGTAAGAGATCAGATCCGCCCCGGAATCCAGGAGTACAGAGCGTTTCAGCCGGTCCGACCAGTAATCATAGTGGGCCAGCCGGCGCAGACTGGCCTCGATCCCGCCCAGGATCACCGGCACATCCTTATACGCCTGGCGGATCAGATTCCCGTAGACTGCCGCCGCGTGGTCCGGCCGCTTTCCCATGACCCCTCCCGGTGTATAGGCGTCCTTCTTCCTCCGTTTTCTGGACACGGTATAGTGGTTGACCATGGAATCCATATTCCCGGCGGATACCAGGAACCCCAGCCTTGGTCTTCCAAATTCCATGACGCTCTCCTTCCTCTGCCAGTCCGGCTGGGAGAGGACTGCCACCCGGTAGCCCCGAGCCTCCAGAAGTCTGGTGATGATGGCTGCCCCGAAAGAAGGATGATCTACATAGGCGTCCCCGCTGACATAGACGAAATCCGGCCGGTCCCATCCCCGGGCTTCCATATCCGCCCTGCACACAGGCAAAAAATCCCGTCTCATTTCAACACCTCATAGGTTTCATTGATGATATCCTGGTAATCCTGGATATAATAATCGGCAAGTTCCCGCTTCTTTCGTTCCTGAGGCCTGGAGAACTCATCCTCTACCGCGCAGACTCTCATGCCCGCGTTCTTGCCTGCCAGGATCCCCATGGGAACGTCTTCAAAGACCAGACACCGCTCCGGTGCCACGCCGATATCCCTGGCCACCAGAAGATACACATCCGGCGCCGGCTTCCCGGAGGCCACTTCGCAGGCCGTTCTCACCGAATCGAAAAGCCCGGTGATCTCTAAGGCTTCCAAGGTATCGTCCACCAGACGCCTTCCGTTGCTGGTGGCGATGCCGATCTTCTTTCCCATCTCCCGCATTATCTGGATAAACTCATAGGCCCCGGTCTTTAAAGGTGCCTGGGTCATGTAGCGTTCATAGGCCATCTGGGTCCACTCGTCCATGACCTCCTCCCGTGTTCTTGCAAGAGTCGGAAACGTGTCCAGAAAATACTGGGCCACCTCCCGATAACTCATGCCCTCCATGGCCAGATGGAAGTCCTCTGGCTGAGTCAGATGATATTTCTCCAGGTATACCCGGTCAATATCCGGCCAGATCCACATGGAGTCGATCAGGGTCCCGTCCATATCAAAGATCACCGCGTCAATATCTTCCAGCATCTTTCTCATAACTTCTCTATCTCCTCGTCGGTAAGCCGCCGATACTGTCCAGGCTCCAGTTTCTGATCCAGCAGAAGGCTTCCCATGGACAGCCGCTTCAGATACAGAACTTCTTTATCTACTGCCAAGAACATCCGTTTGACCTGGTGGAACTTCCCTTCCTGGATCGTCAGAAGAATCTCGGATGTCTCAGGATCCGCGTTCAGGATCTCCAGCCTTGCGGGCCTGGTCCATTCTTCCTCGTTCTGTCCGGCCTCCTTTTTCTTCCTTTTTGCTATTCCTATGCAGAGTCCCTCCGCAAATCTCTCCACATCCCGGGCTGTCACTTCTCCCTGGATCCTGGCATAGTAACACTTGTCCACATGTTTCCTTGGTGATAAGAGCCGGTGGGCCAAAGCGCCATCGTTGGTGATCAGGAGCAGCCCTTCCGTATCCTTATCCAGCCTTCCAACCGGGAAAAGATCTCTGCGCCGCTTTTCTCCCAGCAGGTCCAGCACCGTCGGCTCTCTTCTGTCTGTGGTGGCAGTGATCACTCCCGCCGGTTTGTTGAGCATGTAATACTCATATTTCAGATAGGGGATCTCTCTGCCGTCCAGGAAGACCCTATCCTTTCCTTCTTCCACTTTGGTCTCAGGCTTCTGGACTACAACATCACCGACGGATACCCGCCCCTTAAGGATATAGGATTTTACTTCCTGCCGGCTTCCCTCTCCTGCCTCTGAAAGGTATTTGTCGATCCGCATCATCCGCACATCCTCCAGCCCGGCAGATATTTATTCTTCAGCATACCGCCTGCCAGCTTTCCCCACCCCAGTGGATAGCCGTCCACGCAGACCAGATACCAGTTGTTCTTATTGCCGCCTTTTCTCTTCTGGTCCAGGGCAAGATCCTCTACATCCAGGGTCTCTCCCTTCAGATAACGGAATACCCGCTCGTCCCCGGCAGAAAGATCCAGGATCCGACTATATTCTTCCCGCTTCAGCCACATGGCAAGCGCCTGGCTCGGTTCAAACCGTTCCTTCTTCAGTTCTCCCAGCAGAAGGCCTGTCCGCAGGAAACGGATCCCCCTAAGATCCGGTACTCCTTCCGGCATATAATAGACCCGTTCCCTATTGATCTCGATTCTGGAAGGGTCGAGCCCTGCGGTGATCTCCTTTAAGAAGTCCGCCAGAGGCCGGGGCAGCGGCTTTGCCCTGTCCAAGACCGGCAGGTTCCCTTTCCGGCTTCTTTTGGGAGATCCTGTCTCCCCGGCCCCGCCGTCCCTGTCCCGTTCTTCTGTCCCCTTTCGAAGAAGCGCCAGATAGTGGCCCTCCCCCTCCATTTTGTGGGGGAAGATGCGTACCGTATCTCTAAAATCCCCCCCTGCCGGGCAGCAGCCGGATTCCGGAAGGATACCCGGAGAAAATCCCCGGAAGGGTTCCATGGGCAGGATCTGAAACTCCGGGAAACGCTCCAGGAGACAGGCGACCACTTCTTCGTTCTCCCGCTGGTCAAAGGTGCAGGTGGAGTACAGCATAAGACCCCCGGGGCGCAGCATCTGGGCCGCCTGCAGGATGATCCCTCTCTGGATCTTGCAGAAATACTCTGGTCCATGCTCTTCCCAGGCCTTCACCATCTTCCGGTCCTTGCGGAACATTCCTTCCCCGGAACAGGGCGCATCGATCAAGATCTTATCGAAATATTCCTGAAAACGGGAAACCAGAGTTCCCGGCTCCTCGCTCAGGACCAATGTATTTCCGATCCCGAATAACTCCAGGTTTTTCAGAAGCCCCTTTGCCCGGGAACCGCTTAAGTCATTAGCCGCCAGAATCCCTTCCCCTTCCAGTCTGACTCCCAGTTCCGTAGCCTTCCCCCCAGGGGCGGCGCACAGATCCAGCACCCGGTCTCCGGGATGGATGGGCAGCCGAGAAGCCGGCGTCATGGCGCTTGGCTCCTGCAGATAGTAAAGCCCCGCAAAATAATAAGGATGCTTGGAAGGGACATCCTGCTCTCCATCATAGTAGAATCCGTTGCTGATCCAGGGAATCGGCCGGATGGGGAAAGGGCAGATCCTCCGGAACTCTTCCACAGAAATCTTCCCTGTATTGACCCGCAGCCCGTAATATCTGGGCTTATCAAAACAGTCCATGTATCCTTCAAACGCTTCCCCAAGAAGCCTTCTCATTTTCTCTTCAAATGCCTGAGGCAGTTTCATTGCCGTTTCCTCCAGCCATGTATCGTCTTTCGCACATACAAAGATAGTATAACATATCTTCGGGCAGAACTCTACCCTCCGCCCAGATCCGGTCAGGAGAATTCATATTTCAGCCGGCGCTCTTCCAGAGACCGCAGCACATAGTAGGGATTTAGGCTGATCTCCTCTCCATCCTGGTATACATAGATCCCCAAATGGAGATGGACATTGAAGTTTCCCGTCGTCCCTTCCGGTCCATATCCCGAATCTCCCATGTAGCCCAGCAGTTCCCCGGCCGCCACACGGTCGCCTTTCCGGATTCCAGCGTAGGAATCCAAGTGGGCATAGTAGTAGTAAGTGCCGCTCTCTCCTGTGATCCCAACCCGATAGCCTCCCTGCTCCAGCCATCCCAGATTGGTGACCACTCCGTCCGTCATGCTGAGGACAGGGTACAGGCCTCTCTGGTTCCTGTCCGCCATGATATCGATGCCCTCATGCCCCCGTGTCCCGCCATAATTGCGTTCCGCCATCCAGGTGTTGACATAACTGACCCCAAGCCCCGGATCCAGGGTAGACTCCGGCACTGGAAAATACTTTAGTTCCCCAGCGACGGTTTCGAGTATACTGACACAGGACTCCGACAATCGTTCTTCCTGCTCCCACAATTCTTCTGAGAAAAACTCTGCCCGGAATGTTTCGTCCATGATCCTCATTTTCCCCCAGGTATGGGACTGTCCGATCTCACACAGCCTGTGAGTGGCAAGGACGGTAAAGAATGCCAGCAGAAATATAAGAAGGAACTGCTTTCCCAGATCACGCATTTACACAGACTCCACCCGATTCCTTTTTAGCACTATATGCGGGAAAAGAAGTTTTATGTTTCCTTCCAGGGACGTTTCCGTCCCAGCCATCCCCGCTCTGCCCAATATTTTTGGTCGATGTCTTCTTTTTCCTTTCGTTTCTGAAAGACACGCACGATGTGAAACATCAGCTTCGTGCGCAGCGAGGGCTGGACCTCCTTCGAATCCCGACAGATCCTAGAGGAGATCTTCTCCAGCTTTTCCTTCACCTTGTCCTGTAGCTTCTGGTCCGCTTCCTCCCAGGAAGAAAACGGCACCGCCATGCCACATTTATAGATCCTTGCCACGCCCCACCAGCGCAGACTGTCTGAAATATCCTTCATGGCGCTTCTCATGCCCGCTCCCGCGGCCGTGGCCACACAAACCGCCTGCTTTTTGAACATGGACGCCTCCGGCCGGTGGACCATCCACCGGTACCCATAATGGTCCAGCAGGGCCTTCATTTGGCCGCTGGCATGGTAAACAAACACCGGTGTGGTAAACACCAGAAGATCCGCCTCATCGATCAGTTTCGTCACACGTTTCAGATAGATCAGATAATCCGGGCAGCGATCCTCCCCCTGCTGGATACACAGGGCACAGCCCCGGCAGAATTCCGGCATATCCCTGGGAAGAAAAAGCTCCTCCACCACATCTTCCTCTTTGGCGATCCGGTCGATCAGCATCCGGCCAAGGATGTAAGATTTCCCCTTCCTCATCGTTCCATTGATCATCAGTATCTTCATTCGCAGCCTCCCCTTTTGTATCATTCAACTTAAATTCCGTCATTTGGGTACACCCCAAAAGTCAATTTGGGACGTAGCCCTTTTGCGTTTTACTACGTCCCCAATCAACTACATTTTCTCCGCGATCGCTTTGATGAACTCTTCGCTGTTCAACACGGTAGGATTCTCAAGCGTGGTGATCAGCGCCAGGTCTTTTGTCATCTTTCCGCCTTCGATGGTCTCGATGGTGGCTTTTTCCAGGCGATCCGCAAAATCCTGGAGTTCCTGATTGCCGTCCAGCTCGCCCCGTTTCCTGAGAGCCCCGCTCCAGGCAAAGATGGTCGCCACGGAATTGGTGGAGGTTTCTTCTCCTTTCAGGTGTTTATAATAATGGCGCTGTACGGTTCCGTGGGCGGCCTCATACTCGTAATACCCATCTGGAGATACCAATACCGAGGTCATCATGGCCAGGGACCCGAAGGCGGAAGAGATCATATCGCTCATCAC
>DXGF01000034.1 GCA_019114065.1 Candidatus Dorea gallistercoris
AACTGGCAGAGCGTCTGTTCCGGCCGGATAATCTGATGATCAGTTATACCGCTTCCAGGGAAGGGCTAAAAGGGCTGGAAGAAATGATACAGGGATTAAAGAACGTCTTGTTCCAGACGCCGGTGAAGGAAGAATCCTGTATCCTGCGCTGCGAGAAGAAAAATGAAGGATTTAAAACCGCCTCTAAAGTGCAGTATGTGGCCCGTACCGGGAATTTTATCGACAATGGCGCAGAGTATACCGGAGCTCTTCAGATCTTGAAAGTGATCTTAAGCTACGATTATCTGTGGCAGAATATCCGGGTCAAGGGAGGCGCTTATGGCTGTATGAGCAGCTTTAACCGGATCGGTGAAGGGTATTTCGTGTCCTACAGGGATCCCAATCTGAAGCGGACGATGGAGGTCTATGAGGGCGTGACTGATTATCTGAAGAAGTTTACCGTCAGTGAACGGGATATGACCAAATATATCATCGGAACCATGAGTAATATCGATCATCCTATGACGCCGTCCGCAAAGGGAGAGCGTTCCATGAATCTCTATATGAATAAAGTGAGCGCGGATATGATCCGGGAAGAGAGAAGACAGATCCTGGAAGCGGGACAGGAGGATATCCGGGCGCTTTCCAAGGTCACAGAGGCGCTGCTGAAAGCCGGACAGATCTGTGTGATCGGCGGGGAGGAAAAGATAGAAGAAGAGAAATCCATGTTTGATACGGTGACCAGTTTTTAGGAAAGAGAAGAAATAGGGAGGAACTATGAGAGAGGATTTTAGATCTGGGTTTGTAACATTGATCGGCCGCCCCAATGTAGGGAAATCTACGCTGATGAACTATCTGGTGGGACAGAAGATCGCCATTACATCCAAGAAGCCCCAGACTACAAGAAACCGGATCCAGACGGTGCTGACCACAGAAGAAGGGCAGATCATCTTCGTGGACACGCCGGGGATCCATAAGGCGAAAAATAAATTGGGAGAATACATGGTGAATGTGGCCCGGCAGACTTTGAATGAGGTGGACGTGATCCTGTGGCTGGTAGAGCCTGCCACCTTTATCGGGGCGGGGGAACAGCACATTATCCAGCAGCTGAAGAAGGTGAATACGCCGGTGATCCTGGTCATCAATAAGATCGACAGCGTGAAGAAGGAGGAAATCCTGCCGGCCATCGCCGCCTACAAAGACAAGCTGAATTTTGCGGAGATCGTGCCTGTGTCCGCCAGGAGCGGCGAGAATACAGACGAGCTTCTCAAGACAGTGATGCAGTATATGCCCTACGGACCGCTGTATTATGACGAAGATACGGTGACGGATCAGCCGGAGCGGCAGATCGTGGCGGAGTTGATCCGGGAGAAGGCGCTCCACTGTCTGGAAGATGAGATTCCCCACGGCATCGCGGTCACCATTGAAAGTATGAAGAAAAAGGGGAAGATCACCCATATCGACGCTACGATCATCTGCGAGCGGGATTCCCACAAGGGGATAATTATTGGAAAACAAGGAAATATGTTGAAAAAAATCGGAAGCACCGCCCGCTATGAGATCGAGAAAATGCTGGACTGCCAGGTAAATCTCAAGCTTTGGGTGAAAGTAAAAAAAGACTGGCGGGACAGTGAATTCCTAATGAAAAATTTTGGATACCGGGAAGAAGAATAAAAGATCCCGGCCATGGGAGAACCTAATCTTAACCGTAGGAGACGGAAGAAAATAACGGACAGATGAGGTGATTTCATGGAAGAAACATACTGGAGACGATTCCTGGAAACGGGAAAAGTAGAGGATTACTTGTATTACAGGGGAATGGAAATCTGCAGCCAGGTAATGAAGAATCACGAAAGTGAGCCGATCGATGAATCAGATAACAGTGACGGGTATGGTACTTGCCGCGGCGCCTGCGGGAGAATATGACAGGCGGGTGGTGATCTTGACAAAAGAGCGGGGAAAGATCGCGGCTTTCGCCAGAGGAGCCAGGCGCCAGGGAAGCGCCCTCCTTGGGGTGACAAGCCCCTTTTCCTTCGGAGAGTTTACGCTGTATGAGGGGCGGACATCCTATACGCTGATGTCGGCCTCTATTTCCAATTACTTTGAAGAACTGCGGACAGATGTAGAAGGCGCCTACTACGGGTTTTATTTTATGGATATGGCCAATTATTATGCCAGGGAGGCGGCGGACGAGCGGGAGGTTTTAAAGCTTTTATACCAAACGCTGCGGGCGCTGTCCAACGTACATATTCCCAATCGGCTGGTACGGTGTATCTATGAGCTGCGGACGATCGTGATCGAGGGGGAAGGCCCCCAGCTTGCGGAATGTGTCCTGTGCGGCAGCCGGGAAGGGGAGAAGCTGTTCAGCGTCAGAAAGGGAGGATTGGTCTGCCCGCAGTGCGCTAAGAAAGCCGGAGACGGAAGGACATTGCGTTCCTCCACTCTTTACGCGATGCAGTATATCGCGGGGACGCCCCTGGAGAAACTGTATACCTTTGTGGTGAAAGAAGAGGTGCTGGAGGAATTGGAGCAGGTAATGAAAGCTTATTTGGAAATGTATCTGGGGAAGCGGTTTAAGTCTTTGGATATTCTGGAAACAGTAGTGGGTCAGGGGATATAAAATGCTCTGGAAAAACCTTGGCAGGGGTTGCAAACCAGGAGGGATAACTGTATAATAATTAACAATTATTATAGTAAAAAGAGAGGACAAGGGTATGGTTGAAAAGACAATGGATAAGATCGTGGCGTTAGCCAAGTCAAGAGGATTTGTTTATCCTGGGTCTGAGATTTACGGAGGACTTGCGAATACATGGGACTATGGAAATCTTGGAGTAGAGTTAAAGAATAATGTAAAAAGAGCCTGGTGGCAGAAATTCGTCCAGGAATCTCCTTACAATGTGGGAGTGGACTGCGCGATCCTGATGAACCCGCAGACATGGGTGGCCAGCGGACACCTGGGCGGATTCAGCGATCCATTGATGGACTGCCGGGAATGTCATGAGAGATTCCGCGCGGATAAGATCATAGAGGATTATGCCAAGGAGCATGGCCTGGATATTGGGGACAGCATTGATGGGTGGAGCCATGAGAAGATGGAAGCCTACATTGAAGAGCACCAGATTCCATGTCCGACCTGCGGCAAACACAATTTTACAGAGATCCGGGAGTTCAACTTGATGTTCAAAACCTTCCAGGGAGTAACGGAAGACGCGAAAAGCGTAGTATACCTGCGCCCGGAGACAGCCCAGGGAATTTTCGTAAACTTTAAGAATGTACAGCGTACATCCAGAAAGAAGATCCCATTTGGAATCTGTCAGATCGGGAAATCCTTCCGGAATGAGATCACACCAGGAAACTTTACGTTCCGCACCAGAGAGTTTGAGCAGATGGAGCTGGAGTTCTTCTGTGAGCCGGATACTGATCTGGAATGGCATGCGTACTGGAAGCAGTTCTGTCTGGACTGGCTGAAGAAACTGGGATTGAAAGACGAAGAGGTGCGTTACCGGGATCATTCTCCAGAAGAGCTGAGCCACTACAGCAAGGCGACGACAGACGTAGAGTTTTTGTTCCCCTTTGGCTGGGGTGAGCTTTGGGGAATCGCGGACCGGACAGATTTCGACCTGACTCAGCATCAGAATGTTTCCAAACAGGATATGTCCTACTTTGATGATGAGAAGAAGATCAAATATATCCCGTATGTGATCGAACCGTCACTGGGAGCTGACCGTATGGTTCTGGCATTCCTGTGCAGCGCTTACGATGAAGAAGAGCTGGAAGGCGGAGACAAGAGAACGGTGCTTCATTTCCATCCAGCGCTGGCGCCTGTCAAGATCGGCGTTCTGCCTCTGTCCAAGAAACTGAGCGAGGGAGCGGAAAAGGTCTACGCAAAACTGAGTAAGAAATACAACTGCGAGTTCGATGAAAGAGGAAATATCGGAAAACGCTACCGCCGTCAGGATGAGATCGGCACGCCGTTCTGCATTACCTACGATTTTGATTCGGAGGAAGACGGCGCGGTGACAGTCCGCGACCGGGATACGATGGAACAGGAGAGAGTGAAGATCGAGGATCTGGAAAGCTACTTCGAGAAGAAGTTTGAGTGGTAGGAGTATTCCGGGGAAAAGAAAAGGAATATCTGGAAGCCGTGGGAAAGCAAAAAGAGACTTTCCCACGGCTTTTCTTTTGTAAGACGGCTTTTTATCTGGTCTTATGGTATAATTTACTTTAAAGACAACGGGGATCTGAAAGGAAGGCTTGATAAGAAATAAAGAGAAAAAGGAGATACCATTATGAGCGGATTATCGGAAAATATGCGGGAGATCGTGCGGGAGTCAGTCCTGTCTGTAAAGAAAGAGGATCTCAAAAGGTATAAAAAGGCGTCGCTGCCTTCGGGACTGGGGCTTAGTTCCCAATTTTCGGAGAAACAGATTGGAAACGCCATCGCAGGTTATGCCTCAAACTGTAAAAA
>DXGF01000035.1 GCA_019114065.1 Candidatus Dorea gallistercoris
GCCAGCTCCAGACGCAGGGCGCCCAGTGAATCCCAGACGATCTTTTTCTTATCCGCCGCAAACAGGAGAAGGTCTCCGCTCTCTCCTTCCATAGCCTGGATCAGAGCGCTCATTTCTTCCTCTTTCATGAATTTCGCAAAAGAGGATTTCACCGTCCCGTCTTCCTGGATGGCAATATAAGCCAGCCCCTTTGCCCCGTAATCCTTCACAAAGCTTACCAGCTTATCGATTTTCTTTCTTGGCATCCCGCCCTGTCCTTTGGCGTTGATGCCCCGTACAGTTCCGCCGTCCTCAATGGCGCCTTTAAATACCCCGAACTCACAGTCTCTTACCACTTCTGTCACATCGCGCAGTTCCATGCCAAACCGGATATCCGGTTTATCAGATCCAAACCGGTCCATGGCCTCCTGCCATGTCATCCGGGGAATAGGAAGTTCCACCTTCACCCCCAGCACTTTCTCAAAAAGATATGCCAGAAGCCGCTCATTGACATCGATCACATCGTCCACGTCTACGAAAGACATCTCCATATCGATCTGAGTAAACTCCGGCTGACGGTCCGCTCTCAAATCTTCGTCCCGGAAACATTTGGCAAGCTGAAAATACCGGTCGCATCCGGAACACATCAGAAGCTGCTTAAAAATCTGGGGCGACTGGGGCAGGGCATAGAAACTTCCCTGATGGATCCGGCTGGGTACCAGATAATCCCTGGCTCCTTCCGGAGTACTTCCAATGAGTATCGGAGTCTCGATTTCCAGGAACCCTTCCTCTGCCAGGAACTGCCGGGTCAGGGTAGCAACCTGGCTGCGCATCAGGAGATTGCGCTGAAGATCCGGTCTCCTCAGATCCAGATAGCGGTATTTCAAGCGCACTTCCTCTTTCGTCTTAGAGTTCTCCTCAATCGGAAAAGGGGGTGTCTCTGATTCAGAAAGAACCCTCAGTTCTTCCGGGATCACCTCGATCTCTCCCGTTTTCAGATTCTCATTGACAGCGCCGGAACGTTTCTCCACAGTTCCGACAACCGCCACCACATATTCTGCTCTTAATCTTGCCGCCTTCTCAATGAGCGCCGCGTCTGTCTTTCCTTCTTCGCACACCACCTGGATGATACCGGAGCGGTCCCGCACATCGGTAAACACCAGTCCGCCTTTATTTCTGTTCTTCTGGACCCATCCCATGATGGTCACAGTCTTTCCGATATCGCCGCTTCCCAGTTCTCCGCAGCGGTGTGTCCGTTTTAATCCTTGCATTGACTCTGCCATATCTTTATTCCTCTCTCTTTCCCTTCTCTATGGTCTCACCGACTCTTTGCTATATTCTGTCCACAGAATCGCTGTAACAGTCTGTGATCTCCTCATAGCCTTCCTCCAGCAGCTGCTCCTTCTGGAATTTCTTATTCTTCTTCATCTTGGCGATCAGCACCTGATATCCCTGCTCCCGCTCTTCTTTGGCCTTCGCCAGCACCTTCAGCAGGCCCTCTGACGGCAGGTTTTTATCCAGCAGATAGGCTTTCTTAGGCCGTTTCTTTGGAACCTGGTAGCCTTGTTCCAGCAAAAGCATGACAATCCGCTCAAATCCGATAGAGAAACCGCAGGCCGGCGTATCCTGTCCGGTAAACTTTCCGATCATCTTATCGTAGCGCCCGCCTCCTGCTACAGAACCCCCAAAATCATCCATCACCACTTCAAAGATCGTCCCCGTATAATAGGACTGGCCCCGCACCAGGGTAGGCGTAAATTTCAGCCGGAACTCACACTCCTTGGCCGCCTCCACACAGGACATAATGCGCTCCAGGCTATTCGCCACCTCATCCGGCAGGCAGTCTCCCAGGATCTCCTTAAGGCTCTTCACGCCGTTTACATCTTCCGCCACCTGGTCGAACAATCCCAGATAAGTATCTACCTGTTCCGCCGTATATCCCAGTTCCTGCATTTCTGCCGCCACGCCGTCTTTGCCGATCTTGTCCATCTTGTCCAGACATACAAAGACCTCATCATAATCTTCCTCCTGGAAGCCGCTGTAAGCCGCCATGGCTCTCAAGATCCCCCGGTCGTTGATACACACGGTAAAATTCTTGAAGTCCAGTTTGCCCAGCATAGCGGTAGTGGCCAGGATCAGTTCAATCTCTGCCAGTTCCCCAGGTTCTCCCAAAATATCGATATCACACTGGGTAAACTGGCGGAACCTTCCCCTCTGGGGACGGTCTGCCCGCCACACACTGCCGATCTGCATCGCTTTAAAAGGAGCCGGCAGCTCATTGGCATGGCCCGCGTAGTATCGGGCCAGAGGAACCGTCAGATCATACCGGAGGCCAGAGTCCGCCAGATCGTTCTCCTCTTTGGCTTCCTGGATCTTCAGCTTTTCTCCCCGCTTCATGATCTTAAAGATCAGCTTTTCATTGTCTCCCCCCTGCTTGCTGCACAGATTCTCGATATGCTCCACACAGGGAGTCTCCATAGATTGAAACCCGTAAGTTTTGTAAGTATCTTTGATCAGTCCGATCACGTAATCCCGGATTTCCATTTCTTCCGGCATAATGTCCTTCATCCCTGTGACCGGCTTCTTTTTCAGCGCCATAACCATTCTCCTTTTCGCTCTATCATCTCCCTCACCCGCCGGATATAGGCATCAATGGCCTTCACATTCTCCAGGCGGATCAGGTTTGTCTTCTTTTGCTTCTTTCCCTCCGGATTTACCACAGGCTCCTTGAATACCAGCTTCGTAGAGGCCCCTGCTCCGGCGGCAATGATGGATTGTTTTTCCTCCATAATAAGTATATTGTATATTCCCGCTTTGTCAACCTTTGCATAGCCCGTGTTCTCAAAATTCCCGGCAATATTCTTCTGCCGGTAGAGGTAATAGGGCGTCATCCCCATCCTGCCGGCGCTTTTTTCTGCCGCTTCCAGCATAGCTGAGATCTCCGCCGGTCCCGCGTCCTGGCTTTCCCTGCCGGGAACGTAACCGTCCTGCCCCATTTTGGCTGAGCGCTTCACCGCGAGAGAATGAACCGTCAGGCTGTCCGGGCCAAGCGCTTCCAGCTTCGCCAGAGTATCCTCCATATCCGCCAGCCTCTCTCCAGGCAGTCCGGCGATCACGTCCATGTTGATATTGTCAAACCCTTCTTCCCGCGCCATATGATATGCAGAAAGGATCTCCTCCACCCGATGGCGCCTTCCGATCCGATCCAGAGTCTTTTGCTGCATGCTCTGAGGATTGATCGAAATCCGGGTCACTCCATGGCTCCGTATCACTCTGAGTTTCTCTTTTGTAATGCTGTCCGGCCGTCCCGCCTCTACCGTATATTCCAGCAGATGGTCCCTGGGAAAGATTTCATCGATCCAGGACAGCAGCCGCTCCAACTGATCTTCATTCAGGCTGGTGGGCGTGCCTCCCCCAAAATAAATGGTATTCAGCTTCTTTCCATCTGAAGCGCTCCCAATAAATTCCAATTCCCTGCGGAGCGCTTCCAGATAAGGTTCCACGTGATCCCCCCACTGGGATAAGGACCCGGAGCTGAAAGAACAGTATGCGCACACAGAAGGACAGAAGGGAATCCCCACGTAAAGACTATAGCCTTCCTGGTAATCCAGCCGGTCCAGCAGGGACTTCTCCTTCTCTACGATCTCCCAGGACAGTCTGGCTTTTGGTCCGCTCACTAGATACTCCCTTGCAAACCAGGCGAGGAAGGCTTCCCGATCCATCCCTTCTTCCAATTTCCCCATGGCGATCTTGGTGGGGCGCACCCCGGTCAGGATCCCCCAGGGCAGTTCCCGCCTTGTCTCTGCTGACAGGGTATGATACAGCTTCTGGTCCAGCAGATGTTTCCTTCGCTTTCGGTCCTTTCCCTCTTCCTCATCCAACTCCAACACTTGGCCGGAGGGAAGATAAAGGGTAACATAATGAGAGGCTTTTTCCTCCACTGAGGCCTGGACTTCCTCAGATGGATAAAAAGCCTTTCCTATATGATACGCGTTATAAACATAGGTTTCTTCCCGGCAAATGATGCGGATCATAAGTCCCCCCTACAGATATGGATTGTAATCCCGTTCCTGTCCGATGGTCGTCTCACCCATGTGTCCCGGATATACCACCGTCTCATCGGGAAGAGGCAGCAGCTTCTCCCGGATCGAGCGGATCAGGTCTAAAGTGCTGCTGTTGGGGAAATCCGTCCGCCCCACCGACATCTGGAACAAGGTATCACCGCTGAACAACACCTGCTCAGACGCCACATAGTAACAGCAGCCCCCTCTGGTGTGCCCCGGCGTATGGAGCACCTGAAAATCGTATCCAGCCAGTCTAAGGATCTGTCCGTCCTTCACGCTCTTCGCGCGGGAAAATGTATAACCCGCCGTATAGGTGGAAGACAGGTTCAGCCTTGGATCTGTCATGATCTCCTGATCCTCTTCCTCCACATAGACCGGAACATCCCACAATTTCACCAATGCGTCCAGTCCCATCATATGGTCAAAATGCCCGTGGGTCAGAAGGGCCGCCTCAATCTTTACGTCCTCTTCCTCCACCGCTTTTACCAGCGCCTTTGGAATCGACGCCGGATCTACGATCACCGCATGGCGGGTCTTTTCATTGCTCACCAGATAACAGTTGGTGCTGATGATCCCTGTCACAAATTTTTCGATCTTCATAGTCTTCCCCATAGTCTCTCCTTTAACCGCTGGTCCTGGTAATATCAATCACGCCTTCGATCTGCCGGAGCTTTTTCACTACCCGCCCCAGCTCTTCCCTTCCGTGAACAATAAATCCTGTCTCAATGGTAGCTGTCCCCTGCTTGCTGGTGCGTACATTCATAGACTTCACGTCCACTTCCGCTTCCGTGAAGATCCGGGACATTTCCATCAAAAGGCCCTGCCGGTCGTTGGCGTACATCTTGATCTCCGCCAGATACTGGCCGCCGGCTTCTTCCGCCACTTCACTCTCCCATTCCGCGTCGATGAGCCTGGCCCGCTCCGCCTCCGTCAGATGCAGCATATTCACACAGTCTGTCCGATGGATGGACAGTCCCCGTCCTCTGGTGACAAAGCCTACGATCTCGTCCCCCGGCACCGGATTGCAGCACCGGGAGAACCGGACCGCCATATCGTCGATGCCTTTGACCACGATGCCGCTCTTGGATTTGGCGATGTGGACCTTATGCTTGGAGGCTTCCGCCACCCGCTCCAGCACCACCTCGTCTGTGATCTCCTGCTTGTGCTCCCTGCCATATTCTTCCACCAGACGATTGACCACCTGGCCTTCTTTTAAGCCTCCGTGTCCGATGGCCGCAAGCACCGAATCCCAATCCCGGAACCCATATTTCTTCTGAACGATCTCCTGATACTTGGTCTGCATGATGTCCGGGACATTGATTCCCTTTGCCTTGCAGTAGGCGGCGATCATTTCCTTTCCCTTTACAATATTACTTTCCTTAAACTCTTTCTTAAACCACTGGTTGATCTTATTCTTGGCCTGAGTGCTCTTGACGATCCCCAGCCAGTCACGGCTTGGTCCTCTGGAATTCTGAGAGGTCAAGATCTCGATGCGGTCTCCGTTCTGGATCTTGTAATCGATATTTACCAGCTTCCCGTTGACCCTGGCTCCCACCATCTTGTTCCCCACAGCGCTGTGGATGGCATAGGCGAAATCGATGGGGGTGGAGCCGTTGGGAAGGTTTTTGACATCCCCCTGGGGAGTGAAGCAGTACACATCCTCCGCGAACAGGTCCAGGTCCCCTTTTATCAGGCTTAAGAATTCCCGGTTGTCTGACATGTCTCTCTGCCATTCCAGAATCTGCCTGAGCCAGCTTAATTTCTCTTCTTCCTGGGCCTCCACACTCTTCTTGCCGTCGTTGGATTCCTTGTATTTCCAGTGGGCCGCGATACCATATTCCGCTGTCTTGTGCATCTCCTGGGTCCGTATCTGGATCTCAAAGGGCTGTCCCACGGAGCTCATCAATGTGGTGTGCAGCGACTGGTACATATTCGGTTTCGGCATAGCGATATAATCCTTGAACCGCCCCGGGATCGGGGTATAGAGCTCATGGATAACGCCCAATGCCGCATAGCAGTCCTTTACCGAATCCACGATGATCCGCACCGCAAACAGGTCATAGATCTGATCTACCGTCTTATCCTGATTCACCATCTTCCGGTAAATACTGAAGAAATGTTTCACCCGTCCGTTGACCTCCGCCTTGATGTTGGCGTTCTTCATATGAGCGGACACCTCAGATACGATCTGTTCCACAAACTCTTCCCGCTCCGTCTTCCTGGCATTGATCTGCCGAACCAGGTCGTAGAAGACTTCCGGCTGGGAATATTTCAGCGCCAGGTCATCCAGCTCCGTCTTGATCTTGGAGATACCGAGGCGCTGAGCGATGGGCGCGTAGATATCCATAGTCTCTTTGGCTTTCTCTTTCTGCTTTTCCGGCGTCATAAACTGGAGCGTCCGCATATTGTGCAGACGGTCCGCCAGCTTGATGATGATGACCCGGATATCTTTGGCCATGGCCAGGAACATTTTCCGCAGATTCTCCGCCTGGACCTCCAGCTTGTCGGAAGAATAGGACAGCCGTCCCAGCTTGGTGACGCCGTCTACCAGAAGGGCCACCTCTTCCCCGAACATTCCCTTGATCTCTTCCTCGCTGATCTTGGTGTCTTCCACCACATCGTGGAGAAGCCCCGCGGCAATGGTCTCTTTGTCCATCTCCAGATCTGCCAGGATGATGGCCACCCAGAGCGGATGGATGATATAGGGTTCCCCTGATTTCCTGCACTGGTATCCGTGGGCCTTTTTCGCCATGTCATACGCCTTTTTGATCATACTGACATCGGTGGAAGGGTGGTATTTGCGGATCCGGGCGATTAACATGTCGTAAAGCCGGTCCGGATCTTCATAGTCCACCGGCGCCTTGACCGCATGACCGTCTACGATCTCAAGGCCTTCTGACAGGTCCTTCATCACGGATTCCGGCGCGATGCGGTCGTCCAGAGATTCATAAGTCGTTACTCTCGCTGACATATTAATGCCTCCTTTCTTTCCTGACTATTCCCCGCCTCTACCGACAGAACGGCCGGTAAAGCACACCGCCTTTTATTTTCCGGGATATATGATCACAGAATCCACGTCATATCCCTGCAGTCTCTTTCTTCCTTCCAGTCCCGCAAGCTCCATCAGAAAGACGGTCTTCACCACTTTTCCGCCCAGGCCTTCCACAAGCTTGATCATCGCCTCGTTGGTGCCGCCGGTGGCGATCAGATCATCGATGATCACCACTTTCTGGCCCTTCTTGACAGAGTCTCTGTGCATCTCCAGCTCCGCGGTCCCATACTCAAGATCGTATTGGATGGATACCGTCTCACAGGGCAGCTTCCCCTTCTTGCGGATCGGGATAAAGGGTTTGTGCAGATTATACGCAATAGGCACTCCAAAGATAAACCCTCTGGATTCCGGTCCCACGATCAGGTCAAAATCCACCCCTTCCAGCTTCTTCTGCATCAGATCGATAGCCAGCCGCAGTCCGTCCGCGTCCTGCAGTACACTGGTCACATCCCGGAAAATAATGCCCGGCTCCGGGAAATCCGGGATGCTTCTAACGTATTCCTCGATTGATTTCATGGTATCCTCTCCATTTCCTCTTTTATCATACCTTTTAGTATAACATTTCTGACGCTTACTGGCAATGGGTGATCACAATCTGAAGACTTTTCCTTCCCATATATTCGTTGATGCCGGGATAGTACGTGATCATCAGCCTGATCTCCGGCCCACTCCCTGTCAGGAATTTTTCTGCAGAACCGGCTCCGTATTTTTCATCCAGACACTCCTGAAACTTCTCAATGCCCCCGAAATACATTGCTTCTATCCTGGTCCCTCTGGCATCTTCCGCCTGCATTTTCAATACATTTCTGTTCTTCCCCAGGACTTTGGGGGCAGAGAGGGTTATCTCCTTTGCCGCGAACACGGGCTTGGTATTCCCCTTTCCAAAAGGTTCTAGGATCTTCAATTCTTCGACAAACGTTTCTGTGACGCAAGAAAAAGGCAGCTCCATGTCAATGACAACTTTTTCCATCAGATCCGCTTCTTCCAACCGGCAGTTCTCGTTCAGCAGACGGCGCAGCGGCTCTATATTCTCCTTCTTTAGAGAAAGTCCGGCCGCCAGCTTATGCCCGCCAAACCGGGTCAGGAGACCGGCGCAGCGGCTCAGCTCCTCATACATGGAATACGCTTCGATGGAACGCCCCGATCCTTTTACTCCTTCTTCCCCGTCTGTCAGCACAAACACCGGACGCCAATACCGCTCCCGCAGTCTTCCCGCCACAATGCCCGCCAGACTCTCATGGCAGTCCGGCAGATAGACAGCCAGCACCTTATCCTCCAAAAGCCCGGTTTCCTCGATCTGGCGGCAGGCTTCTTCCACTGCCTTCTCGGTCATCTCCTTCCGGCTGTCATTGAGGGCCTTTAAGTCGCCGGCAAGTACCGCCGCCTCCTTCCGGGTCCTGGTCCTCAGAAGAGCCAGCGACCGCTTGGCGGTATCCAGACGCCCTCCGGCGTTCAGACAGGGGCCCAGCACAAATCCTACATGATAGGCGCTGATGCGCGTCTTATCCAGGCCGGTACACTCGATCAGAGCGTTCAGGCCCGGGTTCTGACTCCGCCCCAGCATGGCCAGTCCCTCTTTGACGAAGATCCGGTTCTCGTCTATCAGATCCATCACGTCTCCTACCGTCGCCACCGCCACATTCACGATCAGATCGTCCAGTTCCTCCGAATCTCTTCCGGAAGCCTCGAACAGGGCCTCCATCAGCTTATAGGCCACTGCCGCCCCGCAGAGGCCGGAGAAGGGATAATCACAGTCCGCCCGTTTTGGATCGATGACCGCGTCTCCCGGCGGAAGACGGTAGCGCTTCTCCCCGTCCAGTTCCTCATAAGGCACCTCGTGATGGTCTGTAACGATCATCGTCATGCCCAACTGCTTGCCGTATCTAATCTCTTCTGCCGCAGCGATCCCATTGTCACAGGTCAGAATAGTATCCACATCCTCCTGGTATGCACGCTCTACCAATTCCACGTTCAACCCATATCCGTCCCGGATCCGGTCCGGGATATCACTGTCTACGTCCGCGCCCAGCCTTTCCAGGCCTTCCAGCAGGATGTAAGCCGCGTTGACCCCATCAATGTCATAATCCCCGATCACTCGGATCTTCTTTCCTTCTTCTATCTTCTCCCGCAGGATATCTACCGCCCGGTCCATATCCCGCATCCGCATCCCATCATGCAGATCTAGGAGAGATCCGTTCAGATACTGTTCTATCTGATCCTCTCCCTGTACTTCCCGGTTCCGGATCAGACAGGCCAGTCTGGGACTGATCTGAAATTTTTCACTCGCAGCCTGGAAATCCCCGCCTTTTCTAAGCAGAACCCATCGTTCCATTTTCTTCCTCCATCAGACTTTTCCCTGCTCCTACACTGTTTTTTCATTCTTGCATCAGAAAACAGCCATGGCCGGAAAATGGCTGTGGCTGCTTTCTTCTTAGCCTGTGATTATTTCTGTTTCCTCTTATCCGCCCGTGTCCGCATCACATACCACAAAGCTCCCGTAATGCAGACAGATGAGTACGCGCCGACCACGATGCCCACCATCAGGGGCAGGGCGAATTCTTTGATCGAGCTGACGCCCAGGACATAGAGCACAGCGATCGAAATAAAGGTAGTAAGAGAAGTGTAGATACTTCTGGTCAGCGTCTGGGTGATACTCTTATTGACAATATACGCAAGGTCCGTAGTCTTGGTCCGGTAATGCAGTTCTTCCCTGATCCGGTCGAAGATCACAATGGTGGCGTTAATAGAATAACCCACAAGGGTCAGCATACACGCGATAAAGGTACTGCCCACCGCGATCCTGGAAACCGCGTAGAATCCCACCACCACCAGCACATCGTGCAGGAGGGCCGCCACCGCGCTGGTGGCAAACCGGATATCTTTGAACCGGAACCAGATATACAGCAACATGAAGATACCTGCCACGATCACTGCGATCACCGCATCTTGGCGCATTTCATTACTTACCGTAGAGCTGATATTCTCTGCTGTGATCTTGCTCTCATCCACGCCAAAGTTATCCACCAAAGCCTGGTTAAGAGCCTCTCTCTGATCCAGATCAAGCGTGACCGTCTTGATGATCACCTGGTTGGTGCCATCTACTTTCTGGGTCTGTACATTAGCGTCTCCGGTCACCTCTTCTACCACCGGCACGATCTCCTGATCAATTTCATTGATGGTATAATCTTCATTAAAGGTAACATTGGTAGAAGTTCCTCCCTGGAAATCCAGGCTGTAGGCGAAAGTTCCCGCGCCCCTGCCCCCATTGACTCCCATGATCACGAATCCAAGCAGGATCACTCCGATGGAAGCGGAAAAGAACCATTTCCTTTTACCCAGGAAATTGATAGGTTCACGCTCTTTCTTAGGCCGGTAATAAACCTTAGGATTGCGGATTCCCACTCCATAGAAAGCGAACACGATCATCCGGGTGATCACAAGCGCTGTGAACATGGACACGATGATACCGATGGCCA
>DXGF01000036.1 GCA_019114065.1 Candidatus Dorea gallistercoris
CAGCGAGACTCATGAGCGGATTATATTCATACAACATTTTGGTAATCATATTTCCCTGGATCATCTCACTGGCCTCTCTCCCAAAAGAAGTCACGTACAAGAGAGTCACAAAGATGAACAAGATCCATACGATGATCAGCGCCCCCACAGCACCGATAGCTCCTCCGGCCACCCGGTTGATCGCTCCCAGGACCGGAAGGTTCGCCACAATATCCAACGCGAAGACGATCGCCCTGAGTATCAAGGAAACCAGAATAAAAGTGACCAGGAACGCGACAATATTGATGATCAGCTTCGCCAGGAAGCTTCCCACATACTGGGCAAATGTCTGAGCTCCCAGGTCCTCATAGATCGCATCATTGTTATTCTCCGCAAGAAGACTTTTGAAAAGCTCAGGCAGATCTGCCGCTTCGATTGCCGCAATCTGTATATCTCTGGGGATGTCCGCGTTTTCAATCACTTCTTCCGCTGTCGTTTCCGACGACTCCCCTGTCAGTCCCTCCAGAACGCCGCTGGAGATGCCATATTTCTCCAGCGCCTCCCCGCTGATGTTTCCATTTACGATATCATCTATCGAAATCCCATATTCTTCCAGGGTTTCTTCACTGACCCCCGCGGCGGCCAATGCCTGCCTCACTGTATCCGCCGAGATCCCTTCCTCTTCGACCGCTTCCACCTGGGAAGTGACCGCGCCGGCCATTGTGGAGATGACCTGATTCTCAATCACCTCATCAAGAGGAGTCTTATTCTCGATCAGATCGGCCACAAGCGGAGACGCAAAGAAGACGATCACCAGCGTCAGTAATGTGGTCGCCAGGGATACTGCGATCTTGACAGCCCCTTTATATACACCCATCAGGATGCAAAGCAAAAAAATCAATCCCACCGTTAATACAACCCAATTCATAACTGCTCCTTATTTTACAAGCCGTATGTCTTCCATACCGTTTGCATTCATCAAAATGTATTTATTGACACCGCTGGTCGGGAAAATCTCCAAAATATCATTGTCCATTTCCCCCTCAAATTTCTTTACGCCGCTCCTCAGGAAAATGCAGCACTGCCTGCCCTCATACAGAATGACCTGATTTCCGGATATCTTGACATTACCGTAATCCCCGGAGAAATCTTCCGACATGACTTTTTTGCCAGAGGTATTGTAGAGACACAGCTCATAGCCTCCCTCCCCCTCGTTTTTCAGGATCAGACCAACATATTTCTCGCTGTGAAAAACACTCTGTACCTCCTTGTCCAGGGCGATCTCAGCCACTTTCTCAGGCGCTTCCGTCCCCCGAAACAAAGTCAGACAGTTGTCTCCCACCACCGCCGACATCGACTCATCCAGGAAGAAACCCGATGCCAGCACCGTATTCTCATACTCTTGATAGGCGGCCCGGTGGTCCGCGCCTGCTTCTGTCGCTGCACTAAAATCGTAATACGCCACAGAGGATATGTAATTGCCCCCCTCCACACGGATATAGACCACCATCATCGTCTTCCCATCATCTGAGAGCGCCACATCTACCGGATAGCCGGTTCCTGTAAAGGATGCCTGATGCTCCACCAGGACATTCCCAGCTGTATCATAGCAGATTACCTGAGGGGACTCTTCATTTTTCAATATGGCGCTCACGATGCCCTGTTTGGACACAGAGAGCTTCTCTATCGGAAGAGTAGTCTGGATCTCTCCTTTCAGACCGTCCTCCTGGAAGATCAGGATATCGTTGCCTCCTTTATCCGCCACGGCGGCCGTTATCCCATTGATATCCACAAAAGGATTCTTGAGCTGACAGGGCTGATTCCACTGCTCTCCTCCTCTGGTGTCCAGGTAAGAGACGCCGTCACGGCTGTATTTCAGGACCCCCTTGGCGAACTCCGCGTAGCGGCTGTCTGCCGCCCCGTCGATCTGGTAGGTCTCCTCCACTCTTACCGCATTGTAGGTCTGAAGGTGAATGATCAGAAAAACAACCACTGCCACCGCCAATGTTCCGCCCACTATCAAAAACAGCTTCCTGCGCTTATTCCTTTTATTTTGTCTGACTTGCTCTTCCAGTTCTTCCATGGCCTGTCCAAAATCTGTCTGCCCTCCGGGCTGCCACTGCGGCTGCTCCCCCTCCGTCTCTCTGACGATATGCAGATTTTTATTTCTTTTGTTTGCCATCTGGCTCCCCTTTTAATTTTCGTCATTTGTGTACAGTATATCATATTTCCCGTTATGGTAATAGCAATTTTTGTCCGATGAAGATAAGATTGCCGTCGGAGAGCCCGTTCATCTTACAGATAGCCTCCACATGGCTGGTATCACCATATATCTTTACGCTGATACTGTCAAGAGTATCTCCCTTTTCCACCGTATAGAAATCTTCCTCACTCAGTCCCGCCTCCGCTGCTTCCTGGGACACCACATCTTCGGAGACCTGCCCCTGCTCCAGTCCGCTGCCATCTGAGCTTTCCGGTTCGTTCACCGTCTCGCTTCTGGTCCCCTGGCCGTCTACCGACTGGGACAAGGTCTCGATTGAATTCTGGACCGCCTCCATTTTATCGAAATTATTGATGGTTGAGATACCAATCGCAAGGACGATCACCACAAGAAGCACGCTCATCACATAGACAAAGCGGGAATTCTGGCGGCTTTCCCGATATTCCATCTGCTCTTTTACGGCACTACGAAAATTCTTTGCAGCTCGATCCTCAACCACTTCACTGGGTGTAACGCCAATCTTTTTCCGTGTACTGATCATATAATTCTGCATGGCGGGGTTTTTTTCATAATAAATATAGTGCCCGCCCATCTGCATCAATTCCCCGTATTTATAGGCGTAAAACAGCTCATCCGCCTCCAGGGCGTCCTTCCACACAAAGATGGTATTTTCTCTTCCAAAAGACTTGCTGTGTACTTTGTTCACACCTCGGTTCAGCCCCATGGGATGTCCCGTCTCCACCAGGCACCATCCCACGATCTCCAGATCCGGGAAGAATTCTTTCCGGTCCGCTTCTGCCTGGTCCCAGACTTCTTTCCCGATCAGAATATCTGTGCCCTTGATCTCGATCTCTTGCAGCCGCAACGCCCCGGATATGTACACCACATCCTGCCCATCCACCTTCTGTATCTCTCCTGTAAAGACCGCTCCTGTCGGCGCATCCACAGCTTTTGTCCGAAGCTGGTTCAGATAGGTGTCTACATAGTCTTCCACATATATCTTAGGCTCATCGCAAACATTCCCTATCTGCCTGACATTCTTTGGAAATTGTCTTTCCATATACTCTCACCTCATTTACAAAATTTCAGGCACAGTCTCTGGAACTGCGTCCATTTTGCATATGATAGCATATGGTTTCCGCGTATTTTAGCAATTGGTGGGGCTTGTCCAGCGAAATTTCCGGCAGGTTCTCTTCTGCTTCGACGGCCTGCCGCATGAGAATACACGAACGCTGTCCGTCTGCGTCAAGCGATGGTAAAAGCCCGGCAGCTGATATCCTCGAACGCCGGGCTCCTCTCTTTTCTTCTATTTCACGAATGCTTTTACCTTCTCATAAATGCTGTCTCCATCCAGACCATACTTTTTGATCAGTTCCGCGGCCGGTCCGGACTCGCCGTACACATCATTGATCCCGATCTTCATCACTTTCGCCGGCGCTTTCTCTGCCACCACATCGCAGACTGCGCTTCCAAGTCCTCCGATGATGGAGTGTTCCTCTACGGTCACGATCCTGCCGGTCTTTGCCGCCGCCCCGATCACTGCCGCTTCGTCCAGAGGCTTGATTGTGTGCATATTGATCACCGCCGCACTGATCCCGTCAGCCGCCAGCCTCTCAGCCGCCGCCAGGGATTCAGACACCGGAAGGCCCGTAGCGATGATGGTCACATCCGTTCCTTCCCGCAGGGTCACTGCTTTGCCAATCTCAAATTTATAATCTGGGTTATCATTGATCACCGGAACTGCCGCCCGTCCAAACCGGAGGTACACCGGGCCAACATGCTCGTAAGCCGCTTCTACCGCAGCCTTTGCTTCCACATCGTCGGAAGGGTTGATCACAACCATTCCCGGAATCGTGCGCATAAGAGCAATGTCCTCATTACACTGATGGGTGGCCCCATCTTCTCCTACAGAGATACTTGCGTGGGTCGCTCCGATCTTTACATTTAATTTGGGATAGCCGACAGAGTTGCGGATCTGCTCAAAAGCACGTCCTGCCGCAAACATAGCGAAAGAGCTTGCGAACGGAACTTTTCCGGTAGTCGCGATGCCCGCCGCCACGCCAAGCATATTGCACTCCGCGATTCCGCAGTCGATATGCCGTTCCGGAAACGCCTTCTTAAATGTGCCTGTCTTTGTAGCCGCCGCCAGGTCCGCATCCAGAACCACTACATCCTCATGTTTTTTCCCTAATTCTACTAAAGCATTACCGTAGCTTTCTCTTGTGGCGATCTTCTTTACTTCTGACATAATGCTTCACCTACTTTCTCTAAATCTGCCATCGCGATGGCATACTGTTCGTCATTTGGCGCCGCCCCATGCCAGGAAGCCTGGTTTTCCATGAAGGAAACGCCTTTGCCCTTCACCGTCTTGGCAATGATGGCTGTGGGCTGGCCTTTGGTCTGTCTTGCCTCTTTGAATGCCGCGTCAATGGCGTCAAAATCGTGGCCATCAATATTGATCACATGGAAATTGAACGCCTCAAATTTCTTATCGATGGGATAGGGGGAGTTTACCTCGTCAATCGGTCCGTCGATCTGCAGGTTGTTATTATCCACGATTACTACCAGGTTGTCCAGTTTTCTGTGGCCTGCCAGCATAGCTGCCTCCCACACCTGTCCTTCCTGGATCTCTCCGTCTCCTACCAGGGTGTATACCCGGTAAGTGTCTCCGGAAAGCCTGGCGGAGATAGCCATCCCCACCGCCGCTGAGATCCCCTGCCCCAGGGAGCCGCTGGACATATCCACGCCCGGAATATGCTTCATATCCGGATGTCCCTGCAGATAGGAGCCCACTTTCCGCAACGTCTTGAGATCTTCCACCGGGAAGAATCCCCGGTTGGCCAGAGCCGCGTAATATCCCGGCGCCGTATGCCCTTTCGAGAGCACGAATCTGTCCCTGTCCGCCTTCCTGGGCTCTTTGGGATCGACATTCATTTCCTCAAAATATAGATATGTATAAATATCTGCCGCGGACAGGGAACCGCCCGGATGCCCGGATCTGGCGTTGTAAACCGCGGTGACGGCGCCCTTGCGGATTTCATTTGCCATCTTCATTAATTCTAATTTGTTCATAATGTTCCTCCTGAAATAGTTACTCTCCAAATACCGCTCTGTAATCTGCCTGGAATTTTTCGATTCCGCTGTCGGTCAGCGGATGTTTTACCATTTTCTCGATCACGCCATATGGCACGGTAGCGATATCCGCTCCAGCCAGCGCGCAGTCGGTCACATGCATCGGATGGCGGATGCTTGCCGCGATGATCTCCGTCTCGATTCCGGCCACAGCAAAGATCTCCGCGATCTCCGCGATCAGATCCGTTCCCCTGACAGAGATGTCGTCCAGCCGTCCCAGGAATGGAGAGACGTATGCCGCTCCCGCCCGAGCCGCCAGAAGCGCCTGATTCGCCGTGAAGATCAGTGTTACATTGGTCTTGATCCCTTCTTTGGACAACTGATGGCAGGCCTTCAGTCCTTCCGCTGTCATGGGGATCTTGACCACCATATTGGGATGGATCTTGGCGATCTCTCTTCCCTCCTGGATCATCCCTTCCGCATCTGTGGTGGTGGCTTTTACTTCGCCGCTGATCGGTCCATCCACGATCGACGCGATCTCTGCGATCACTTCCTCGAACACCCGTCCTTCCTTCGCGATCAGGGATGGGTTTGTCGTCACACCACAGATGACTCCCATATCATTAGCCTTTTTGATATCCTCCACCTTGGCCGTGTCGATGAAAAATTTCATGTTTCGTTCCTCCTTTGATTTTCAAATGGCACATCATATTTTTGGTTCTCATATGCTGAAATTATAGCTTAAAAAACAAGGACTGGTCAATAGTTTCAAATTTTTATTAATAATTTTTCAGAATTCATAAAATCAAATTATTACTTCTCTTAACGAAACTTTTTCTCTGATTTTACTCTTGCCTAACTCTTTTTTCCTTATTTTTCTTTATTTATCTTTTACGACACTTTCAAGGCAGAAAATTATTACTAATAATTTGGCCAAATACATTAATTTTATTTTTTCTTCCTTCTACGGGGATAAGACGTGGTTCCCCTCACGATCAGTTTCGGCTCATACTCCACATGATAGGTGCTGATCGGTTCTACATCCGAATATTTCATATTGTGGGAGGTGATCTTCTTCATGATGATATCACAGGCATCTCTTCCCTTGAAGATCACAAAATGCTCGATCGTGGTCAGAGATACGTTATGCATTCGGGCAAACAATGTATTGTCGCATCCCATCACGGAAATGTCCCCCGGCACTTTCAGCTTCGCCTCCTGCAGCGCGTCCATGATCCCAAAGGCGATCATATCATTCAGTCCCACGATCGCGGTGATATCTCTGGTTTCTTCCAGAAGTTCTTTCGTCAGTTCGTAGCCAATCTTATATTCCGAATCAATATGGGCGATATTTTGATCCATTTCCTCTTTGGCCGCTTTGATGATCACCTGTTCCTTAAGGCCCGCTTCCCCAAATTCCTTCAGAAATCCCTCCACTCTCTTGGAGCGCTGCTTCTGCCGAGTGGTGAGAGGCGGCGCCACATAGGCCACTTTCCGGTGCCCCAGTTCCAGCAGATGTCTTGCCATCAGGCGCCCCAGTTTGGAATTGTCCAGTTCCACCGCATCCACATCCAGCTTCTCATTCTGGTTATTGACTACCGCTACCGGGATGTGCTTTGCCAGTTTTTCCACCATTCCCATAAAGCAATGGCTGGGATTGCAGGTATAGATGATGCCCAGAGGCTGCAGCGTCCACATCATTTTCAGATACCACTCCTCCATCTTTAGATCTCTCTGCGTATTGCACACAAAGAGCCCAAACCCCTGCTCCTTCGCCCTGGATTCGATTCCCTGCAGGAGCATTACATAATATGGGTTTGTCAGATTCGAACAGAATACTACCAAAAGCTTTTCCTTCCTGCTTTCCCTGCGGGGCTTCCGTTTCTGAGGTACATAGCCCAATTCCTTTGCCGCCGTCTCCACCCGCTCGATCGTTTCCTTTGAGAAGGAAACGTGATATTTGCGGTTCAGGATCATAGAGACCGTTGACTGGGAGACCCCGGCCGCTCTGGCAATATCTGTTGATGTTACTTTCTTCTTGTTCATGCCCTGTTCCTTTCAATTGGGGTCGGGGCCTTTTTAAAAATACCCCGGCCCAGATTGAAAATACCCTGTCCCTTTTTACAACTCCGTCCGCCCTTCCAGCGCTCTAAGCAGTGTTACTTCGTCAATATACTCCAAATCTCCGCCCACCGGCACGCCGCTTGCGATTCGGCTGACTTTGATCCCGGTAGGCTTGATCAGCTTGCTGATATACATGGCTGTCGTCTCCCCTTCCAGGCTAGAGTTGGTGGCAATGATCACCTCTTCCACATCCCCTTCCAGGCGGGTGATCAGTTCTTTTAAGCGGATGTCCTCCGGCCCGATGCCCAGCATCGGTGAGATCGCCCCGTGGAGCACATGATATACGCCTTCGTATCTTCCGGTCTTCTCATAAGCTGCCAGGTCCCGCGTATTTTCCACCACCATGATGGTCTTGTGATCCCTGGCCGGATTGCCGCAGATGGGACAGATCTCCTGGTCTGTCAGAGTACAGCACTCTTTGCAGTATCTGACATTCTCCCTTGCGTTCACCATGGTATCCGCCAGCCGCTTCACATCTTCCCGGGGCATGTGTATCAAGTGAAAAGCCAGCCTTGCCGCTGACTTTGTTCCAATTCCGGGAAGACACGAAAGTTCTTCGATCAATTTCCCGATCTGGTTGCTGTAATATTCCATGCTTATCCGCTCCTGCTAGAACAGCCCCGGCATTCCGCCGCCTATGCCGCCGGTGAATTTAGACATGGCCGAGGCTGACTCTGACTCTGCCTCCTCAAGGGCCTCGTTGACCGCTGTAAGAATCATATCTTCCAGCATCTCCACATCATCCGGGTCAACCGCTTCTTCCGCCAGCTTGACCTTCAGGACTTTCTTCGCTCCGGAAACAGTCACTTCTACCGCTCCGCCTCCGGCTGTTGCCGTGAATTCTTTTGTCTCTAGTTCTTTTGCCTGTTCCTCCATCTGGCGCTGCATCTTCTGCGCCTGTTTCATCAGATTTGCCATGTTCCCGGGCATACCGCCCCCTGGGAATCCTCCTCTTTTTGCCATATTTGATCTCCCTTCTTTTCTAAGTATACGGCGGAAGTCTTATTCATCTTCCACTGTGATCTCCATATGAATCAGTTTCTCAAGATCCACAAAATGATTCTCAAACCGCCGACCTTCTTCCAGGCAGCGGACTTCTGCCTGTACCTCTTTGCCTGTCTTCTCGGCGATCAGTCTCTCGATCTCTTCTTTATGTTCCCGGCTTCCCACCACACTGGCGCTCAGTTCATCCGGAAGGACGATCAGAAGCCGGTTTCCCTCGCCGGCGCTTAACCGGGCCTGTTTCAGATAGGTGCGCAGCATTGGTGACAGCCCGTTCAGAAGACTGCGAAAATCCTTGGCCACCGCTCTTACATCCTCATTTAACGCCTTGGACAGTTCTGGTTTTGGAGATGGCGCCATCTCCGGCGAGGCCACGTTTCCCTTCTCCGCCCGGGAGGGCACCGCCTGGACCGGCAGACCTTCCTCCAGCCGCTTCTCCAGCGCGCGAATCCGGTCCAGCAGCGCATCCTGGCGCGTCTCCATGGCCGGTCTGCATAGTTTGATCAGCGCCACTTCCAAAAGTACCCGCTTCTGGACGGCGTACCTTAACTGGCCGGCCAAATCGGAAAACACACGGATATAGTGGAGCAGGGTATCCATATCCACCATCTTCGCCTCTTCTTTCAAGCGGGCCAGATTCTCTGTGGAAATATCCAGCACATCCTCCATCTCTTCGGAACTGTTCACCAGAAGCAGATTTCTCAGATACCAGGTGAAATCCGCGGCAAGCTGGGAGATATCCCGCCCCTGCATCACCAGCTCCTCCACCGTCTCTATGACTTTCTCCACATCCATATCCAGCAGACGACGCAGCAGGCGGCTGAATACCTCTGTATCCACCGCTCCCAGCACCTCCAGCACATGATCGTAGGTCAGGGTCTCCCCAATATAGAAAGCCGCGCATTGGTCCAGCAGGCTCAAGGCGTCCCGCATGGATCCATCCGCCGCTCTGGCCAGATACCGGACTGCTTTCTCTTCCACGTCCCACTGCTCTTTCTCGATCAGCTCACTCAGCCTTCCCGCTATAGTGTCGATCGAGATCCGTTTAAAATCATACCGCTGACAGCGGCTCAAGATCGTGACCGGAATCTTGTTGGCTTCTGTTGTCGCCAGGATGAAGATCACATATTCCGGCGGCTCTTCCAGCGTCTTCAGAAGCGCATTGAAGGCTCCTATAGACAGCATATGAACTTCGTCAATGATATAAACCTTATATCTGCCCTCTGTCGGCCGGTAGGCCACTTCCTCCCGAATCTCCCGGATATTGTCCACTCCGTTGTTGGAGGCGGCATCGATCTCGATCACATTCATGGATGTCCCCCCGGCAATGCTGCGGCATGCTGGGCATTCCCCGCAGGGGCTTCCGTCCGCCGGATGTTCACAGTTTACTGCTTTCGCGAAGATCTTGGCCACTGTGGTCTTTCCTGTCCCGCGGGTCCCGCAGAAGAGATAGGCGTGTCCGATGCGGTCTGATTTAATCTGATTTTTCAAGGTCTTAACAATGGCATCCTGCCCCTTTACGTCTTCAAATTCATCCGGTCGAAATTTCCGGTACAATGCCATGTATGACATGTTCTACACTCCTATCTTAACTCTATTCATCTCCAAAGCTGATCCCTGTCAGCTTCGCCTCCTGAATGATGTCGGACTGCGGATCTACGTATTTTAATTTGCCCGCCACTTCCGCCAGGGGGACGCGGATGATCTTATTGTCTGAGACACCGACCATGCAGCCAAAGTCTCCTTCCAGAATCGCCTCCGCTGCCGCGGCGCCAAGCCTGGTAGCCAGTACCCGGTCATAGGGGCAGGGCGAACCGCCTCTCTGGGTATGTCCCGGCACAGTGATCCTCACTTCCTGATCCGTTTTCCGCTGCACCCTTTCCGCCAGTTTATAAGCGACGGAAGGATATTTTTCTTTTTCCTTCTTTGCCTTCAGTTCCTTCTTGGACAGTTTCGCGTCTTTCTTAGAGATCGCCCCTTCTGCCACTGCGATGATGGTAAAACTCTTGCCCGCTTCTTTCCTGCGATTGATGGCCTCGGCGATTACATTGATATCGTAAGGGATCTCCGGAAGCAGGATGATGTCCGCTCCTCCGGCAATGCCCGCATGGAGCGTCACCCAGCCCACCTTATGGCCCATGACTTCGATGATGAATACCCGGCTGTGAGATGTGGCTGTGGTGTGGATCCGGTCGATGGTGTCTGTGGCGATATCCACCGCGCTCTGGAATCCAAAGGTCATATCCGTCCCCCACAGGTCATTGTCGATGGTCTTGGGGAGCGTGATCACATTCAACCCCTCTTCCCTGAGCAGGTTCGCCGTCTTGTGAGTCCCATTTCCTCCCAGGACCACCAGGCAGTCCAGGTTCAGCTTATGGTACGTATGCTTCATCGCCTCCACTTTATCCAGGCCATGCTCGTCCGGCACCCGCATCAGTTTAAACGGCTGTCTGGACGTTCCCAGAATCGTCCCTCCCAGTGTGAGTATCCCTGAGAAATCCTTTGACGTAAGCATCTTAAAGTTCGAATATATCAAGCCCTTATAGCCTTCCTGAAATCCATAGATCTCTACATCATCCCGCTTTGAGCAAAGCCCCTTCACAACACCGCGCATAGCTGCGTTCAGCGCCTGACAGTCTCCGCCGCTGGTCAGCATTCCCATTCTTAACATCTGATCACTCCTTCCAGATTATTCTACCTTTTACTGAAAAGTTATCGGTAAAATTATACCTTATTTTTGAATTTGAAACAATGGGGACAGGGTATTTTTCATTTGGGTCGGGGTATTTTTAAAAATACCCCGACCCAAATGAAAAATAATGCTATAATATACTACGATGATATTATTATACAGAAAGCAGGTAATCATGTGGACAAATTAGACATCAAACTTTGGTCCCTTGCCGCCAGAGGGGAGATTGTCCCCGACCGCTCGCTGCTCAAGACTCCCAAACAGATCGAAGGGATCAAAAAGAGCGCCGAGCTGAACACAGCCGTCCTGGACCATGTGGCAGAACATATACGCGCCGGCATGAGCACCGCAGAGATCGACCGTCTGGTCTATGACTTTACAGTGGGCCACGGCGGCATCCCGGCGCCATTAAATTACGAAGGTTTTCCCAAAAGCGTATGCACCTCCGTCAATCAGGCAATCTGCCACGGGATACCAGATGAAAAGGAAATCTTAAAAGACGGAGATATCATCAATGTGGATGTCTCCACCATCCTGGACGGATATTTCTCCGATGCTTCCAGGATGTTCACCATCGGCTCTATCTCCCCACAGGCGGAAAGACTGGTCCAGACCACCAGGGAATGTGTGGAACGAGGACTCGCTCAGGCCAGGCCCTGGGGACATCTTGGAGATATCGCTTATGCTATCTGGACCCACGCCCGGAGCAATGGATACTCCGTCGTGGAAGAGATCGGAGGCCACGGGATCGGCCTGGAATTTCACGAGGATCCTTTCGTCAGCTACGTGACGCCCAAAGGAAGTGAGATGGTCCTTGTACCCGGCATGATGTTCACGATCGAGCCGATGATCAACGAGGGAAGTCCAGATTTCTTCGTAGATGAGGAAAACGGATGGACCGTGTATACGATCGACGGCGGTCTTTCCGCCCAGGTTGAGTATATGGTGCTGATCACAAAGACAGGGGCTGAAGTTTTGAGCCGCTGATGCGGAAACTTCAAAAAGGGACAGGGTTTTTTCAATCTGGGCCGGGGTATTTTTAAAAATACCCCGGCCCCACCATTACCAGCGCAGAACGCGGTCCCATATTTACAACAACTTCCCCATCCTGCACCAGATATTCCTCATATTCTGTCGTGTATCCATCCGCGTATGAATACATCAGCCGCTTCATCCTGCTCTTCATCGGCACTTCCGCTTTCCAGACAGGCACCGTCACTTCTGCCAGTTCGCTCCGGTTATTGATGATGACTACCACCTGTCCATCATCTCTGAATCTGGCAAAGCTGAAGATATTTTCCTGCCAGGACAGGATATTTAAAGATCCGGTCCGCAGCACCTGATATTCTTTATGGATCCGGATCATTTCTTTGTGAAATTCCAGAAGTTCTTTATTTTCCTTTCCCCAGGGGTAGGTCCTGCGGTTATCCGGATCTGTGAAGCCACAGACTCCGGCCTCGTCGCCATAGTAGATCGTAGGCGCGCCCACCCAGGTCATCTGGATGACCACCGCTTCCCGCATCACCGCCAGATCCACATATTCTCCGGCAGCTTCCGGTCCCAGAGCCTCCACCCGCCCCACCATATGGTTGGTCCGCGTAAGAAAGCGGGAATGGTCGTGATTGGACAGCTCATTCATGGCCGTCTGCAGAGACGGCGTCAGCATGTTCGACATATGGTGCGTGATGGACGCCACCAGATTATCCGCGTTTCCCTGCAGTTCCATCCGCATCTCATCACTGTGCTTCTCCATCCCGGTCAAAAACCAGGTAAACGGCTCCATAAACGCGTCATAATTCATGACCGTATCCCACTCGTCTCCCTGGAGCCAGCTTCCCGGATCGCCGTAATGCTCCGCCAAGATGATCGCGTCCGGGTTGGCCATTTTCACCGTCCTTCGGAACTTCTTCCAGAATTCGTGGTTATACTCATTGCTCCTGCCCAGATCCGCGGCCACGTCCAGCCGCCATCCGTCTACATTAAAGGGCGGAGACACCCATTTCTTTCCGATATATAAAATATAGTTCTCAAGCTTGACAGAATCTTCATAATTCAGCTTCGGCAAAGTGTCGTGCCCCCACCATCCATCGTAATGGATGTTATAGGGCCAGCTTTCCTCCTCTTCCCTGAAAAACCGGAAATAATCCCGAAAAGGGCTGTCCGGCGAAATGTACGCTCCCGCCTCATACCCTTCCTGATTCTCGTATATCCTCTCCCGGTCCATCCATTTGTTAAAGGATCCGCAGTGATTGAACACCCCGTCCAGAATGATCTTCATCCCCCGCCGGTGGAGTTCTTCCACAAACTCGATAAAAAGCTGATTGCTGGCTTCCAGATTGCGGAGATCCGTGGTCCGTTTCTGATATTTCGTCGCTTTCGCGTTGTCCGTCTCCCCTTCCGGCAGCACCTCGCCTCCATCCTCGATGATCACACCATAGTGGGGATCAATGTAATCATAATCCTGGATATCGTACTTGTGATTGGAGGGCGATACGAAGAGGGGATTAAAATACAGCACTTCTACGCCCAGGTCCTGGAGATAATCCAGCTTCTCCATGACCCCCCGGATGTCTCCTCCGTAAAACTCCCGCACTCCCATGGCCGCAGGGTATTTCTCCCAGTTTGTCACCCGGCTGCTGTATCCGCCGATATAGTAATATTCATTGCTCTCCACGTCATTCGAAGGGTCTCCATTGTAAAAGCGGTCTGTATAGATCTGATACATGACCGCGCCCTTCGCCCAGCCCGGTGTAGAAAACCCCGGAACAATGACAAAATTATAAAATTCCTCGATCTCTTCCGATGTACCGCACTGGTTGTAGTAACAGACAGTTCCCCCGTCACCGACCTCAAAACAATAAGAAAACGCATCCTCCCCCAGTTCCCAGTCTATGATATAGTAGTCAAATTCTCCCTTTGACCCTTCTTTCTCCATGTCAAATCCGCCTTCTCCTGTGATCAGACGCACGTATCGCGCATCATCTTTCGCAGTACGAAAGCGAAGTGTAACCTTCTGGTTACACTTCGGTTCCGGCGGGATCACATAACTCTCGGTCCCGTCGCAAAATAGAGCCTGTTCCTTCATGTCTATCAATCCTCTCTACGCTCTGCCTTCAAACAAGCTTTCAAATTCATCCCTGGATATCTTCTCCTTCTGGAGCAGAAGATCCGCGCATGCGTGGAGCACATCGTCATATTCATGGATGATCTGTTTCGCCCTGTTATAACATTCGTCGATGATCCTCTTTACCTCCTGGTCGATGGTGGTAGCCACGCTTTCCCCATACCCTCTGGAAGCGTGGGCCAGATCCCGACCGATGAAGACCTCATCGCTGTCATTATCATAATTGATCAGACCAACCGCCTCGGACATCCCGAATTTTGTCACCATGGATTTGGCCAGACTTGTCGCCTGCTTGATGTCCTGGGAAGCGCCTGTGGTGATGTCGTCAAACACTTCCTCCTCCGCCACGCGGCCGCCCAGAGCAACCGTAATATCCTGGAGCATCTTTCCTTTGGTATTAAACATCTCATCTTTCTCCGGAAGAGGCATCGTATAACCGCCGGCCCCTCCGGTGGGAATGATCGAAACACTGTAGACCGGTCCCACATCCGGAAGCACATGGTAGAGGATTGCGTGCCCCGCCTCATGGAACGCGGTGATCTTCTTCTCCTTGTCAGAGATCACCCGGCTCTTCTTCTCCGAACCGATGCCCACTTTCACAAACGCTTTCTTGATGTCCTCCTGTTTCAGATAGATCCGGTCATCCTTTGCCGCAAGAATGGCCGCCTCATTCAGGAGGTTCTCCAGATCCGCGCCGGTGAATCCGGCTGTTGTCTGGGCGATCTGTTTCAGATCCACTTCTTCGCTCAAAGGCTTGCCTTTGGCATGGACCTTGAGGATCTCCTCCCGTCCCTGCACATCCGGTCTGCCTACCATGACCTTCCGGTCAAAACGGCCTGGACGCAGGATCGCCGGATCCAGGATATCCACCCGGTTTGTGGCCGCCATCACGATGATGCCTTCATTGACGCCAAACCCATCCATCTCTACCAGAAGCTGGTTCAAGGTCTGCTCCCGCTCATCGTGGCCGCCGCCCATCCCGGTGCCTCTCCGCCGTGCCACCGCGTCAATCTCATCGATGAAAATAATACACGGCGCATGTTTCTTCGCATCCTCAAACAGGTCCCGCACACGGGAAGCGCCCACGCCCACAAACATTTCCACGAAATCCGAACCGGAGATCGTGAAAAACGGAACGCCGGCTTCACCTGCCACCGCTTTGGCCAGCAGCGTCTTCCCGGTTCCCGGAGGGCCTACCAGGAGTACTCCCTTGGGGATCCTGGCGCCCACCTGGATGTATTTCTTGGGGGCTTTCAGGAAATCTACGATCTCTTCCAATTCTTCCTTCTCTTCCTGGAGCCCTGCCACCTGGGCAAACGTCACTTTTTTATCGCTGTCCGTACTCATCCTGGCCCGGCTCTTTCCAAAATTCATGGCCTTCGTGTTCGCGCCGCCGCCCTGCCGGTTCATGAAGTAGAAGATGATCAGGATGCCGGCCAGCATCAGCAGCATCGGCATGATCGTCGTGGCGAACCAGCTGTCTCTGGGAACGTCAATCAGTTCAAAATCAATCTGTTTTCCCTTTAAAAAGTCCTGGATCTCATTGACATCCGACACGTACAGAGACTTGATCTCTCCTTCTTCTCCGTCCTCTTCCTCCAGCTGGAGTTCCACACGGCCGGTGGGCACATTTTTATTCTGCCGGATCGTATAAGACTCTACGTCATTACTGTCCACAAGCTCTTCAAATTCTTCCCAGGTAATCTCCCGTTCTCTCTGGTCAAACTGATTTGTAAACCACAGAATCCCAAATAAAAACAGGATAAATATCAGCAGCGTGACTCCGCTTAATCCTCTGTTCTTTCCGTCCTTCAATGTCTTCCCCTTTCTATTCTAAGCCTTCCACAACACCGATATACGGCAGGTTCCGGTATTTCTGCGCATAGTCCAGCCCGTAGCCCACCACAAATTTATCCGGGATCTCAAACCCTACATAATCTACCTTTACGTCTGTCACTCTCCGGTCCGGTTTGTCCAGCAGCGTACACAGTCTCATACTCTTTGGCCTGCGCTTCTGCAAGACATCCAGGAGATAATAAAGCGTCCTCCCGGAATCGATGATATCTTCTACTACCAGGACATCCTTTCCCTCCAGGGTCTCATCCAAATCCTTGGCGATCTTGACCACCCCGCTGGAAGAAGTCCCGTCCCCGTAGCTTCCCACACTCATAAAATCCATAGAAACCGGCACGGAGATCCTCTTGGCCAACTCGCACATAAAGAAAACCCCGCCTTTTAACACGCAGATCAGATGTACCTGCCTGCCCGCGTAATCTTCACTGATCTTCTCGCCCAGCTCTTTGATCCTTTTCTCTACAGTTTCTTCATCGATCAACACTTTCACTGTCTCTGCCATTCCTTTTTCCTCCGCAAAATTCGATTTCCAGAATCCTTTTGGTCTTGTCTGTGACCTGATATGCCTGATTCTGCCGGTATCCGACGACCCACATGATGTGGCTCCCGTCTGCCGCCAGCCAGACCTGATCCCGCTCTCCCAGAGGGACCTTCTCATTGATCAAATACTGTTTCAGCTTCTGCCGGCCGCCTTCTTTGTTGATCGTCAGATAGTCTCCGGCTTCCCGATGTCTCATTTTTACAGTATTTTTTATTATATCATAATCAAACCATTTCGTGTAGGTTTTTTGCGGAATCCTAACGGTTTCTGAATCCCTGTCAAATACACGAAAATGAAATTCTCCCGGGGGAGCTCCTCCCTTTTCCTCGGTCTTTCGCAGAAACTCAATTCCCTCATAGCATCTCCTGACCTTCACCCCGCAGGGCAGATCGGCGACGCGTCCCATCTGCTTTTCCATCAGTTCCTCCACTATCCGGACATGCACGGAGCTGATGTCTCTGCGGATCCCCGCAGTCTGACATATGGTCTCATAGATCACTCCCTGCCGCAGGATCCGGGGATACTTCTCAAACCGAGCCCGTACGAGAATCTCCCTGCCTTCTATGCTCCTGACACAGTCTCTGCGGCCTCTCTGGACCTCCTCCCGGATATACTCGGCGGCGAGTCTGAGCTGTTCCGCCGCATCCGCTATATGTTCCGCGGCTCTGAGGTTCACATTTTCCGTAAGACAGGGGAGCACCTGATTGCGGATCCTGTTCCTGGTATAGGCAAGCCCCAGATTCGTTTCATCCGTACAATAAGATATTCCCCTTTTTCCTAGATATGATTCAATCTCCTTCCGATCCACGCACAAAAGCGGGTGGATCCATGGCCCATTGACAGGCTCGATCCCCCCCAGCCCCTCCAGAGAGCTTCCTCTGCACAGATGAAACAGCAGCGTTTCCGCATTGTCATCTCTGTGGTGGGCAAGGGCGATCTTCGTCCCATTCCACTGGGAACAATGTTTCAGAAAATCCTCTCTTCTTACCTCGCGGCCTGCCTCTTCTTCGCCAAGGCGGCGCTCTCTGGCGTATGTTTTCACATCCTCATGGAAGACTTTCAGTTCTATCTGCTGCTCACGGCACACCTTCCTGACGTAAGTCTCATCCCGATCCGCGTCTGCTCCCCGCAGCCCGTGGTGGACGTGTACGGCCGACAGAGCAAAGCCGATCTCCTGCCGCAACTCTAAGAGCACGAAAAGAAGGCATATGGAATCTGCGCCTCCCGATATGCCTGCGGTCACCCGGTCCTTCTTTTCCAGCATATGATACCTCTCCACATATGCCTTTACCTTCTGATACATACGATTTCCTTCAGCACTTACTTTTTCTTATTCTTAAACTATATAAAATATTTTTCAAAAAAGCAAGTTTCTTATCGCTTCCAGATTCCGATCACCAGGATCGTCATATCGTCCAAAGGCAGTTCTCCTGTCCATTCCAGCACCCGTCCCAGAAGATGATGAGCCAGCTCCTTGGGGTTGTTGATGGAGGCTTCCCGGATGAAAGTCTCCATAAGTGTATCCTGCTCCCCGGCCGGCAGCGCATCCATCACCCCATCCGTCACCATCACCACAAAATCACCGGACTCCAGCTCCCGCTGTTCCACGTCGATCTCAATCTCCTGGATCACCCCGATCGGAAGCGTGGTGGAAGTGATGCGCTCCACCTGGTCTTTTCTTTTGATAAATGTAGCAGAAGCCCCTGCCTTGACGAACTCGCAGGATCCGCTGTAGAGATCGAACAAACTTACGTCTATTGTGGAAAACCGTACATCGTCTCTTCCTATGACCAGGGCAGTGTTCATGATCTGGATCGCCGTTTTCACGGGAAATCCGGCCTCCAGCAGTTCTTCCAGCATCTCCACCACCATGGTGCTCTCCCGGCAGGCGTCTTCCCCTGATCCCATGCCGTCGGAGAGGGCCGCGCCCTTCTTCCCTCCTGGAAGATCCGTCATCAAAAAAGTGTCTCCGGAAATTTTTTCACAGTTTTTCCCGATCTTTGCCACGCCCTGGAGGGTGTAGAATCTGGCTCCCTCCACGCAGGCGACGGTACAGTATTCTTCCCCCAGAATCGGCCTCTCACCCTGCTGGGGGACCATGGACCTTCCGATACAAGCCCCAACCTCATGGGCCAGATCCTTGGTCGCCACACACTGTCCCTTAGACGCCTTTGCGGTCAGATGGATCTCATATTTCCCCTGTTCCGTGACGAAAAACACAGAAGAAAGCAGCTTGATCCCAGACTTTTTCAGGTGGGTCTTCAGCTTTTTCTCCAGATGCTCGTCCTCGAAAATGCCTGCGTCCAGCTCCCTGGTGGTGTATTGGATCAGTTTAGCGAAGCTGTTCAGCTGCCCTGCGTATCCTTCCCGGTTCTGGACGATCTTATTATTCCACATCAGCACTTGCTTGGCGTTTTCAAACACTTCCAGAGTTTCCCGCAGAAACCGGGGCGCCCGGATGCAGCGCTTCTGCAGTTTTCTTTTCAACTCTACATTCAGCTCCGCGCCATACTCCTCTACTCCGCAGAGGATTTCGTACATCATCTGATAAGTATAGACCCTGTTCTCTTGAAGGCACTGCTCCTTCTTCTCGCACTCTTCGCATACTTTGTCCGTGATCTTGGTAAACATTTCTTCAAATTCTTCCCTGGAAAACGTCCCCTTATAGCTCTCCAGAGAAAGAAATGTCCGAGACAGATGGATCAATGAATCCGCGAACTTGTCCATCTGTATTACATAAGGATTCAGAAAAACCGTCTTTTCTTTTTCGCTGATCTCCGCCATTTATGCTCTCCCCTTCATCATTTCTGTCTGGCCGCGCAATCAAAAAAGCTTTAGGATTTCCACCCTAAAGCTTATCTTACGTACATCGCGGTCATTTCGCCTTAAATATGATCTCATTCTCATGGACCATGCCCAATTTGTCTCTTGCGATCTCTTCTACATATTCCTCTGTTCCTACGTATTCTTCCAGATCGTCGATCTGGGCCGACCGGGCCTTTTCTTCTTCGATCTGCTCCGCCAGCTCTGTCTCCTGCTCCTGATATTCTCTGGCCTTGGCCCTGAGCTGGAGCGCGTTTACCGACAGGACTGCCGCCAGCAGCAGGATCACTCCGCACACCGCAAGCACACTGCGCCGATACTGCTGGGGGCGTTTCCTGGAACGCCTTCTCCGTCGCCTCGTCTTCATACTGCTCATAATAATTAACTCACCCTCTTCGGAAAATTTCCGAGATAATACTTACCCCTAATATAAACTATATTATCTCTTTTTTCTTTTTTCCGCAAGATTTTCAGAAAATTTATCCTGCTTTCGTGTGTAGATTTTTTTCCCAAACTTTTCGATTTTTTTAATCAAAAGCGAGGCAAAAACGGCTCCGCACACACAACCTAGTATAAAATGCCAGCGTATTCCCCCAGAACTTGTATGGTAAATCTGCACAAAGAAATAAACCGCCGCTCCTATCCAGTACAAGATATCCTCAATCCCCATCACAAGAAGGCTGTGCCGCACGATTTCCCTGAAACATACGATACAGTGATAGGACAGCCGGGCAACACCTC
>DXGF01000037.1 GCA_019114065.1 Candidatus Dorea gallistercoris
GAATAAGAACAAAGTCTTACTTTAAACAGACGAAGCGAAAGGAGCACGAAGATGTACTATAAAGATTTTAAGGGAAATAATATCTCCACTCTTGGCCTTGGCAGCCTCCGTCTTCCCACGGTCACAGAAGATCCCAACAAGATTGACCGCCAGAAAGCCCAGCAGGTCATCGATCAGGCTTTCGCAAGCGGCATCAACTACTTTGACACCGCCTACACCTATCATGGCGGAGATTCGGAACGCTTTCTGGGAGAAGCGCTGTCCAGATATCCGAGAGACAGTTATTATCTGACCTCGAAATTCTATGTAGCCGCCACCACAGATATTGAAAAGGTTTTTGAAGAACAACTGAAACGTTGTCAGACAGACTATTTTGACTTTTATCTGCTGCATGGAATGCAGGAACAGTACATAGAGAAATATATGGATCCCCAGAAGGACTATATTGGTTACCTTCTCAAACAAAAAGAAGCGGGCCGGATCCGCTATCTGGGGTTCTCCTCCCACGCGGCGCCGGAGGCCCTGGAGCGGTTTGTAGACTGGTGCCCGGATTTCGACATGGCTCTGATCCAGCTCAACTATCTTGACTGGAGCCTGCTAGACGGAAAGCGTCAGTATGAGATCCTGACAGACCACGGGATTCCCATCTGGGTCATGGAACCCCTCAAGGGCGGACGCCTGACCCACTTAAATGAAAAAGCAGAAGCTATCCTGCGGGAGGCGGCCCCGGAGCGTTCCATCCCTTCCTGGTCCTTCCGCTATCTTCTGGGCCTTGATAATGTGCAGTGCGTCTTGAGCGGCATGGCATCCCCAGAACAAATCCTGGAAAACGCCTCAATTTTCGAGGCCCATGATCCGCTCTCCCGTCAGGAAGAGGCCGCGCTGCGGGAAGCCGTTCAGGTATTCAAAAGCGAGCTCGGCGTCCCCTGTTCTGCCTGCCGGTACTGCTGTCCTGTCTGTCCGGCCAGGCTTGATATCCCTCTGCTGATCCAAGGCTACAACGAACTCACCATCAGCGGCGAGACCTGGAAGATCTCCAGTCTGTCACAGACCAAAGGCCCGTCCGCCTGTCTTCAGTGCGGCGCCTGCGCAAAGCGGTGTCCCCAGAAGATCGACATTCCAGGGGTTATGAAGGCATACGCTAAGCTTAGCTGACCAGAGCCGCATTTTTATCCCATATATAAAGGAGGATACCCATGTCTATCAACTATGTACATCTCGATCACCCTTCCAAAGATCCGGCGGACTTTAGTCCCTTCGATCTGGAGCACGCGAGAACTGCCCAAAGATTCCACAGTTCTTTCCCGAAATACCAGCCTACACCCCTGGTAAGTCTCCCTGCCCTGGCAGAAAAGCTTGGCGCCGCCTCGATCCATGTAAAGGACGAAAGCTATCGGTTCGGCCTGGATGCCTTCAAGGTGTTAGGCGGCAGCTACTGCATCGGCCGGAAGATCGGGGAACTTCTGGGGATCCCGGCAGATCAGCTCTCCTATGAACTGCTTACATCCAGGGAAACGCATGACAAAACCGGCATTCTCACTTTTGTCACTGCCACAGATGGGAATCACGGGCGGGGTGTGGCCTGGACCGCCCAGAAACTCGGACACAAGAGTGTGGTATATATGCCGAAAGGCAGTTCTGTGGAGCGGCTGGAGCATATTCGTCAGGCTGGCGCAAAAGCCCAGATCACCGATATGAATTATGATGATGCCGTGCGCTTTGCCAATCAGCAGGCAGAACAGAACGGATGGATCATGCTGCAGGATACTGCCTGGGAGGGCTATCAGGATGTCCCCCGCTGGATCATGGAGGGCTATCTGACTCTGGCCCTGGAAGCTTATGAGCAGCTGGACGGGCTTGCGCCCACTCATATCTTCCTGCAGGCGGGCGTCGGCGCTTTTGCCGGAAGCGCGGCCGGCTTCTTCTCATCCGCACTTCAGAACAGGCCTGTCATCACGGTCGTGGAACCGGACAAGGCTGACTGTCTCTACCGGACTGCCAGAGCTGATGACGGAACCCTTCATTTTGTCACCGGCGATATGGATTCCATGATGGCCGGACTGTGTTGCGGAGAGCCTTGCAGCCTGGGCTGGGATGTCCTCCGGCAATGCGCGGACTATTTCATCTCTATGCCTGACCATGTGGCAGCCCTTGGGATGCGCACCCTTGGACAACCGGAGGGAGACGATCCCCGCATCGTCTCCGGAGAAAGCGGGGCCGCCTCTTTCGGGTTCGTATCCGCCCTTTTCATGGATGAGACACTGAGAGAACTCAAAGAACAGATCGGCCTGAACGAGTACTCCCATATCCTGTGCGTCTCCACCGAAGGCGCCACCGATCAGGCCAATTATCAGAAGATCCTGCGATCGGGGTCGGGGTATTTTTAAAAATACCCCGACCCAGATCGCCCAGAAGACAGGAAACCGCAAATGCCACGAAAAGCGGTATTTTGAAGTATTTTTTATAAAAAAGTCTTGTAAAACCAGACTGCTTATGCTATGATAGTAGTCGGTCGCTTAAAGAATTCCAATGTATTTTTCGGCGGAAGTTTGTGTCTGGCTCCGTGGTCAAGAGGTTAAGACATCGCCCTTTCACGGCGGTAACACGGGTTCGATTCCCGTCGGAGTCATTGAAAGTATAGGCCGATGTGGCTCAATTGGCAGAGCAGCTGATTTGTAATCAGCAGGTTATCGGTTCGAGTCCGATCATCGGCTTTAGTCCTATCAGGGACTGATAATATGGACCTTTAGCTCAGTTGGTTAGAGCAACCGGCTCATAACCGGTCGGTCCTGGGTTCGAGTCCCCGAAGGTCCATTTATATTTGTGGCCCAGTGGCTCAGTTGGTTAGAGCGCCGCCCTGTCACGGCGGAGGTCGAGAGTTCGAGTCTCTTCTGGGTCGTTTGCGTCGACTGCTAAGTTCGCATGATATGCTCACTAAGGGCGTCGACATGTATCGCACGTAAGTGTCTAAAAAACAGACACTAAGTGCTCATAACGAGGGGTCTTAGCTCAGCTGGGAGAGCATCTGCCTTACAAGCAGAGGGTCATAGGTTCGAGCCCTATAGGCCCCATTTTATGCCGCAGTGGCGGAACTGGCAGACGCACAGGACTTAAAATCCTGCGAGACTAACCTCTCGTACCGGTTCGATTCCGGTCTGCGGCAGTAGGTAAAGTTAAGAGAAACGCTGTAAAACAGGCGCTTCTCTTATTTTTTTGCTTTAAAAGTTGAACACTGCTGAAGCTGTTACTGCCCGCCTTTAAACGCCATATCAAACGCAGGCGCCATGCGCTGGACTGCCTCACGCCCGAGACCATAGCCCTTCGCCACATGCTGCCAGTTTGCTTCCACGCTTTCCTGTATATCAGACATCCTCTTTTTGGCCTCTGATAATGAAAACCCGTAAAATTCCGCCGTATCGAGCGCCAGAGCAAAGTCCAGCGTATTATCTTCTTCTGTGATATTCAGAGAAAGTCCATTACCGTATATATTCGGGTTCACGTCATAGACCGGGGAAAGCCTCCAGCCGGATGGCGTCAAGAGAAATCCGTGGTTGCGCAGGTGATCATCAGTATTGGACACAGCAATATTGAATACCATTCGAGACCATAACTCACCAAGATCCTGTTCAGGGTTTGATCCATAAGAACGGATAAAGGAGGCAATATCCAGATAGCTGACATCTTCTGCCCCATCGATTTTTCCCAGCAGTGTCATCGCAGATTCAAAATGGATGCGCCTGGAACCGAGGCGGTCAAACCGCTTACTTAAGAATGTTCCCCCAGCTTTGGAAAAGCTCTGCAGCTTCGCTTCCGCCACTTCAAGTCCACACAAGCCCGCAAGATCATGGGTTACCATCTCCCATGCACCGGTATTCCATTCATCATGCTTCGATGGGAATTTCGCGATCCAAAGCGAACCATCTGGAGCAGCAACGGATGCCTTCGGTCTTGCCCCACCAAGTGATGAGCCCGGAGCAAGAAGCTGCCTCAGCCATTTTTCTTCATCCGGGTCGTTCTCGTTCTCAAAGGCGATCGAGGCTGTTTCCAGAACACGTAGCTGCGTCCATGGCGGGGCTGCCAGACTTTGGTCGGAGGACAGGAAAGGACCTCCTTTCTCCAGAGCAAAGCGCAGTCCTCCCATGCGGGTTTCATCGTATACTCCTAAAAGATAGTCGCTTTCCAGCAGCGCTCGCGGCTTACGGTCTTCATGGCGCGCGGCGATCGCTTCCCTTCGCCGCATCAGCAGCCGGCCCCAGCGGTCCGGACTGGAATCTGCAAAGATGCCAAACAAAGTTTTTTCAGACGGTGTATATTGCCGTCCCGCATACAGGAACAGGTCGGGATCAAAAATGAACGCCGCGCTGCCGAGCTTCAGCCAATCTTCAGAATAGGAAAAGGAAAACGATTCCTTTCCCCGATTATTTGTGACAAAAAGCGTGCCCATTAACACAGGGCCCTTTCCCAGCCAATCGGCATAAACGTAAATAGACTTTTCCGTTTTCATTTTCTCGCCCCTTTCATTTTGGGGGCCCGCTGCCGTTCGTGGATATCCAGCTCTTCCAGCTTCCTTCCAAGCTCATCATCCTTCGCGATCAACAACAAGTCTTTGTCCATACCATGCAGCGCATGCAGCACAGCCGCGTACATTCCGATGCTGACGGATGGGGACCCCTTCTCCACAGACCAGAGCGTCGCCCTGCTGACGCCTGCCCGTTCAGCGACCAGGTCGGCGGAAATCTTCCTGCGTAGCCTTGCACGTTTGATCTGCGCGCCCATTGTTTCTAATATGTCTAATGTCTGCGGCATCAGCACCGCTGTTCTCTTTGCCATGACTGTACCTTTATTTTGGATTTCCATTTAAACATTATATAACTTTTAATATTATATACATTATATCTCTTTTTGTCAATTTTATTAAAAGTTATATTTGCTTTACCCATAATAGAATGATAGAATACTAGAATAATCGTTTTGCAAAAGGAGGCCAAGACATATGAAAGTAATAGATCTGACGCACACGATCCGAGAGGACATGCCCGTTTATCCGGGAACGGATACGCCGAAATTTATTCCGGCTAACAGCTATGAAAAGGATGGTTTTAAAGAAACCTTGGTTCAAATGTATACGCATACCGGTACTCATATGGACCCGCCGGCTCATTTATATGCCGATCGAACAACGCTTGATCGCCTTCCTGCTGATCAGTTTATCGGCAAAGCCTTAGTTATTGACTGCAGAAGTCTGAGCGAAGGCGAAGCGATCACGATAGAAAACATCAACAAGTATGGCGAAAAGGCTGCTCAAGCAGATTTTTTGCTTTTTAATCTTGGCTGGGATAAGCGCTGGGGAACGGAAAGTTATTTTGGAGATTATCCTTGTATTAATGATGAAGTGCTGACGTATATCATAAACGGAAATTATAAGGGAATCGGCTTCGATGTGATCGGACTTGACCCGATTGCTGATACCAATTTGACCAGACACAAAAAACTTTTTAAAAACCGCGATATTATAAATATTGAAAATCTTAAAAATCTCGAACTGTGCGGAAATGAGTTGTTCTGGTTTAGCTGCTTTCCGCTAAAACTTGAGAATTGCGACGGTTCCCCGATCCGCGCGATCGCATGGTTTAATCAAAACACCTTCTAGTCTGCGGCCCGCAAAGAATATTTGCGCAGAAATCCGGCAGATGCAAAGGCTCTTTGATAGACATGATCCACATTCTTCCATACAATTCCGGCAAAAGGGAGGCGAACTATCATGACACTTGGAAGTAATATTCAGAAAATCAGAAAGGAGGCCCATATGTCCCAGGAAGATCTGGCGGAGATGTTTCATGTTTCGAGGCAGACCATATCGAATTGGGAAAATTCAAAAAGTTATCCAGACTTGGAGACGATAGTAAAGATCAGTGATAGTTTTCATATTTCCCTGGATATTTTATTGAAGGAGGATCTGGTCATGGTTAAAACATTTGATAATGAAATAAAGAGTACGAAAAAATACGCGAGAGCGCTGACAGCGATCGCTGTTGTTTTCGCGTTGTTGATCGGCAGTTTTGTGATTTATTCCTGCGTATATTTCAACACCAAAAATAAATTGGAGGGAAATTTCGCGGAACAATTAAAAGAAAATGATTTTTATCAAAATAGAGACGGCTACTATTCTATGGATTATGCGGATG
>DXGF01000038.1 GCA_019114065.1 Candidatus Dorea gallistercoris
TGTAAAGCCCCACAAAATTCTTCTGTCCGGAGTAAAGACAGGTGTTCATACTCCCTTCTCCGTATTCTCCGATCAGGGCATATCTGGAATCCGTGATGATCCCGATCTCTCTTCCTCTTGGTTCTCCCACATACACCCGGGCATTCCTGATGCTGACTGGCTGATCTGTCACGACCACCACTTTCTTCCGGGCGGCGGTCAGCTGTTCCAATTCTTCTACCAGCAGCAGCAGAAAATTCCTGGTACATGAGATATATGCTCTGTCCTCCACCTTTCCCAGGAGATTCCTGGTCTTGTTCAGGACATTCTCCGCCCCTTCGATGGTGATATAGCCTTCCACATGAGGTTTCTCAGAAGGCTTGTGGAGCAGAAGCCACTGTCTGGAACTTTCCATCCGGCGTATGCAGTTCCGGCAGAATTCCTCCAAAGGCACCGGGACATACTTCCTCGTGCTGCCTTCTTCCACCAGATACGCCGCTCCCTTCTCCGTCATACTGGCAAGGGATCCATAGGCGTTGGATCTGGAGATTCCGATCTGCTTGGCCACCTCGTAGCCGGTGGTCTTCCCTTCTGTCAGAAGGCACTCATAGATCGCGGCCTCCTGGCGGGTCAGTCCGAATTCTGTCAATCGTTCTGTAAATGTGTTGCTTTCCATATCATGGTTCCTCTTTTACGCTCTTCATTAGTAGTTCTCTACAGAAACACTATAGACCAGCCTGCTCCATCTGTCAATAGTTCCAGTCAAAATCAATCGATCACCGCGATCCGCATCATGTTGCTCATGTTTCCGGAGCCTGAATTAGACCCTGACACATGAGGAGACGGAATCCCTGCCGTCAGTACCACCACATCACCGGCTTCCGCCAGCTGTTTCGCGCAGACCAGTTCAATGGCGCTGTTACAGATATCCTCCGTGGTGTAGACCTGGACCGATTTCAGCGGCCGCACTCCCCAGTAGATCTGCATCCGGCGCAGGGTCCGCTCATTGGGGCTGACACCGATGATCTCCGTCTTGGGTTTAAATTTGGATACTACTCTCGCGGTAGCTCCCGACATAGACGGGGCAATGATGCATTTTGCCCCTAGATTGCCCGCGGTCGTCACAGTGGCATGGGCCAGGGCGCTGGACACGCTCCTCATCCGATGTTCTTCCGCCTGCCTCAGGATCAGTTCATAATCCAGATGCTTCTCTGTATTTTCTATAATGTGTACCATCATCTGCAGCGCTTCCACCGGGTATTTCCCCTGAGCAGTCTCCCCAGACAGCATGACCGCGTCGGTCCCGTCGTACACCGCGTTTGCCACATCTGTTACCTCGGCTCTGGTAGGACGGGGATTGCGGATCATGGAGTCCAGCATCTGTGTGGCTGTGATCACCGGCTTATAATTGTCATTGCACCGCTGGATGATCATTTTCTGGAGATAGGGCACTTCCTCCGCCGGGATCTCCACCCCTAAGTCTCCCCTAGCCACCATGACTCCGTCCGCGCAGCGGATGATCTCGTCAATATTCTTGATCCCTTCCGCGTTCTCGATCTTGGCGATGATCGGAATATAAGGAGCCTCACATTCTTTCAGGAACGCTTTGATCTCCAGGATGCATTCCGCGTTCCGCACGAAAGAAGCGGCGATAAAATCAATCCCCTGTTCCACGCCAAAGCGCAGATCCTCTCTGTCTTTCTCTGTGATAGCCGGAAGACGGACCGGGACGTTGGGTACGTTGACACCTTTTCGTTCCCCCAATTCTCCCCCATTTACCACCTGACAGACGATCTCATCTGCGTGTTTTGCCTTGACTTTAAGTCCGATCAGGCCGTCGTCCACCAGGATCGTTGTTCCCACCTGGACATCCTCCACCAGCCCGTCATAGCTGATGGAAACCTTCTTTTCATCCCCTTCGATCTCCCGGGTGGTCAGGATAAACTCCGCTCCTGTCTGCAGCAGGACCTTCTTCCCGCCCTTCAGTACGCCGGTGCGGATCTCCGGTCCCTTGGTATCCAGAAGGATAGCCACCTGCTTTTTCTCCTCCTCCCGGATTCGTTTTAACATATCCATACGTTTTTTCTGTTCCGCATGATCTCCATGGGAGAAATTAAACCGGGCCACGTCCATGCCCTCCCGGACCAGAGCGCGCATGATCTCTTCTTCGTCGCTCCTCGGACCCATGGTACATACAATCTTCGTTTTTTTCATTTTTCTATCTTACTCCTCTCATTTTACGTGTGTATGGGTAAACAAATGGTCCTGACAATATTCATAATTCCCATTGCATTTAGAGCAGTACCGGAATTCCAGATTTGGATCGTCCAACTCTGTCCTTCCGCACACCGCGCAGCGGTGTTTCGCTCCGTTGGGATAGGAAGCGGCCGGTCGGGATGCTCTCCGGACATTTTTCTGAAATTCCCGTTTTCTGCGCATCTGCTTGGGGGAATAAGCCCTGCCGTTCCTGGACCCGATGAAAAAGATCACAAAATTCAGCAGAGAAACTGCCGCCGCAAGAGCGTTTGCCTGGTAGTAGGCGCCGTAGACTCCGCCCCCGTAAGCCGGCAGGAACGCCTGCGCGATCCCATACAGGAAGAAAAGCACATCCAGCCAGGCCAGCCATTTCGCCTTTACCGGTATGAAGAAATACAGCATAAACTGCACGTCCGGGTACAGAGCCGCGAACACCAGGAACAGGGACATATTCAGATATGTGGTCCCCAGATAGAGGGTCACTCCCGTCACAAGATATGCCAGGATCGCGGCAATGGCATGAAACAGGACACCAGCAAGCAGATAGAGATTGAACCGGAAAGCGCCCCAGGTCATCTCCAATTGTTTCCCGATGAAATAATAGAGATATAATGCCAGCAGCAGCCAGATCAGGTTATTGGAAGGCGGCTGGATGATAAAGGTGAAGATCCGCCACACCTGCCCGTGAAGGATCGCCTGGGCGTCCAGGCTGAGATAGGCGGCGTAAAACGTCGGATTGACCATATTCAGGACATACCCGACGCCATATAAGATCACAATATAAGTCATCAGATTGGGGATGGCGTATCTGCCGAATTTGCGTTCCAGTTTATTTAGCCAGTTCATAGATTCACTCCCTGATTGATTTGATAATAGACACTGTAGTCATTCTACCGTTTCAGGGAATGTTTGTCAATTCAGCCACCCAATTTTCTTTCTTAACAGATAATTATTCAGCCTCACAGCTCGGATTCGTAGCTATCGCTGCTTTTCCGCCACTATCGTGGCTAAATAGTTTTTCTTAACAGGTTCTTTATGCTTTATTTATATTTTGAGAATTGTCATTTTATTTTTTTTGTCGTATAATGTTACGTGTTGCGAGAAATTAACACACATTTAAATAAGAAGAAATCCATAGATTTACAGTATAAGGAGTTTCAGACATGAGCAAGAAAGAATTATATACATTGGGAATTGATATCGGTTCTACCACGGTAAAAATTGCCATCTTGGACAAAGACAATGAAGTGCTGTTCTCCGATTATGAACGGCATTTTGCCAACATCCAGGAAACCCTGTCCGATCTTCTGGGCAGGGCCCTCTATAAACTGGGGACCATCCACGTCTCCCCCGTCATCACCGGCTCCGGGGGACTGACCCTGGCCAAGCACTTGGGCGTGCCCTTCGTCCAGGAGGTGATCGCGGTATCCACCGCCCTCCAGGACTACGCTCCCCAGACCGATGTGGCCATTGAGCTTGGCGGGGAAGATGCCAAGATCATCTATTTTGAAGGCGGCAATGTGGAACAGCGAATGAACGGGGTCTGTGCCGGCGGCACCGGCTCGTTCATCGACCAGATGGCATCCCTGCTCCAGACCGATGCGGCAGGGCTCAATGAGTATGCCAAGAATTACAAGGCGCTCTACTCTATCGCCGCCCGTTGCGGGGTGTTCGCCAAGTCCGATATCCAGCCCCTGATCAACGACGGGGCCTCCAAGGAAGACCTGGCCGCCTCCATCTTCCAGGCGGTGGTCAACCAGACCATCAGTGGTCTGGCCTGCGGGAAACCGATCCGGGGACACGTGGCGTTTCTGGGGGGGCCGCTCCACTTCCTGTCAGAGCTTCGGGAAGCATTCGTGCGCACCTTGAAATTAGACGACGAACACATCATCGCCCCCAATCATTCCCATCTGTTTGCGGCCATTGGTTCCGCCTTGAATTCAGAGAAGAATCTGGATGTAGCCCTCCAGGAGATGCAACAGCGCCTGGAAGGAAAGATCAAGATGGAGTTCGAAGTGGACCGTATGGAACCTCTCTTCGCCAGCGAGGCGGAATATCGGGAATTCAAAGAACGCCATGACCAGCATCAGGTGCCGGTAAAAGACCTGTCTACATACAAAGGAAAAGCGTTCCTGGGGATCGACGCCGGTTCCACCACAACCAAGGCCGCTCTGGTAGGGGAAGACGGGACGCTGCTGTACTCCTTCTACCGCAACAATGAGGGAGATCCCTTAGGCACCACCATCTCCGCCATCAAGGACATCTACAGCAAACTGCCGGAAGAGGTGGAGATCGTACACTCCTGCTCTACCGGTTACGGGGAGGCGCTCATCAAGGCCGCCCTGCTCCTGGACGAGGGAGAGGTGGAAACGGTGGCCCACTACTATGCCGCCTCCTTCTTTGAGCCGGACGTGGACTGTATCCTGGACATCGGCGGCCAGGATATGAAATGCATCAAGATCAAGAATCAGACGGTGGACAGCGTCCAGCTCAACGAGGCTTGTTCCTCCGGCTGCGGCTCTTTTATCGAGACCTTTGCCAAGTCCCTGAACTACTCGGTGGAGGATTTCGCCCATGAAGCGCTGTTCGCGGGCAATCCCATCGATCTTGGCACCCGCTGTACCGTATTTATGAATTCCAAGGTCAAGCAGGCCCAGAAGGAAGGGGCATCGGTAGCGGACATCTCCGCCGGTCTTGCCTATTCCGTCATCAAGAACGCTCTATTCAAGGTCATCAAGGTGTCAGACGCCTCCGAGCTTGGAGCGCACATCGTGGTCCAGGGCGGAACCTTCTACAACAACGCGGTCCTGCGAAGCTTTGAGAAGATCGCGGACTGTGAGGCCATCCGGCCGGACATCGCCGGCATCATGGGGGCTTTTGGCGCCGCTCTCATCGCCCGGGAACGGTACATCGAATGCGAGGGCACCACTATGCTTCCCATCGAAGAGATCGAAGCCTTAGAGTATTCCACCACCATGACCAAATGCAGAGGCTGCACCAACAACTGCCGGCTGACCATCAACCATTTCAGCGGCGGAAGGAAATTCATCACCGGCAATCGCTGCGAGCGGGGGCTTGGCAAGGAAAAGACGGAAAACAAGCTGCCCAATCTGTTCGATTATAAATTGAAACGCTATTTTGACTACACACCGCTTACGGAAGAGGAAGCGTCCCGGGGTGTGATCGGACTTCCCCGGGTCCTGAATATGTACGAGAACTATCCCTTCTGGTTTACCTTTTTCACCAGACTTGGATTCTCGGTGGTACTCTCTCCGTCTTCCACCCGGAAGATCTACGAGCTTGGCATCGAGTCCATCCCCAGCGAATCCGAGTGTTATCCGGCCAAGCTGGCGCACGGGCACGTCCAGTGGCTGATCGACCAGGGGATCAAGCACATTTTCTATCCCAGCATCCCCTACGAGAGGAATGAGTTCGCGGAGGCCAACAACCACTATAATTGTCCGATCGTTACCTCCTACCCGGAGAACATCAAGAACAATATCGACGCCATCGCAAACGGAGAAGTGGATTTCATCCACCCCTTCCTCTCCTTTGCCAGCGAAGAGACCCTCTCCTACCGGCTGATCGAAGAATTATCTCAGAAATTCTCTCTCTCCGCCGGGGAGATCAAGGATGCGGTCCACGCCTCCTGGGCGGAACTGGAAGCCTGCCGAGAGGATATGCGAAAGAAAGGCGAAGAAACAATCAAATATCTGGATGAGACCGGCAACCGGGGCATCGTGCTGGCCGGCCGGCCGTACCACATCGACCCGGAGGTCAACCACGGGCTTCCAGAGCTGGTCAACTCCTATAACGTGGCGGTGCTGACGGAGGATTCCATCTCCCACCTGCACCCGGTGGAGCGGCCGTTGAATGTAATGGACCAGTGGATGTACCACTCCCGGCTCTACGCCGCTGCCAACTACGTGAAGACAAAGGAAAATCTGGATCTGATCCAGCTCAACTCCTTTGGCTGCGGCCTGGACGCGGTCACCACCGACCAGGTGGCTGAAATCTTAAATAACTCAGACAAGATCTATACTTCACTGAAGATCGACGAGGTCAATAACCTGGGCGCCGCCAGGATCCGGGTACGGTCCCTGCTGGCCGCCATCCGGGTGAGAGACCAGCGCAAAGAAAAGCGGCAGATCCACTCTTCCGCCATCACCAAGGTGCCCTTCACCAAGGAGATGCGCAAAGAGTACACCATTCTCTGCCCTCAGATGTCACCGATCCATTTCGAGCTGCTGGAACCTGCCTTCAACGCTTCCGGGTATCACGTGGAGGTCCTTCCCAACGACAACAAGCAGGCGGTGGATGTGGGATTGAAATATGTAAACAACGACGCCTGCTATCCTTCCCTGATGGTAGTAGGCCAGATCATGGAAGCCATCCTGTCCGGGAAATATGACACCGACAAGATCGCGGTCATCATCAGCCAGACCGGCGGCGGATGCCGGGCCTCCAACTACATAGGCTTTATCCGCCGGGCCCTGAAAAAAGCGGGCTACGGCCACATTCCGGTCATTTCCATCAACTTAAGCGGGCTGGAAGGCAACCCCGGCTTTAAGATCACCCCGTCCCTGGTCCTTCGGGGCCTGTACGCGGCGGTCTTCGGAGATATCTTCATGAAATGCGTTTACCGGCTGCGGCCCTACGAGGCGGTCCCCGGTTCTGTCAACGCTATGCATGAGAAATGGAAGAAGGTGTGCAAGGACTTTGTGGCCTCTCCCCATCCTTCCCGCCGCAGGTTCAAGAAGCTCTGTCAGGAGATCATCCGGGATTTCGATGAGAATATTGAATTGTTAGACGTGAAAAAGCCGCGGGTAGGCGTGGTCGGTGAGATCCTGGTCAAATTCCTGCCTGCCGCCAATAACTACCTGGTGGAACTTCTGGAGAGCGAGGGGGCCGAGGCCGTGGTGCCAGACCTTCTGGACTTCATGCTCTACTGCTTCTACAACCAGAACTTCAAGGTCTCCCACCTGGGAATGAAGAAGTCCAAAGCCTGGATCGGGAATCTTGGCATCAAGGCGGTAGAGTGGTTCCGTTCTCCCGCCACCAAGGCATTCCAGGCCAGTCGGCATTTCGATCCACCCGCGGATATCCGGGATCTGGGACGGATGGCTTCCGATATCGTCTCTCTGGGTAACCAGACGGGAGAAGGCTGGTTCCTGACCGGCGAGATGCTGGAGCTGATCCACAGCGGCGCGCCCAACATCGTGTGCACCCAGCCCTTTGCCTGCCTGCCAAACCACGTGGTAGGAAAAGGGGTCATCAAAGAACTGCGCCGGCTCTACCCACAGTCCAATATCGTGGCCATCGACTTTGACCCGGGCGCCAGCGAGGTCAACCAGTTGAACCGATTAAAACTTATGCTTTCCACCGCCAACAAGAACCTGAAGGCGCAGATAGAAAAGGAAGCAGAAGCAAAGGAAGAAACAAAGAAAAGCACGGAGAAAAAAGCGGCTGTAGAACCTCTGCCGTCCGTCAAACCGGAGACAACATCTGAGAAATCTGAGAAAACAGAGAAAAGCGCATAAATACACAGAAGGCTCCCCGGCTAATGGGGAGCCTTCTGTTGTTTGGCCGCTCATTCATTCTCGATCAAAATCTGACATTTCTTCATAGCCTCCAGCGCGTTCTTGTGGCTCTCTGGCGTCACGCCCGCGCAGCAGGCGGCATCTACGATGATGGGCACCTCCGGCAAGAAAGCCTTCAGAAGGATCGCGTTGGAGATCACACAGATATCCGTACAGAGCCCCACCAAAGTAATTTCCTCTATGATCTCTCCATTTGCCAGAGCTTCCTCGTCCAGCAATTCCTCATTGATCTCATAGCAGAGCTCCACGCTGCCAAAGGAGGGTTTGTCAATGATCTTGCTCTCTCCTGCCAGTCGTTTGATCTGAGGGACCAGT
>DXGF01000039.1 GCA_019114065.1 Candidatus Dorea gallistercoris
TGTGAGCAGAATCCAGCGGACGGAGAGCGGGTAGAGAAGAATACCACGGTAGAGGTGGTAGTCAGCTCTAAGCTGGTGGGCGAGGAGATCACCGTTCCGGATGTGTCGGGAATGGATGAAGAGTCAGCCCAGAGAACTCTGGAAGATGAAGGACTGACGGTAGGGACCTCAGAGTTTGTCTACAGCAGCGACTATGCGGAGGGACAAGTCATTAAGACGACGCCGGCGGCCGGATCAAAGGTGGGCGCGGATACCCAGATCATCATGCAGGTCAGCAGAGGCGAGGAGAAGATCTCAGTCCCGGATGTAAGAGGGCAGGAGGATTCTGAGGCTCAGAGCGCCCTCAAGAACGCAGGCCTCAGCATTGGAAATGTGACCTATCAGTACGATAACAGCACGGGGAAAGGGCTGGTGATCTCCCAGAGCATCGGCGGTGGTGAGAAGGTCTCCAGCGGAACATCCATCGATCTGGTGGTGAGCAATGGGCCGAAGCCGGAAGAGAAGGTGACCGTCAAGAGTTTCGTGGGAGAGTCAGAATCCGCGCTGATCCAGTGGGCCAACTCCAATGGCATCAACATCCGGTGTGAGGGAGAGCAGGCCAGCAATAATTACGCCTACGGCGCGATCATTTCCCAGAGCCCTTCGTCAGGAAGTGTGTCAAAAGGAAGCACGATCACGTATGTCCTGAGTACAGGGCCTGAGCAGACGTCCGGCGGCGAGGATAATGAAGAGGATGATCAGTAGGAGACAGGACCGGGGACAAACGGGAGGAATATGCAGGGAAAGATCATAAAAGGAATTGCCGGATTCTACTACGTAGATGTAGCAGGATCCGGTGTTTATGAATGTAAAGCGAAAGGAATCTTCCGAAAGGAGAAGATCAAGCCGCTGGTGGGAGACGATGTGGAGATCGAAATCTTGGATGAAGGGGACAGATCCGGCAATGTCATCGCGATCCATGCCAGGAAGAATGAACTGGTCCGCCCGGCATCGGCCAATGTGGACCAGGCGCTGGTGGTGTTTGCGGTGGCAAAGCCTGTTCCTCATTTCCAGCTTCTGGATCGCTTTCTGGTCATGATGGAAAGCCAGGAGATCCCGGTGATCCTGTGCTTTAACAAGGAAGATATCGGGGAGGATGAAGAGATTGAGAAACTGAGGGCAGTCTATGAAAAATGTGGCTATCCCTGTATCTTTATCAGTGCAAAGAAGCAGAAGAATATCGATCAGGTGAGGGGATTTCTGCGGGGAAAGACGACGGTGATCGCAGGCCCTTCCGGGGTAGGGAAATCCTCTTTGATCAATCTCCTTCAGCCGGAAGCGAAGATGGAGACAGGAGCGGTCAGCCGCAAGATCGAGAGAGGAAGGCATACCACCCGGCACGCGGAATTGTTTCCCATCGACCAGGAGTCTTATATCATGGATACGCCCGGATTCAGTTCCCTATATCTGCCGCAGATGGAGAAGGAGGCCCTGAAATACTGTTTTCCGGAATTTGATCCTTACGAGGGACAGTGCCGGTTCCTCCACTGTGATCACATCCATGAGCCGGACTGCGCGGTCAAAGAAGCGGCAGCGCAGGGGAAGATCCATCCGGTCCGCTATGCGGATTATCAGGATATATACCAAGAATTAAAAGACAGGAGGAGGTATTAAGGATATGGAATATATTTTGGCGCCGTCGATTCTTTCGGCGGATTTCAAGACGCTGGGAGAGCAGATGAAAGCTACGGAAGAAAACGGAGCCCGCTATCTGCATTTTGATGTGATGGATGGGATGTTTGTGCCAAGTATTTCTTTTGGGATGCCGGTATTAAAGTCTATCCACGATGCTACCGGTCAGGTGATGGACGCGCATCTGATGGTGCAGGAGCCGATCCGCTATGTGGAGGCATTCCAGGAGGCGGGCGCCCATATCGTGACGGTACATCTGGAGGCTTGTCGGGATGTGAGAGCAACACTGGATAAGATCCATGACTGTGGGATGAAGGCGGGACTTTCCATCTGCCCGGAGACAGAGGTGTCCAGGATAGAAGCTTATCTGGAAGCCTTTGAGATGCTGCTGATCATGAGCGTACACCCGGGGTTTGGAGGCCAGCAATTCATCCCGGAATCTCTGGATAAGATCCGCAGGGCCCGGAACATGATCGAAGAGAGAAAACTCAAGGTGGATATCCAGGTGGACGGCGGAATCTACCTGACCAATGTACGCGACGTGCTGGATGCGGGAGCCAATATCATTGTGGCAGGTTCCGCGGTGTTTAAAGGAGATCCGGGAGAGAACACGAAAGCATTTATGGAGATATTGAACGGCTATGAGTAAGAGAATCGTTATCGTAAGTGGTGGTAAGATCAACGAAGAATTCGTGCTGCCGATCCTCCAGGAAGAAGGGAATAAGAATATCATAGGGGTGGATAAGGGGATGGAGTTCCTTTATCGGAATCAGATCATGCCCAGCTATATTGTGGGAGACTTTGACAGCGTGAGTGAGGAGATCGGGAATTACTACCGGAAGCAGACGGATGTGCCGATCCGGGAATACAATCCGGTCAAAGACGCCTCAGATACGGAGATCGCCATCCGGCTGGCAGTCACACTGGGATGTAAAGAACTTCTGATCCTGGGGGCTACCGGCGGAAGGCTGGATCATCTCTGGGCAAATGTCCAGTCTCTGGCGATCCCCATGAAAGCAGGGATCGATGCCAGGATCCTGGATGAGCAGAACCGGATCCGTCTGATCAAGGGAGAGATCACACTGAAGCGAACAGAGGCTTATGGCCCTTATTTCTCCGTGTTCCCACTGGGGGATAAGATCTACGGGTTCAATATCACAGGAGCCAGATATCCTCTGAAAGACCACACTCTGACGCCTTATGACAGTCTGTGCGTCAGCAACCAGTTTGCAGAGGATGAAGTGAGGATCTCCGCTCCCGACGGTGTGGTGATCCTGATGGAGACAAGGGATTTGGAATAGGGTTCATCACTCCTATGGTATTTGGATAAGAACTGGAAAAAGTGGACTTTTAAGCCCTGATATGGTAAGATATATCTGCCTTATCAGGGCTTTTACTGTTTTATCACATAACAAAGGAGAGTAACGATAGATGAAGCTTGGAATTGTAGGTTTGCCGAATGTAGGAAAGAGCACGTTATTTAATTCGCTGACCAAGGCGGGAGCAGAGTCAGCCAATTATCCCTTCTGTACCATCGACCCTAATGTGGGAGTGGTGACGGTGCCGGATGAAAGGCTGAACGTATTAGGAGAGATGTATCATACTAAGAAGATCATCCCGGCCGCTATTGAATTCGTAGATATTGCGGGATTGGTGAAAGGGGCTTCCAAAGGAGAAGGCCTTGGAAACCAGTTTCTGGCCAATATCCGGGAAGTAGATGCTATCGTCCATGTAGTCCGCTGTTTTGAAGACAGCAATATTGTTCATGTGGATGGAAGCATCGATCCTTTGAGAGATATTGAGACCATTAATCTGGAATTGATCTTCTCTGATCTGGAGATCCTGGAGAGGAGGATCGCTAAGACGGCAAAAGTGGCCAGAAATGATAAGACCGCGGCCAAAGAGCTGGCTCTCTTAGAGAAGATCAAGGCTCATCTGGAAGAGGGAAAACTGGCCAAGATCTTTGACGGCGCCCAGGATGAGGAAGAAGAGGAATGGCTTAAGAGCTATAATCTCTTAACTTATAAGCCGGTGATCTACGCGGCTAATGTGGCGGAAGATGATCTGGCTGACGATGGAGCCGGAAATGCCGGGGTACAGGCAGTGCGGGAACACGCAAAGGAAGAAAACAGCGAAGTATTTGTAGTCTGCGCCCAGATCGAGCAGGAGATCGCGGAGCTGGACGATGATGAAAAGAAAATGTTCCTGGAAGATCTGGGATTAGAGGAGTCTGGTCTTGAAAAGCTGATCAAGGCAAGCTACCATATCTTGGGCCTGATCAGTTATCTGACAGCCGGGGAACCGGAAGTTAGGGCATGGACCATTACAAAAGGGACGAAAGCGCCCCAGGCGGCAGGTAAGATCCACACCGATTTTGAACGTGGATTTATCCGTGCGGAAGTGGTATCCTACGATGATCTGATCGCCTGCGGAAGCCACAACGCGGCCAAAGAAAAAGGATTGATCCGCCTGGAAGGAAAAGACTACGTGGTCCAGGACGGAGACATCATGCTGTTCCGGTTTAATGTATAACAACAGTTCAGCCATGGGCAAGTTTGGGAGGGAATCCATGCTTGCATGAGATTCCGACCAGGCTTGCGCATGGAGTGAGCGCCAGCATATGAGCAAAACAGCGGCGGAAGCCGCAGTAGAGCCCCGTAAGGGGCGTGTTTTGCGAGTATGTATGCAGGCGCGTCTGAACTGTGGAAGCAGAAGCGCGCGGCAGGCGCGTCTGAACTGTGGAAGCAGAAGCGCGCGGTAGGCGCGTGTGAACTGTGGAAGCAGAAGCGCGCGGCAGGCGCGTGTGAACTGTGGAGAAGAAAGGAGCGTCATGCACAAGTCAATTGATTTCCCAAACCTTGGAATTCACCTGTCCTCAGTTGGAGACCACATTACTTTATTTGGGTTTGATATCACTTTTTACGGTATCCTCATTGCCTGCGGAATTCTGGCAGGCCTTTTTTTAACGGTCCGGGAAGCGAAACGTACAGAACAGAATCCAGAAGACTACTATGATCTTGCCATCTTTGCGGTTATTTTCTCGATCATTGGAGCCAGGCTTTATTATGTTATCTTTTCCTGGGACATCTATAAAGATGATTGGAAGAGTATTTTCCAGATTCGGGAAGGAGGTCTTGCCATCTATGGCGGGATCATCGCGGCGGTCCTTACGGTGATCGTGTTTGCCAGGGTTAAGAATCTGTCGGCGCCGTTGATCTTTGATACAGCGGGCCTTGGACTTGCGGCGGGACAAGCGATCGGCCGCTGGGGGAATTTCTTCAACCGGGAAGCTTTTGGAGAGTATACGGATGGTCTGCTGGCCATGAGGCTGCCGATAGATGCGGTCCGGGGAAGTGATATTTCAAAGCTTATGCGGGAACATATTGAGAACGTTGACGGAGTCGCCTATATCCAGGCCCATCCAACGTTTCTCTACGAATCCCTTTGGTGTGTGATGGTATTGGCTGTAATGCTGATTTACCGGAGACATAAGAAGTTTGACGGAGAAGTCTTCTTGATCTATCTGATGGGATACGGGATAGGTAGATTCTGGATCGAAAGCCTTCGGACAGACCAGCTCCTGATTCCGGGGACCAGCCTCGCGGTCTCTCAGATTCTGGCGGGAGTGACGGCTTTGGCGGCGCTGGGGTTGATTGTGTGGAACCGGGTGAGAAAGACTGAAACTTATAGAAACCGTGAATAAGTGATTGGTTTTATTAAAATAATAAATTTGTCGACAGAGTTCTTCGCGCTTATAATTGAGAGTGATAATGAGAGAAACAGGAGGAAAATGCTATGAAAAAGAGATTACTGAGTGTTCTTCTTGTATCTGCCATGAGCATTTCTCTTTTGGCTGGGTGCGGAGGAACAACAAGTGAAGATGCCGGAGAAGGAGAAAGCGAAGGCGGCGATAAGATTACCTTTATGGCTCCTGACTGGGCAATCCCTACGGATGAGCAGCTTGCGGCTTTTACGGAAGAAACAGGGATTGAAGTAGAGTGCTCTGAAGTGGGCTGGGATGATATCCGGGAAAAAATAGCTACGGCGGCATCCGCTAATAAGTGCGCGGCGGATGTAGTCGAGGTAGACTGGTCCTGGGTAGGAGAGTTCTATGCCGCGGATTGGCTGGAACCATTAGAGGTATCTGATGAAGACAAGCAGGATATGCCGACAATTGAGACATTTACGGTAGACGATAAAGTGCTTGCTATGCCTTATGCCAATGACTATCGTTTGTCCTACTACAATACGGAGCAGTTTGCGGCGGCTGGAATCCAAGAAGAGCCTCAGACATGGGATGACGTGCTGGAAGCCTGCCGGGCTCTGAAAGAGAGCGGAACGGTGGAGTATCCATTTGCGATCGCGCTGAATGCGGAAGAAAAGACTTCCACCTGTCTGATGTGGCTGGCTTACACGATGAATGGTGTAGTATGGAATGAAGACGGTACTTTTAATGAGGAATCCGTAATGGAGGCCCTGAAATATCTGGAAACCCTTATCAATGAGGAGCTGGTAGCTCCGGAAGATAAGACCTCATCAGGTATGGATGCATACATGCGGATCTGCGGAGGAACGGCTTCTTTCCTGACAGGTCCTACTTCTTTCGTATCAAGGATCCAGGATGAGGAACTTTGCAGTGTTGTAGGTCAGATCGTGCCGATCATGACACCTGGAAAGGATGGAAAAGCGCAGCAGACCATGCCGCTTCCGGAAGCCATTGGCGTAAGCAGTCTTTCAGAGAATAAAGAGGCGGCTAAGAAGTTTGTAGAATGGTATACCTCCGCAGATATGCAGAAGCAGCTCAACGAAACAAACAGTGCGATTCCTACCAGGAATTCTGTGCTGGAAGACTTGATCAATGAGGGAACCATCAAAAATTCCGGCGCTATGCTTGAAGAGGCGCAGATTGTTTCCTCTCCATTCCCGAATGGAATTCCATCTTACTATGCGGAAATGTCAAGCGCAATGTACAACGCAATCAATCAAATGGCTCTTGGAAAGCTGAGCGCTGAGGAAGCCTATGAGCAGATGTCAAGCGCACTGGACAGTCTTATCAGCGAAGAATAAAAATAAAAAGATTAGGAAGAGACAAATGAAGAAAAAGATATTTCCCTATCTTTTGCTGGCACCCATGATTCTTGTCATGGGTGCATTAGTATTTTATCCTATAGCGGCCACATTTTCCTACAGCTTGAAGAAATGGAAGCTGACGGAACCAGGAGATATCCGTTTTATCGGATTGGACAATTATGTGAAGGTCCTTACTTCGGATTCTTTCTGGTATAGTATGCAGAATACGGTGTTTATTTTGATTTTTGTGGTAGTCTTTACTACCGTATTGGGATTTCTTGTGGCTTCTTTTTTGAACATCCAAGTGCGGTTTTCCGGAGTCCTTCTGGCGCTGGCCGTGCTTCCGTGGGCACTGCCGCCTTTTGTAAATGGAATCCTCTGGAGGTTTGTCTTTTATTCCGGGTATGGATTCTTGAACAAGCTTTTGATCGGAATGGGACTGGTGGAGCAGCCAATCGAGTTTTTGGCGTCCAGGTGGAGCCTGCTCCTGGTCGTGTCTATTGTTGTGGTGTGGCGCAGTGTGCCCTTTATGGCCCTGGTCTGTCTGGCAGGGCGGCAGTCTATCCCAACGGGGCTCTATGAGGCCGCAAGGATCGACGGAGGCTCCAGATGGCAGATCTTCCGGCGGATCACCCTGCCTCTCATGCTTCCGTTTGTTGGCGTAGGCGTGACTTCTGCTTCCGTGACGGCGATCAATGTATTTGACGAGATCGTGTCCCTTTCAGGGTACAGTGATCTTGGGAAAAATATCCTTATGGAAAGCTATTTGACTACTTTCACATTCCTTGATTTTGGAGAGGGAAGCGCGGTTACCTATATTGTCATGTTCTTTGCCCTGATTCTTGGGATCTTTTACTTGAAAAGCTTGGCAAAGGAGGTGTCCTACGAATGAAATACGCAAGAAAGGCAGGATATGTCCTGGCCCTGGTTTTATTTCTCATCTTTACGGTTGGCCCCTTTATATGGACGTTTATTCTGTCGGTCACACCGGATCATGCGATTTTCTCCCAGAAGGGAGGCTATTGGCCAACTCAAGTCATTTGGGATAATTATGCGGAACTTTTTTCTGGCGGCCAGCGAGGAAGCCGCTTTTTTACCAGTATAGCAAACTCTTTGAAGGCTACGGGCATTACCCTTTGCGTTGGAATTCCCATTGCGCTTCTTAGCGCCTATGCTTTGGGACGGATGAGATTTCGAGGGCGTCTGCTCATTCGGAATCTGCTCCTTGTTACGATGGTAATCCCGGTAATGGCCACCATTATTCCGCTGTATCGGATGTTTGCGCAGGGATCACTGCTGGACAGCCTGTTTTGGCTGAGCCTTGTGTATGTCAGTTCGTATCTTCCGATGGCAGTGTGGCTGATTTCCAACTATTTTGCTACGATCCCCAAGGAAATGGAGGAGGCGGCGCTCATTGACGGGTGCGGTAGGATCGGTTCTTTTTTTCGTTTGATTCTGCCGCTTTCCAGACCTATCATTTTGTCGGTGGCCCTTATCATGTTTCTGAATACTTGGAGTCAGTTTCAGATTCCTTTGATCCTGGCTTCTTCAATGAAAACGAAGCCAATGGCCATTGTTATTTCGGAATTTGTCACGAAAGACAGCATACAATATGGGCTGGTAGCTGCGGCCGGTATGCTGGCGCTTGCGCCGCCGGCCCTGGCAGCGTTGATCTTCAGAAAATACCTGGTAGCAGGTATGGTAAATGGATCTGTAAAAGGATAACTCCTTAGCTGGAGTTATCTTTTTTTATTGGCGAAAATCTTTGTAAAATTACCTTGTCAAAGAATTAACGATATGATAT
>DXGF01000040.1 GCA_019114065.1 Candidatus Dorea gallistercoris
AAGAGCGTGTTGTAAGTATGAAATAGTTCCTGCTGTTCGGGAGTAAGGATATGCTTTAACAGTTCCATGGAAGAGAGGCCATCCTTGGAGCCGTCCTCTTCCTGGCCGGAAGCGGGAGGAAGTTCCTGCATCAATTCCATCATATGCACCATTCCCTCCATCTGTTCCATGGTTTCCCGCTCTGTCGGGGTCATGTAGGGCTTTATGTCCTGAAGGAGCTGGCCCGGGGACTTTGCGGCGGGAAAGCCCTGGAAATATTCCAGAGTGTAGCGGAATTCCTGGAATTTGATATAGACAGCCAGCATACGCTGGGCGGAAGGCGGAGTGTAGGGAAGGAGGAGCTTCAGCGTGTAGAGCTGATCCGAGGTGATGAGGCAGTCAAAGGGTGTCATCGGTTTCGGGGGTCTTGCTTCCATTTCTATACACTCCTGTAGGTCACGTTGTAAATATATATGCGGAAACGAGAACGCTTATGAAAGGAAAGAGACCAAAAAGAAACTGGATTCATATATTGTTATGTAAGGCTTGAGAAAGGAATCCATATGAAATGAGAAGGAAATTGATCATTGACGGGAACGCGGTCTATGAGATCGATGAGGAGTGTATGCTGAGAAAGAGATTGGACGCTGAGAGGGAGAAGAAGGAGCGAAGGGACAGTCGGAGAAACGACAGACAGCAGAAACGGACGGAGTGATATACTCCGTCCGTCGGTTTTCTATCTGTAAATTAGCAGCCGCAATCGTTGTATCCGCTGCCGAAGCCACCGCAGCAGCACAGGAGAAGGATGATCCACAGGCAGCTGTCGTTTCCGTTTCCGCCGAAGCCGTTTCCACAGCCGCCGCAGCAGCACAGGAGAAGAATGATCCACAGACAGCTGTTGTTCCCAAAACATCCACCGTCTCTTCTTGCGGCGTCACATCCACATCCGCAGTTTGTAGCACTTAAATCGCTCATATTCAAGTCCTCCATATAGGTTATTTACAGTAACATAATATGCGTTGGAGGAGGAAGTGTGAAATAAACGCGGTCTAATATTTGATCAGTCTTTTTACCGAGTGCTGGTAGCGCAGGGATTTATTTTTTAGTTTCAGCTTATCCACCACTGGGATCTCATTTTTGATATGCTCATCATATAAGGTCAAAAGATAGGTGGTGGTAAAATTCCGGTTCTTGTACCAGGCGAACAGCAGCCAGTTCATAATGTCCGGATGCCAGTAGCGCTCCGGGATCTGTCCTTCCCTCAGCGTGATGATGTGCTTGAGGGCTTGCATGGCAAGCTGGGCGATGCGACTGGATTCGTCCTTCTGGTGAAAGAGCGCGTCGCTTTCCGTTACGATATCAAACAGGTCATTGGACGCTTTCCAGTACGTGACAAAGACCGGATCCTCCTGAGGTTCGGAAGCCGCCTCACTGTGCAGATCATAGGTCTGCATGACGGAGGGACGTTTTGCGATCTTCCGGTCATAGGCTGCCCGGGCAGCCGCGTCCGAGAGGATCTGGTAAGCCTCCAGGACCTCCTGCATAAGCGCGGTAGTGTCGATGCCGTCCTTGAGATTGACATCGGGATGGTACTGCTTGGCCAGCCGATTCTTGGCGGCCGTGATCTCATCTAGAGTAGCCTGGGAAGAAACCCCCAGGACCTGATAATAAGTTTTCCCTTCCATATTTAGATTCTCCCCTTATCAATTGTCCCGTTAGAACTGAATTTATTCTACGACAAATTCACTAAGAAATCAATCGGAGAATATTCTAATAAGAAAAAGGATCAAAAATGGACCGAGTAAAACAAGCAGTGCGCTACTGGTGCGCGGATACCAGAAATGGAAGATGTATGGGGCAGAATGTGACTGTCGCCATTTTAGATAGTGGGATCGCGCCACATCCAGACTTTAAGGGGCGGATCATGGCGTTCAAAGATTTCGTGGGAGGAAGGAGAGAACTCTACGATGATAACGGACACGGCACCCACGTGGCCGGGATCCTGGCGGGAGATGGAAGGATGTCCAAAGGCGTCCTGGCGGGTATGGCGCCGAAAGCCAGGCTGGTGATCCTCAAGGTGCTGGACCAGAAAGGAGAAGGGAAGATGGGGCAGATCATGGAGGGAATCTGGTGGCTCAGAAGATATGGAGGCCAGTTTGGCGTCCAGGTAGTCAATATCTCCGTGGGAGCCAAGGCAGGCATCAACGAAGAGAAGGAAAACGGACTGGTGGAGGCGGTAGAGAAGCTGTGGGACGCAGGGATGCTGGTGGTGGTGTCCGCCGGAAATTACGGGCCGGGGGAAGGGACCATCGCCATACCAGGTAACAGCCGGAAGGTGGTCACCGTAGGAGCCCAGGAAAAAGGCGGCCGTGGACAGGGATGCTCCGGCCAGGGGCCGACCCAGGCCTGTGTGGTAAAACCAGACTTGGCAGCGCCAGGCTATCGGATCATCTCCTGCAATCACGTGTCCGCCAGCAACCGAAAACCATACACCGTGAAAAGCGGAACCTCCATGGCGACGCCAGTAGTGGCCGGGGCAGGAGCCATGCTGTTATCGAAATATCCAGACATGACCAACGTAGAAATAAAACTCAAGCTGAGAGAAAGCTGCCAGAGGGTGGGAAGCCAGGCAGGATGGGGCTTGCTGGACGTGGAACGTTTGTTGGGGTCGGGGACTTTTTAAAAAGGCCCCGACCCCAATTGGAAAAACTGTCAAGAAAAAATACTTGACACCTTCTTCCTTTTCGTGTATGATACCACTCAGGTGATAAGAATGAATGAAATTCTTAAGAGGGCGCTGTTGTTCGATTTCTACGGGGAACTGCTGACAGACCACCAGAAGGAGATTTATGGAAGATTCCTTCTGGACGACCTTTCCTCTGCGGAGATCGCTAAGGAGGCCGGGATCAGCCGCCAGGGTGTGCATGATCTGATCCGCAGATGCACTCAGACGCTGGATGGCTACGAGGAAAAGCTACATCTGGTGGAGCGGTTCCTGACAGTGAAGGAGAAAGTCAGAAAGATCGACGAGCTTTTGGATCGGTATGAGACGGAGAAGGACAGGAAAGTCCTGGAAGAGATCCGGCATATTTCCGGTGAGATCATAGAAGAATTGTAGGAGTTACAGGAATGGCATTTGACAGTCTGACAGAGAAACTTCAGAATATATTCAAGAACCTGCGGGGCAAGGGCCGACTGACAGAGGACGATGTGAAGGAGGCCATGAGGGAGATCAAACGCGCCCTCCTGGCGGCGGACGTCAACTTCAAGGTGGTCAAGGACTTTATCAAAAATGTACAGGAGCGGGCGGTGGGCCAGGATGTGATGAACGGCCTGAACCCGGGCCAGATGGTGATAAAGATCGTCAATGAGGAACTGGTCAAGCTGATGGGTTCTGAGACGACCGAGATACAGCTCCAGCCGGGAAGCGCAGCTACTGTGATCCTGATGGCGGGGCTTCAGGGAGCAGGTAAGACCACCACGGCGGCGAAGCTGGCGGGCAAGTTCAAGCTGAAGGGCAAGAAGCCGCTCCTGGTGGCCTGTGATGTGTACCGGCCGGCGGCCATCAAGCAGTTGCAGATCAACGGCGAGAAGCAGGGAGTGGAGGTCTTCTCCATGGGGGAGAACCACAAGCCGGCCAACATCGCTAAGGCGGCCATAGAGCACGCCCAGAAAAATGGCAATAATATCATTATTTTAGATACAGCCGGACGGCTCCATATCGACGAGGATATGATGGAAGAGCTTCAAGAGATCAAGGAAGCGGTGACCGTCCATCAGACCATCCTGGTGATCGATGCTATGACCGGCCAGGACGCGGTCAATGTGGCCAAGGAATTCAACGAGAAGGCAGGCATTGACGGCGTGATCATCACCAAGCTGGACGGCGATACCAGAGGCGGAGCGGCCCTGTCGGTCAAAGCGGTGACAGGAAAGCCGATCCTGTATGCCGGAATGGGGGAGAAGCTGTCTGACCTGGAACAGTTCCACCCGGACCGGATGGCCTCAAGGATCTTAGGTATGGGAGACGTGCTGACCCTGATCGAGAAAGCGGAAGCTGAGATTGATGAGGAGAAAGCCAAGGAAATGAGCAAGAAGCTCAAGAAAGCCCAGTTTGACTTCGAGGATTATCTGGAGAGCGTCAAGCAGATGAAGAAGATGGGCGGCCTTGGCAGCATTATGAGCATGATGCCCGGCCTTGGCGGCATGGGAGGTATGGGAGGCCTTGGAAAGAAGGGCATCACCGAAGAGCAGACCGCCCAGGCAGAGAAAAGCATGGCCCGCATGGAAGCCATGATCTATTCCATGACAGTGGAAGAGCGAAGGAATCCAGATCTTCTGAACCCGTCCAGGAAACACCGGATCGCTAGAGGCGCCGGGGTGGATATCAGCGAAGTCAACCGGATGGTGAAGCAGTTCGCTGAGATGAAGAAGATGATGAAAATGTTTGGCAAAGGCGGAAAACGGAACCGTTTCCGAATGCCCTTCTAGGGAAGGCGCGAAAAAGGATATACCGCATGTTCTCATGCGTTTTATATCATAATAAGAAAATTTACGGAGGTGAAACAAAATGGCAGTTAAAATCAGATTGAGAAGAATGGGACAGAAGAAGGCTCCTTTCTATAGAATCGTAGTGGCTGATTCTAGATCACCAAGAGATGGAAGATTCATCGCTGAGATCGGGACCTACGATCCGAACTGTGAACCGAGCGCGATTTCCGTTGATGAGGAAGCAGCTAAGAAGTGGCTGAACACAGGTGCACAGCCGACAGAGACGGTCAGCAAGATTTTCAAAGCAGCAGGCATTGAGAAATAAGCATAAGTCCTGGGGGTGTACGAAATGAAAGAACTGGTGGAAGTGATCACGAAAGCCTTGGTGGACGATCCTGACAGTGTAGTAGTGACAGAGCGGGAGGAGAAGAAGACCACGATCCTGGAAGTACGTGTGGCGGATTCCGATATGGGAAAAGTCATCGGAAAGCAGGGCCGTATCGCGAAAGCGATCCGCGCGGTGGTCAAAGCGGCCGCAGCCAAGGAAGATAAGAAAGTGGTCGTAGACATTATGGACTAGAGAAGGGAGATCCCTTCATGGCGGGACAGGCTTGAAGTGTTCAGGTCTGTCCCCATTGTGTATCATGGAAAAAACGCCGCGGCATAGGCCGGAGGTTTCGTATAGAAGGAGAAGAAGATGGAAGAATTATTTCAGGTGGGAGTGATCACCTCCACCCACGGAATCCGGGGAGAGGTGAAAGTCTTTCCCACCACAGACGACCCGAGGCGCTTCCTGGATCTGGAGCAGGTGCTGCTGGACACAGGCAGAGAGCGGATTCCTTTGGAGATCCAAAACGTCCGGTTTTTCAAACAGTTTGTGATCCTTAAATTCAAGAGCCTGGACAACATCAATGAGGTGGAGCGGTACCGCAGATGCCCGCTTCTGGTAGAGCGCAAGGATGCGGTCCCTCTGGAAGAAGATGAATATTTTATCGCGGATATGTTGGGGCTAGAAGTGCTGATGGAAGACGGCGCAAGGTTTGGGACCTTGAAGGATGTGATCGAGACCGGGGCCAACGACGTGTACGTGATCGAAAGCCTGGAACACGGGGAAGTGCTGATCCCCGCCATCAAGGAATGTGTCCTGGATGTGGATATTCCGGGAGGCAGGATGAAGATCCGTCTGATGGACGGACTGATCGGATAAAGGAGCTAAAAATATATGGATTTTTACATTATGACACTATTTCCTGATATGGTCATGAGCGGATTGAACACCAGTATTACCGGACGGGCCATCCAGAAGAGCCTGCTCCGTGTAGAAGCGGTCAATATCCGGGATTATGCCTTCAACAAACACAGCAGTGTGGACGACTATCCCTATGGGGGCGGAGCCGGGATGCTGATGCAGGCAGAACCGGTGTATCAATGCTATCATGCTTTGGAAGAGAGGATCGGGAAACGGCCCAGGGTGATCTTTCTCTCGCCCCAGGGAGAGACCTTCCACCAGGAGATGGCGGAGGAACTGGCCCAGGAAGAAGAACTGGTATTCCTATGCGGCCACTATGAAGGCATCGATGAGCGGGTGCTGGAAGAGATTGTGACGGACTATGTTTCCATTGGCGACTATGTGCTGACTGGTGGCGAACTGCCTGCCATGATCATGGTGGATGCCATCTCCCGCCTGGTGCCGGGGGTGCTCCACAACGATGTGTCCGTGGAATTCGAAAGCTTCCAGGATCATCTGCTGGAATATCCCCAGTATTCCCGGCCGGAGATCTGGCATGGGAAACGGGTGCCGGAAGTGCTGTTGTCCGGCCATCACGCGAATATTGAGAAATGGAGGCGACAGCAGTCGATCCTGCGCACGGCAAAGAACCGGCCGGATCTCCTGGAAAAAGCGGATTTGACGGAAGAAGAGTGGGAGCTGGCAAGGAAAGAGATGGGGGAGTAAATTTTCTCCTTGCTTTTTGGGGCGGGTTATGCTAAAATATAGCATGTTGTGAAGAAATATGGATGGTCCTCTGGTACGAAGGGTATTAAGAACGTCTGAATAATCAAGGAGGTCACAATCATGAATGAGATCATCAAGAAGCTGGAAGAGGAACAGCTTAAAGAAAAGGCACCGCAGTTCCGTGTCGGCGACACAGTGAAGGTGTATGGTAAGATCAAGGAAGGAAACCGGGAGAGAATCCAGGTTTTCGAGGGAACCGTTCTCAAGAGACAGGGCGGCGGAGCGAGAGAAACCTTTACCGTAAGGAAGAATTCCAACGGGATCGGTGTTGAGAAGACTTGGCCGGTGCATTCACCGAATGTGGAGAGAGTGGAAGTAGTCAGAAGAGGTAAAGTAAGGAGAGCGAAACTGAACTACTTGAGAGGCCGTGTAGGCAAGAGAGCGAAGGTCAAAGAATTAGTAAAATAAGAGGGACTGAGAAAAGGACAATTACAGAGTGTAGATTGTCCTTTTCTTTATAAGAGGACGTTATGTACAGAAGGAATCAACTTGGTTTTCGCAGAAGGAGAAGACTTAAGCCCAGGAGATTTCGGATCGACCTGGAGCGCCTGCCGCTGATCGGGGCTTGGGCCTTTAAGATCGGGGTGGTCTGCCTTTTTGCCTTTGTGGCGGTGTGGTATTTTGGCCAGCGGGTCAGCACGGTAGGAGATTCTATGAAGCCGGTGCTGGAGAATGGAGATGTGGTGCTGGTGAATCGGATCGTGTACAACGCTACCACGCCCAAGCGGGGGGACATTATCGTGTTCCGGCCAAAGGGAAATGAGAACAGTCATTATTATATCAAACGGATCGTCGGTCTTCCGGGAGAGACGGTGGAGATCATCGAGGACCGGGTCTATATCAATGGGGAGCAGATCGAGGAGGAGTATACCACGTCGGAGATCAACGATGTGGGAGTCTTATCTGAGCCGATGACTCTTGCCTCAGACGAGTATTTTGCGCTGGGAGATGACAGAGAGAACAGCGAAGACAGTCGAAACGCAGATGTGGGAAATGTAAAACGCAGCTATATTTATGGGAAAGCCTGGTTTGTCATTTCTCCCTGGGAGCATTTTGGATTTATTAAATAGAGGAGTTAAGTGTATGAATTTTCAATGGTATCCGGGCCATATGACGAAAGCAAAGCGGATGATGCAGGAAAACTTAAAGCTGGTGGACCTGATCATTGAGCTGGTGGACGCCAGGGTCCCTCAGAGCAGCAGGAACCCGGACATAGATGAACTGGGAAGAAATAAAGCAAGGCTGGTCTTGCTCAACAAGGCGGATCTTGGGGAAGAGCGGTGGAATGACGCCTGGATCGAGTTTTTTAAAAAACAGGGGTTTGAAGCGGTAAAGATCAACTCCAAGAAAGGCGGCGGCATCAAGGCGATCCAGACTGTGATCCAGAAGGCCTGCCGGGAGAAGATGGAGCGGGACAGGAAAAGAGGGATCTTAAATCGGCCGGTCCGGGCGATGGTGGTGGGAATCCCCAATGTGGGCAAGTCTACGTTCATCAATACCCTTGCGGGGAAGGCCTGTACAAAGACGGGCAATAAGCCGGGGGTGACCAAGGGGAAACAGTGGATCCGGCTGAATAAGCAGGTGGAACTTCTGGACACGCCGGGAATCCTCTGGCCGAAGTTCGAGGATCAGATGGTGGGCCAGAGACTGGCTCTGATCGGGTCCATCAAGGACGAGCTTTTGAACCAGGAGGAACTGGCGGTGGAACTTGCCCATTTTCTTCAGGAGCGTTATCCCCATGTATTAGAAGAGAAGTATCAGGCGGACGAGAGCCTGAAAGGAGCAGAGCTTCTTTTGGATCTAGCCCGGAACAGACAATGTATCGGAAAAGGCGGCGGACTGGACACAGAGAAAGCGGCCCGTCTCCTGCTGGATGATTTCCGGAATGGGAGGCTTGGAAGAGTGACACTGGAATATCCAGAAGAAATGTGATAGAATCGAGAAGAAAACGTTAATAATATAGAAGGGACAGCAGACTATGGCAAGACGCAGACGGAGCCAGTCGGGAGGGATTTTAAGAGAACTTCTGGGCTGGGTCGTATACATACTGATTATTGTAGGACTTACGTATCTCATTATTACTTATGTGGGACAGAGGACCCGCGTCAGTGGTTCCTCAATGGAGACCACACTAAGCCACGGGGACAATCTGATCGTGGATAAGATTTCTTATCGCTTTCAGGATCCCAGCCGCTATGATATCATCGTTTTCCCATACCGGTATGAAGAGAATACTTACTATATCAAGCGGATCATCGGACTTCCCGGAGAGACCGTACAAGTGATCGATGGGTATGTATATATCAACGGAGAACAACTGACCAGCGACATTTACGGGATGGAGCCTATGGAATCGGCTGGAGAGGCGGATCAGCCCATTACCTTGGGAGCGGATGAATATTTTGTGCTGGGGGACAACCGGAATCACAGCTCAGACAGCAGGGACCCCAGCGTAGGGGTGCTCCATCGCAGCGAGCTGATCGGAAGAGCCTGGGTGCGGATCTATCCCTTTGACCAGATGGGAGTGATCCGGCATGAATAAGCGGGAAGAAGAACGCAGAAAACGGCAGCAGGCAAAGCTGGAGAAAGAGCTGGAACGGCTGGCGGCCATGAGTGTGTACGAAAATCAATACCAGGACTGCGCCTGTATCTGCGGCATTGACGAGGCAGGGAGAGGTCCGCTGGCAGGGCCGGTGGTAGCGGGAGCCGTGATCCTTTCCAAGGATGCGCCGATTCTGTACCTGAATGACTCCAAGAAGCTGTCGCCCAAGAAGCGGGAGAGTCTTTATGACGATATCCTGGAGAAAGCGGCGGCGGTTGGCATCGGTATGGCTTCCCCGGCAAGGATTGATGAGATCAATATTCTGCAGGCCACTTATGAGGCTATGCGCGCGGCGATCGCGGATCTGTCTGTGGAGCCGGATATTCTTTTGAACGACGCGGTCACGATCCCGGAGTTGGAGATCCCTCAGGTGCCGATCATCAAGGGGGATGCCAAGAGCATTTCCATCGCGGCGGCCAGCATTGTGGCGAAGGTGACCAGGGACCGGCTGATGGAGGAGATAGACCTGGTCCTTCCAGGCTATGGGTTTGCCAAGCATAAGGGATATGGTACAAAAGAGCATATCCAGGCTATAAGAGAGCTGGGGCCGACCCCGATCCACCGACAGAGCTTTATCAAGAATTTCGTGTAGCGGCAAAAGGCCCAGCAGAACAGCGAAAATGGAGAGCGCAGGAGATGAGGGAAAATAAAAGGGCAAAAGGCGGCCTCTATGAGCAGAAAGCGGCCGCTTACCTTAAGAAGCAGGGGTATGTGATCCTGGAGACAAATTATCGATGCCGGCAGGGAGAGATCGATCTGATCGCCAGAGAGGGAGAGACATTGGTGTTTGTGGAAGTCAAGTACCGTTCCCGTATGGGGAGCGGGGATCCCTCTGAGGCGGTGGATGGGAAGAAACAGAGCAGGATCTCCCGGTGCGCCCTTTACTATCTGACGAAGAGAGGGGTTGTGGATGTTCCATGCAGGTTCGATGTAATCTGCGTTTCCGGAAAGGACGGGAAACTGACCTGGTATCCCAACGCCTTTGATTATCAGGAATGAAGAGTATCAGAAAGACTTTGGCTGGACAGAATAGAAAAGGAAATGGTATGGAGAAATTAGGATTGGTATATCAGAATGAGGAAAAGATCTTGGAGGAACGGGAAGCCTGGGGCGTCCCATATTTGGTATATCCGCTGTTGGAACAGACCGGGATCGTGACCCATGGGTTTTCCACCAGGATGGGCGGCGTCAGTCAGGGGCCCTGGACATCCATGAATCTGAGCAGTACAAGAGGGGACGATCCGGCGGCGGTGGCGGAGAATAAAAGGCGGATGGCCAAGGCCCTGGGGGTGAGACCAGAGGATTTGACTTACACCCATCAGACCCACACCACCAACGTGGCAGTGGTCAAAAAAGAAGACCGGGGAAGGCGTTTCATGGAGACAGACGGGATGGTGACGGATGTGCCGGGGATCTGTCTGGTCACCTTCTATGCGGACTGTGTGCCGCTGTATTTTGTGGATCCGGTCAGAAAGGCCATCGGCCTTAGCCATTCCGGGTGGCGGGGAACCGTGGGGAAGATCGGAAAGGTAACGGTGGAGAAAATGAAGGAAGCCTTTGGGACAGATCCGAAAGATATTGTGGCGGCCATCGGGCCTTCCATCTGCCAGGACTGCTATGAAGTCAGTGAAGACGTGATCCTGGAATTCCAGAAGGAATTTCCGGAAGAATCCTGGGACCGGCTCTTCTACCGGAAGAAAAACGGGAAATATCAGGTAAACCTGTGGGCGGCCAATGAGGAGGTGCTGATGGAAGCCGGGATTCCAGGGGAGCAGATCGCGGTCACCAACCTGTGTACCCACTGTAACCCGGAAATCTTATTTTCTCACCGGGCCCAGGGAGAGAAACGAGGAAATCTAAGCGCATTACTGGCGCTTAAAGGAGTAGAAAGATGTTAACAATGCTGGCAAGCGCGGAAGAAAATAATTTAGAATTGGCAGAAGGAACAGAGACAGTCAAAGAGGCGGCCCAGACGGTAGAGAGGCTTCCAAGCCTCATCCAGGAACAGTTGCCGGATCTGATCCAGTTCGGGCTGAAGGTGCTCTTTGCCCTGGTGGTCTTCTTCATCGGCAGATTCCTGATCCAATGGCTGCGAAAAGTAGTACGGAAATCCCTGGAGCGGTCCAAAGCCGATCAGGGGGTGGCGCAGTTTGTGGATTCCCTGTTGAAATTTGTGCTCTACATCCTGTTGCTGTTCTCCATTGCCACGAATTTCGGGCTGGATACAGCCACAGTGGCG
>DXGF01000006.1 GCA_019114065.1 Candidatus Dorea gallistercoris
GCATGAAAAAGCGGTTGAATTTTATAGGAAAGAATTTGATTCATACAGCGAATTTGAGGAATTCCATAAGCAGCGGCAGAGAGAATTATTTATTGATATCCCTGATGAGGTCACTTCTCAGCAAAATGAAATCGCATTATTGATTGCGGAAGAATTATATAAAATAAAAGATTTATCTAAATTAATGCAAGTTTTTGAAGAAAGAGAAGTTCGACAGGTATACCTTCAGGAAATAAAGAGAATCCTGAGAATATCAGAAAAAAAGGCGATACGAATTTACAATGCGGTAAAAAAACAAATAGAAGAACAAAAAGGTACAGGGTAAAATACAAAAGGGGACACCCTATCTTTCATTTAGGTACACTGCAAATGTTAATTCGGGACGTAGCAAAATTTAAAAATATTACGTCCCCAATATAAAACATGTGTTATACTCTACATCAGGAGGTTGAACAACGATGAACAAACAAAACGCATGGAAATCTTACGACGCCGCCCAGCTCCAGGAGCTGGAGCGTATCAACACGGACTACAGATCATGCCTGGACGCAGGCAAGACGGAGCGGGAGTGCATCAAGCTCACCGTTCAAAAATTAGAGGCGCAAGGCTATCAGAATCTCAAGGATATCAAGTCCCAGATCAAGCCGGGGGACAAGATCTACGCGGTCTGCATGGACAAGAGTATCGCCATCTTTCAAATCGGCAGGCAGACGCTGGAAAACGGAATGAATATCTTGGGCGCCCATATTGATTCCCCCAGGATTGATGTAAAGCAGAATCCGCTCTATGAGAACGAGGAGCTGGCTTACCTGGACACCCATTATTATGGAGGGATCAAGAAATACCAGTGGGTAACGGTGCCATTAGCCCTTCACGGCGTGATCGCCAAGAAGGATGGTTCGGTAGTCGAGGTCAATATCGGGGAGAAGGAAGAGGACCCGGTATTTGTGATCACGGACCTTCTGGTCCATCTGGCCTCCAAACAAATGGAGAAGAAGGCCAGCGCGGTGATTGAAGGAGAGAAACTGGATCTTCTCTTTGGAAGCCGCCCCATCGAGCAGGCGGAAGAACTTGAGAAAGAAGAGAAGGAAGCGGTAAAGGCGAATGCGATGCGGCTTCTGAAAGAATATTACGATATGGAAGAGGAAGATTTCCTGTCCGCGGAGCTGGAGATTGTTCCGGCGGGAAGAGCCAGAGAGTGCGGCATTGACCGGAGCATGATCCTGGGTTACGGGCAGGATGACAGGGTCTGCGCGTTCACGTCCCTGTTTGCCATGCTGGATACCCAGGAAGTTGACCGGACGGCCTGCTGTATCCTGGTGGACAAAGAAGAGATTGGAAGTGTGGGCGCCACCGGAATGCATTCCCGGTTTTTTGAAAATGTGGTGGCAGAGCTGATCGCTCTGACGGGAAGCGAGTCTGAACTGAAAGTAAGACGGGCCCTGCAGAATTCGAAAATGCTTTCCTCCGACGTAAGCGCCGCCTATGACCCTATGTTCGCGGAAACCTTTGAGAAGCGCAGCTCCGCTTTCTTCGCCAAGGGCCTGGTGTTTAATAAATTTACGGGAAGCAGAGGCAAAAGCGGATCGAACGACGCCAACGCGGAATATCTGGCAAAGCTTCGCAGTGTGATGGATGAGGAAAATGTGGCTTACCAGTTTGCGGAGCTTGGCAAGGTGGATGCAGGCGGCGGCGGTACCATCGCCTACATTATGGCCAATTACGGGATGGAAGTGATCGACAGCGGCGTAGCGGTCCTTTCCATGCATGCGCCCTGGGAAGTGACCAGCAAGTCTGACATATATGAAGCCTATAAGGGCTATAAAGCATTTCTGCAGATCCACTAAGAAACTCTTGACGAAAACTGGCAAAACCAGTAAAATAGATGTGCTGTTTAGTTAGATAAAAATTTAGAAAAAAGAATTTAGGAGGTCATAACAGATGGCAAAATGGGTCTATATGTTCACAGAAGGTAACGCGACCATGAGAAACCTTCTTGGTGGAAAAGGCGCAAACCTCGCAGAGATGACAGGCCTTGGGCTCCCGGTTCCACAGGGATTCACGGTAACGACAGAGGCTTGTACGCAGTATTATGAAGATGGCAGACAGATCAACGACGAGATCATGGGACAGATCATGGAAGCCATGACCAAACTGGAAGAGATCACAGGAAAGAAATTCGGAGACAAAGAGAACCCGCTTCTTGTTTCTGTTCGTTCTGGCGCGAGAGCTTCTATGCCTGGTATGATGGACACGATTTTGAACCTTGGCCTGAATGAAGAAGTTGTTGAGACGCTGGCAGAGGCTTCCGGCAATCCGCGCTGGGCTTGGGACTGCTATAGAAGATTTATCCAGATGTACTCCGACGTTGTTATGGAAGTCGGAAAGAAATATTTTGAAGAGCTCATCGACAAGATGAAAGAGGAAAAAGGCGTAACACAGGACGTTGAACTGACAGCAGAAGATCTGAAGACTCTGGCGGGCCAGTTCAAGGCTGAGTACAAAGAGAAGATTGGAGATGATTTCCCGTCTGATGCCAAAGAACAGTTGATGGGCGCTGTAAAAGCGGTATTCCGCTCCTGGGACAACCCAAGAGCAAACGTTTACCGTCGTGACAACGATATCCCATATTCTTGGGGAACCGCTGTCAACGTACAGATGATGGCGTTTGGCAACATGGGAGACGACTGCGGTACAGGAGTTGCGTTCACTCGTGACCCGGCTACAGGAGAAAACGGACTGTTCGGAGAGTTCCTGACAAACGCTCAGGGAGAGGACGTGGTTGCTGGCGTTCGTACTCCTATGCACATTTCCGAGATGGAAGAGAAATTCCCCGAAGCATTTGCGCAGTTCAGAGATGTGTGCAAGACTCTGGAGACGCACTACAGAGATATGCAGGATATGGAGTTCACCGTTGAGCACGGCAAGCTGTACATGCTGCAGACAAGAAATGGCAAGAGGACCGCGAAGGCGGCTCTGAAGATTGCATGCGACCTGGTAGACGAGGGCATGAGAACAGAGGAAGAAGCAGTTGCCATGATCGATCCGAGAAACCTGGATTCTCTGCTTCACCCACAGTTTGACGCAGACGCTCTGAAGAAGGCGACACCGATTGGCAAGGCTCTTGGTGCCTCTCCTGGAGCTGCCTGCGGTAAGATCGTATTTACGGCAGATGACGCGGTAGAGTGGGCAGAAAGAGGCGAGAAGGTAGTTCTGGTACGTCTGGAGACATCTCCTGAAGATATCACAGGTATGAAGAGCGCTCAGGGAATCCTGACCGTTCGTGGCGGTATGACTTCTCATGCGGCCGTTGTGGCTCGTGGTATGGGTACCTGCTGTGTATCTGGATGCGGTGACATCGTAATGGACGAAGCTAATAAGAAATTCACACTTGGCGGAAAAGAATTCCACGAAGGAGATCCGATCTCCCTGGATGGATCTACCGGAAATATCTACGACGGAATCATCCCGACGGTAGACGCTACCATCGCAGGTGAGTTTGGACGGATCATGGGATGGGCTGACAAGTACAGAAGACTGAAAGTCCGCACCAACGCAGATACACCGGCTGATGCTAAGAAAGCCGTTGAGCTGGGCGCGGAGGGAATCGGTCTTTGCCGTACTGAGCATATGTTCTTCGGCGAGGGCAGAATCGACGCGTTCCGTGAGATGATCTGCTCTGAGACAGAGGAAGAAAGAGAGAAAGCTCTGGAGAAAGTCCTTCCATATCAGCAGGGAGACTTTGAGGAACTGTATGAGGCGCTGGAAGGAAATCCGGTTACCATCCGTTTCCTGGATCCTCCGCTTCACGAGTTCGTTCCGACAGAGGAAGAAGATATCAAGAAACTGGCTGAGGCTCAGGGCAAGACTGTTGGGCAGATCAAAGCTGTGATCGACAGCCTGCACGAGTTCAACCCGATGATGGGACACCGTGGATGCCGTCTGGCAGTAACCTATCCGGAGATCGCAAAGATGCAGACAAGAGCAGTCATCCGCGCCGCGATCAAGGTTCAGAAGGCTCATCCGGACTGGACCATCAAGCCGGAGATCATGATCCCGCTGGTTGGTGAAGTAAAAGAGTTAAAATATGTGAAGAAATTCGTGGTTGAGACCGCTGACGCTGAGATTGCGGCAGCAGGAATCGACCTGAAATACGAAGTAGGTACCATGATCGAGATCCCAAGAGCGGCTCTCACCGCCGATGAGATCGCAAAGGAAGCTGATTTCTTCTGCTTCGGCACCAACGACCTGACCCAGATGACATTCGGATTCTCCCGTGACGACGCAGGAAAATTCCTGAATGCGTACTATGACGCAAAGATTTACGAGAACGATCCATTTGCGAAACTGGATCAGACTGGCGTTGGCAAGCTGATGAAGATGGCTATCGAACTTGGAAAGGAATCCAATCCGGCGCTGCATCTTGGTATCTGCGGAGAGCACGGCGGAGATCCGTCCTCTGTTGAGTTCTGCGACGAACTTGGACTGGATTATGTATCCTGCTCACCGTTCCGTGTACCGATCGCCAGACTGGCCGCGGCTCAGGCAGCGATCGCGAATAAGTAGGCTCTCAAAAAGCTCTTACGCAAAAATGCATATGATTTAAGATCAGCAGCGCTCTGTTCTTTGGAACAGGGCGCTGTCTCTTAAATAAATGAGAAAAGGGAATCGGAAATTCCGGTTCCCTTTCTTGCTTTTTCTGTGTATAATAGAAAAATACCGGGAACGGACAGAGGACAAGACTTCAGGAGGTGTGAAAGACCATGACAGGAGAAGAAAGACGGGCGGATATCCTTTCCAGGATCAGGCAGAGCAGTCGGCCGGTGGCGGCCAGGGCGCTGGCGGAGATCTACGGGGTCAGCAGACAGGTGATCGTCCAGGACATGGCGCTCATCCGCGCGTCCGGCCATGAGATCTTATCCACTAATCGGGGATATCTCCTGCAGGAGAGGAGGAAGATCAGCAGGATCTTCAAAGTCCGCCACTCCGATGAACAGTTAGAGGAGGAATTATGTGCCATCGTGGATCTGGGTGGCTGTGTGGAGAATGTGATCGTCCACCATAAGGTCTATGGAAGGCTGGAGGCTTACCTTGGAGTGGATTCCAGAAGAAAAGTCCGGGATTTTTTAGAGGATCTCAGAAGCGGCAAATCCAGTCCTCTGAAAAATATCACCTCAGACTATCATTATCACGAGATCAGTGCGGATTCTGTGGAAACGCTGGAGCTGATCGAAGACCTGCTTCGGGAAAAGGGGTTTCTGGTGAAAATGGAATAGGGATTTCATGAAGGGAGGAATCTACATGACAGATCACAAGATCATTACTATCGGAAGACAATTCGGAAGCGGCGGCCATGAGATAGGAAACTGTCTGGCCACCAGACTGAACATTCCGCTGTATGACAACAATCTAGTGCGGATGGTGGCAGAGAAGCTGGATATCCGAGAGGAGACAGCCCAGGCGGTGGATGAGACGACCTTGAACAGTTTCCTGGAGGGCTATGTGCTGGCGCCCATAGAACGGTCCGCCAATGCCGCGGCAGAGTACACGCAGCCATTGAATGAGCAGGTCTATGAACTGCAGTCAGAGATCATCCGCAAGCTGGCGCAGAGAGGCCCCTGTGTGATCGTGGGACGCTGCGGGGATTATGTGCTGAGAGACCGGCAGGGAGTGATCAATGTATTTATCTGTGCCGGATTGGAAGACCGGATCAGGCGGATCGCCAAACGGTATGATATGTCCGAGCGGAAAGCGGCAGAGAAGATCAAAAGGATCGACCGGGAGCGCAGATACTATTATGAGTCCCATACGGGAATGGAATGGGGCAGCATCGAGGCGCATCAGGCCCTTTTGAATGTCAGCAGACTTGGTATGGAAGGGACTGTCCGGATCCTGGAGCAGATGTATCAGACATAAAGAGAGGACAAAGAACGAATGGACTTATTAAAGGAAGCTTTTATACATGCGGGAGAAGACTGCCTGCGGATGCTCCCGTTCTTATTTGTGGCGTTTCTTTTGATCGAAGCACTGGAGCATCATGGATCGGAGAAGATTGCCGGAATTCTGGTGAAAGTAGGGAGGGCAGGTCCGATCGTGGGCGCGCTGGCGGGATGTATCCCCCAGTGCGGCTTTTCTGTTCTGGCGGCGAATCTATATGCGGGGGGAGTCATTTCCGTGGGCACACTGATCTCTGTATTCCTGGCGACCTCAGACGAGGCGGTCCTGATCCTTTTGGGAAATCCTGAGAGCGTGGGGACCGTTCTCCCGCTGCTGGCCGGCAAAGTAGTCATTGCGGTGGCGGCCGGATATCTGGCGGATTTTCTCCTGAGACGATTTGTAGAAGAGCCAAAGGGAGTGGGAGATATCTGTCACCACTGCGGCTGCCACAGAGAAGGGGCGGGACTGCTCCGTCCGGCCTTAGATCACACGGTGAGGATCTTTGTATATCTTTTCCTGTTTACAATGATCTTGAACCTGTGCATCGACTTCTTCGGGATCCGTCAGCTCTCCGCCTTTCTGCTGGGAGACACCCCGGCGCAGCCGCTGATCGCGGCGGTGATCGGTCTGATCCCCAACTGCGCGGCTTCTGTGATGCTGACCCAGCTTTATCTGGGTGGGGCGCTTTCCTTTGCGTCTGTCATGGCCGGGCTCTGTACAGGGGCGGGGATCGGTCTCATCGTCCTGTTTAAAATGAATGAGAGCAGAAAAGAAAATCTGAAGATCCTTCTCTTTTTACTTTTGACAGGCATACTGGCGGGGCTGCTGCTCCAAGTGTTGGATTTTTAACGAAATTAGAGAAAAAAAAGGCCCGGTTTCCGGGCAAAATCATGGAATTTAGGGCGGAAAGTTGCATTTTGACTGAAAGATGCTATAATAGTTCACAGCTAAGGCGGATAAGCTTTAGAGGATTGAGGAGGAATTATCATGGCAACAAAAAAAGCAACACCAGAAGCAAAAAAGGCCGTTACTGTCAGCACATCCTCAGCAAAGACAGAAGCAGACAAGACAGAATCCGTACAGAAAACAGCGAAAGCGGGAACGGCTGAGACTTCTACTACAGAGAAAGCAGCGAAAGCGGAACCAGCTAAGACTTCTGCTGCGGAGAAACCAGCGGCAAAAAAGACGGCAGCAAAGAAGACTACAGCAAGAAAGACTTCCGTGAAGAAAGACATAAAAGTTAAAGCGGTCGTAGAGTACTATGGAAAACAGGTAGAGGAGAAGGACATGATCGCCAGTGTGAAGAAAGCATGGACCAAGTCCGGCAGAAAAGTTGGAGAGATCAAGTCTATCGATCTCTACATAAAGCCGGAGGAAGGGGCTGTTTATTACGTGATCAACGGCATTGATACCGGAGCGGTCGCGTTCTGAGCAAAGAGACGAGAGAGGCGTGCCTACGCAGGAGTTCAGATTCCTGCGTGGCACGTCATTTTTAGACCTGCATGAGTCTGAAAATTTTTTGATTTAAAAAGAACATATTGACAAATCAAATTTATAGTGGTAATATAATGACATAAACAACAAGCAAAAAGAAAAAACAGATAAATATTTATCGAGTTTGTTGTTAGTTTTGAAAACTGTTTACTAAAAGTGGAACAGATTTCAGAGAATAGTTTAAGAAAGGAAGGTACGGACCGCCAAAAGATTAAACTAGTACCAAAAGAAAGAGGTAAAACATGATTGAAGAATCAAGGTGAGGATGGGTGTCAGTTATAAGTGTATAGTTGATATCCATCCTCACTGTCTGTGGCGGGAAAAACAGGAAACAGAATTTTAGAACTTAACAGAATGAAGGAAAGATGCTATAATTGCAAAGGAGAATGTGAATAGATATCATTTAGTAAGGGGTAAAGGAGACAAAAGATATGGAACAAGTTCTGAGCAGCGGGAGCAGTATCGTAAGTGAAGCTTCCGGAAGCGCAAGGCAGCTTGCGCAGCAGCTGGGGGAACAGCCAAGCATGGAGGCTTTGATCGCGATGGCGGTAGTAGGGCTTCTGATCTGTTTCTTTGGATTGAAGTTGATCAAGATTCAGATTGCTTTGGTCGGTTTCCTGATCGGCGCTCTGGCGGGAGTGGCTGTTTCCAGGGTTTTGGATATTTCGGGGATCACATTTGCCATTGTCGTATTTGCCTGCGCAGCGCTTTTGGCAGCGCTTTCTTTCTTCTTGTATCGGTTTGGTGTGTTCTGTCTCGTGTTCTGCACGGGACTGGGGATTGGGATCCAGTTGATCGATCTGAGGGAATCTGTCCAGCTGTTGATCGTGCTGGGAATCTCTCTGCTGATATCGATCATTGCGGTTATCTTTGTAGAGCCGATGATCATTATCTGCACCTCTATCTCCGGCGGGATCACGGCGGGAACATCCATCGGTACGGCGCTGGGGCTGGAAGCATCATGGCTGGGATGCGCTGTCGGCGTAGTCCTTTTGGCGGCCGGAATGGCAGTGCAGTTCATGCTGCATTCCCGCAAAGTTGGGAGGAAAGAGAAGGTATATTCGAAGCAGGTAAAGGAGAAAGATTCAGTAGAGTCGGAGGTGGAGAAGGCCAGGATGATTCTGGACGACTCTGAAGAAGAGGAAGAAGATCAATAAGTAAGATCGAAAAGATCAAGAGCTAAGGAGGCTTGACTTTGAAGCTGGATATGCATTGTCATGTGAAAGAGGGTTCCATCGACAGTAAAGTGAGTTTAGATGAATATATCACGAAGCTGAAGGAAAAAGGGTTTGATGGGATGCTGATCACAGACCATGATACTTACAAAGGTTACCGCCATTGGAAATACAAGATGAAGGGAAAAGTGCATGAGGATTTTGTGGTGCTCAAAGGGATTGAATATGATACCTGTGATGCGGGACACATCATCTGTATCATGCCGGAGGGAGTGAAGATGCGGCTGCTGGAGCTGCGGGGGCTCCCTGTCGCGGTATTGATCGATTTCGTCCATCGGCACGGAGGAATCCTTGGGCCGGCTCATCCCTGCGGAGAAAAATATCTCAGTTTTACCAACACAAAGAAGTTCTATAAATCGCCGGAGATCATCAAAAGATTTGATTTTATAGAAGCATTTAACGCCTGTGAGCCGGAAGACTCCAATGCTGGCGCGTTAAAACTGGCGTATAAATACAAAAAGCCGGGGATCGGCGGCAGTGATGCCCACAGACCGGACTGTGTAGGGATGGGATACACAATCCTTCCGGAATGGGTGTCCTGTGAGACGGAGCTAATATCTTTGATCCGGCAGAAGAAGCCTCTGGAAGTCGGAGGGAGTCTGTATAATAAGACCACGAAGGACAAGATGGGAAAGGCAAATAAGCTTCTGGTCTATTCTTTCTGGTTTTATAATAAGGGCGGTGAGTTGCTGAAACGCCGGAAACGGAAGAAAAAGGGCAAGATTGAGAATCCGGTCGACCCCATTGATCCGATCGAACTGCAGTATTGGGAGGAGCGGCAGTAAAGAAAAGGGCATTCCCTGTAATGATGAGGTTCCGTAACGAATGTTTTGAAAACAAGCGATAAAGACGATCGGTACGGTATATTGCAGAAAATCTAAAATTTAAAGTTGGAGGAAACTGCAATGAAATCATTATTTGAAGAAACAGGCGGGACTTATACACTGCAAGGCGACTATTACTTTCCAAACCTCACTCTGCCAGCCGAAGAAAATAGGCCCATAGGGATATGGGGACAGCGGCACGCAAGGTATCTTAAACAGCACTATAAAGTTCGGTATTACAACCTACTGACAAGCGGTAAGCTGAACGGTTATCTTGCGGATATCGACAAGCAGGCGGAAGCAATGTTTTCCCGACTGCTAGAACAGATGGCAGAGCATGAGGGCATAACCGAAGAACTGAAAGCCGAACATCCGATGGAAGGGATAGGCAGGATGAACGCACTGCGTGAATCGGCAGTGGAAATCGTAAACGCAGAAGTAATTTTCGCATAAACCGAAGCCGATAGGAAAGCGGTGTCATCAAACCTGTAACGCTTTGAAACACAAAAACGA
>DXGF01000041.1 GCA_019114065.1 Candidatus Dorea gallistercoris
TTCTTTGTGGTAAACTATACCCATACACTTAACAAAAAGCGAGGTATCCACTATGAAACTGATGATCGCGTCTGATATCCATGGCTCCGTCAAATACTGCCGGAAGATGGTGGAGGCTTACCGCCGGGAAGAGGCGGATCGGCTCCTGCTCCTGGGCGACCTGCTCTACCACGGCCCCCGCAACGATCTTCCAGAAGAGTATGATCCCAAGGCTGTGATCGCTCTTTTAAATCCGCTGAGACAGGAACTACTCTGTGTCCGGGGCAACTGTGACTGTGATGTGGACCAGATGGTCCTGGAATTCCCCATCCTGGCGGAATACTGCCTGCTGGACCTGGATGGGCAGACCATCTTCGCCACTCATGGACACGTCTTCCATCCCGGGAATCTTCCTATGCTCAAAGACGGGGATATCCTGCTAAATGGCCATACTCACATACCTGCCCATCAAAACATGGGGCATTATACTTATATGAACCCCGGTTCCGTCTCTATTCCAAAGGAAGGCTCCGCCCATGGATATATGATCTATGATCACGCCTTTCTGTGGAAGGATCTAGACGGAAACCTTCTGGATATCTAAGCTTTCTTTTTCCTGCCAGGCACCTTCTGGACTAGGCAGCGAAGGCCGCTTAGCAACATGGTCAGATAGCGGAGCACCGGCTCTGTGGCGATGGAGAACACCACGAACAGCATGATACATTCTGTGGACATTCCGGTGATGGCAAACAGATCCGGCAGGAAAATACTGCAGCCGATCAGGCCGATCACAGAGATCGTCCACACCACTCCACGGATCACATTCATGGGCTGACAGATCCTGAAAAGAATCAAGAATCCTACGATCGCCAGCAGCATGGTGGCCGCCGTGGAAATGTCGTCCGATCCCACATGGAAGGTCTGTCCAAATACCACCAGAGCGCCTACTGCTATCACATCGGTCAGGCCTGCCGGCAGCGCCTTCAGGAACACATTTGTAAGGAAATGGCCCTGGATCAGTTCTTTATTCGGTTGGAGCGCCAGGAAGAAGGCCGGTACTCCGATGGTAAACATACTGATCAGGGATATCTGGGACGGTTCCAGCGGGTAGGTGATCATAAATACAACAGAGAACAGGGACAACAGGAAGGAGAAAATGTTCTTCACCAGAAACAGGCTGGCAGAACGCTGGATATTATTGACGACCCGTCTTCCTTCCAATACCACCGAGGGCATACAGGCGAAATTGGATTCCAGCAGGACCACCTGAGAAGCCTGCACCGCCGCGTCGCTTCCCGACGCCATCGCCACGCTGCAGTCCGCATCCTTTAACGCCAAAACATCGTTTACTCCGTCTCCTGTCATGGCTACCGTCCGCCCCTGAGACTTCAGCGCCTGGACAAAGGCCCGCTTCTGGGCCGGTGTCACCCGCCCAAAGACGGTATATCTGGCCACCGCGTTCTGGATGTCTTCCTCGGTCTGGAGAGTGGTGGCATCCACATATTCTTCCGCCCCCGGAATTCCTGCTTCTTTGGCCACCTCTGATACTGTCATCGGGTTATCCCCTGAAATTACTTTTACTTCCACACCCTGCTCCGCAAAATAAGCGAAGGTCTCCGGCGCTTCTTTGCGCACAGGATTGGCCAGGAGCACGTATCCCAAAGGCGTTACCTTGTCCGATAATTTCTGTCCTTCCGTGATGCTGCCGCAGGTACCGAATACCAGCACCCGGTAGCCTCTTCTGGCATAATTCATGATCTGGGACTCATAGTCTCCATAGTCTTCTCGCAGGACAAATTCCGGCGCCCCCAGCACATAGGCCTGATCTTCGAAGGATACTCCGCTGTATTTCGTCACAGAGGTGAAAGGAGTCACCTTCACCGGGGATTTCCCGGTCCCCTCTGTGAAAAATTCCTTCATGGCTTCCATGGTGGCGTTGTCGCTGCTCATGGGCTTCACCAGATCTCCCACCATCCTGGCAAGCTCCGGCATCTTCTCTCCGTCATAATGTTCTGTCGGGACCAGTTTCTTCACGCTCATGGAATTCTCTGTGATCGTTCCGGTCTTGTCCACGCACAATACATTGACCCTGGCCAGGGTCTCGATACTCTTCATATCGTGGAGCAGCACCTTCTTCTGGGCCAGCCGGATCGAGCTGACCGCCAGAGCCACACTGGCCAGCAGATACAATCCTTCCGGGATCATACCGATCACCGCCGCCACCATGGAGGTGATACTGTTCCGGAAAGTCTCATGATTAAAAAAGAAGCTCTGTACAAACAGTACAATACCGATGGGGATCAAAGCAATACCAACGAATTTGACCAGCTTGTCCAAGGAGCGGATCATCTCAGATTTCTCTCCCTTCTGGATCGCCTTGGCCTCCAGCGTCAATTTCGAAATATAGGAATCCGGCCCCACATTCTCCAGTCTGGCATGGCATTCTCCAGACACGATGAAGCTTCCCGACATCAGATGATCACCGGGCTTCTTCACGATCTCATCGGATTCCCCGGTCAGAAGCGACTCATTGACCCGCACTTCACCATTTACCACCTGGGCATCGGCGCACACCTGGTTCCCCGCCTTGAAGATCACGATATCCTCCAGCACCAGGTCCTCGGAATCTATGGACTCCACTCTGCCGTCCCGGACCACCAGCGCATGGGGCGCATTGAGCATATTCAGCTTCTCCAGCACATTCTTGGCCCGGATCTCCTGGACGATCCCGATCAGTGTATTGATGATGACCACCGGCATAAAAGTCAGGTTTCGAAAGGATCCTACCAGACACAATAAAACCGCCAGCACGGTAAAGATCAGATTGAAATAGGTAAAAACATTTTCATGGATGATCTCTTTTGTCGTCTGTGCCGGCGGATCCACCGGGATATTGGACCACCCGGCAGCCATATGCTCCGCCGCCTGGGCGCCTGTCAGACCATCCCGGTAATCCGGCTGATACCGGGTGATCGGACTCCTTTCTATCTCACAGGTCTCGATTTCCGTTTCCTTAATAAGCTTAAAGCCTCGCCCCATTCCATTTCCTCCTTAGGGGTAATGTCTGGGAGTATTATACCCCCAAAAAATTACAAATTCCATGAACACTTTCTTAAAATTCTGTGATTTTTCAAGTTACGGGCACGCCGAGTGCGCGTGGCGGCAGAAGGCGGGGCCGCACATTAAGCATGACTTTGGAACCCGCAAAATCATGAAAAAGAAGCCCGGCAGAGCGGATTTACGACAGAAACTCAAACAGCTCCATCTGTCTTCCGCTTTCTTCCCGCTTCCGGCCCGCAGTCTTTTCTCTGACCACCAGCTTCTCATCCAATTCTTTCAAGAAGGAGGACTCTTCCTGACAACAGGTAAGGATCAGTTCTTCCTTCGCCCGTGTCATCCCTACATACAGCAGCCTCCGCTCTTCCTCCAGGTCTGTAGGATAGTTTTCGCTCTCATAGGGAATCATGCCTTCCTGGACGCCTGCCACAATAACTGCCGGGAATTCCAGGCCTTTGGACCCGTGTAGGGTCATCAGCGTCACCGCGTCTGCCTGGTACTCTCTGCCACCGCAGCGTCGGATATCACTTTCCACTCCAGTTTCCAGAGCATCCAGAAATTCTTTCATCCGCTCATAGAACATGGAAGCTCGCAGCAGCTTCTCCATTTCTTTGCGTTTCTCCAGGCCCAGATCTTCGATCCATCGTTTCAAGATCTGTTCTGGCGTTTCTTTTTCCAGCAGCGGACGATACTTCTCTGCCATAGATCTGTAGATTTCTTCCGTCAGTTCCCCTGGGAACAGCTGCATCAGATGATTCATCGCCCGTTCCTTCAAAGCTGGCTTCTCCGGATCTTCCAGGCTTCGGAAAAATTCTCCCGTCCCCACTACGCCGCGCTCCAGCATATAATCTTCTCTTCCTGCCACCACATAGGGAATGCCCTCTGTCCTGAGACAATTTTCCAGCAGCAACGCTTGCCGGTGGGTCCGGTACAGCACCGCGATATCGCCAAAGCCTCTCACCTGGCTTGGCCTTCCTGTGAAGACTTCCTGGGCTTCCAGCATTCCGATCCCGCCTGCCAGACGGTCGATCTCCTTGGCGATAAAGATCGCTTCTTCCTTCCTGCTTCCCCCGCGGACCAGCCGCACCGAAGGCCCTTCCTGGCATACTGCCTCCAGGCTCCTGCTCCCTCCAGGATTGGCAGAGATCATCCGACAGGCCGGAAGTAGGATCTGGGAGGAGGAACGGTAATTCTCCCGCAGGATCACCTGCTGGAACTCTTCACAGGTATCTCGGGCGTCTTCTTTCAATCGGTCAAAACATTCCCCATCTGCCCCGCGGAACCCGTAGATCGACTGATCTGGGTCCCCGATCACGAATAATTCTCTTCCGCCCCGGTTCCATGCCTGGAGCAGCCGGTACTGCATAAGATTAATGTCCTGAAACTCATCAATGAGCAGGAAGGAGAATGCCTCCCGGTCCGCTTCCCGCATCCCTGCAAGCTCCAGTGCCTTTAAGAGGATATCATCAAAGTCCAGAATCCCTTCTTCCTCTAAAGCTTTCTGATATTCCGCAAATGCCCACTTCTTCTCTTCTCCGATCTCCTGTTTTCCATTCCCCGCTCCAAGGCCCGCTTTATAAATCGATAATTCCTCTAAGAATGCTCCCGGCTTCCAGTCTGCTCCCAGGTTCTTGATCACTTCCGCGGCCCGGTCTCTTGCTTCCAGCTCCCCGATCAGCGTTCCTTCCACTCCATGGGCTTTCAGAAAACGCAGTGCCACGTTGTGGAAAGTTCCTGCCTGGACCCGGGCCGCCCGGTCTTTCCCCACAGCCTTTTCCAGACGGGCCCGGATCTCTGCCGCCGCCCGGTTGGTAAAGGTGACTGCCGTGATCTGCCCTGGCTGTACTTTGCGTTCCTCTAACAGGTATAAGAGATGGGCGATCAATGTCTGGGTCTTGCCGGTTCCCGGTCCGGCAGTGACAGCCGTCACCCGGCTGGCTGCCGTTACCGCCTGCCTTTGCTCCGGATTCAGGCGGATCGCCTCGTCTCTCCTGCTGCCCTTACCCATCTTTTCAATCTGATCTGCTTCCTGGTCCTGGCTTTCCTCCCGGCCCTGTATTTCCTCCCGATCCTGGATTTCCTCCTGGATCTCGATCCCGGCCAGTTGGAACAGGTTCATCTGGCCATCGGGGTTTTCCATTTCCTCCTTGGTGAAAAGCCGGATCGTCCCATATTCCCCGTCATATCCCGGGATCCGCTCTACATTCCCTTCTCTCAGGCGCCGGATCCCCTCCGCGATCAGATAGCCGCCGCAACGCCGGATATCTTCCACCGGGATCTCACGAAGGATGGAGAACTCCGGCCCCAGCTCTTTCAATAGCTTCTCATATTCTCTCTGTACCGCTTTGCTGGCAGAAGAGTGGCCCAGGGCCGCTCCGATCACCTCGGGAAGGGGCACCAGACTTTCAAATGGTTTCCCATCTTCCCGGATATATCCTTCCGGCCGGTCAGAAAGCTGCTCCACCCTGTGAGCCACACCGATGGTCAGCTTCTTCTGACATCGTGGACAGATTCCCTGATACTCCTCTGTCTCCAGGGGCGTAAGACACAGATGACATTTCCGGTGACCGTCATAGTGGTATTTCCCCTCTTCCGGGAAGAACTCGATCGTTCCACACAGCCCCTCTCCGGTCTCCACCGCCCGCTTCAGCCCCGGATAGGAGAACGGTCCGTCCAGAAGATTGGCTTCCCTTCCAAGCTTGGCGGGAGAATGGGCATCCGAATTAGAGATCAGCTGATACCGGTCCAAGGCAGACACCCGCCAGTTCATAGGCGGATCGGAGGAAAGGCCGGTCTCTACCGCATGGATATGACAGGACAGATCCCCGAAACACTCTTCCACACTGTCAAACCCAGAAAAAGCCCCAAACATAGAGAAATGGGGCGTCCAGATATGAGCCGGCACATAGATGGCTTCCGGGCACAATTCCAGCAGGATCTCCAGCAGATCATGACAGTCCAGACCCAGGATGGGACGGCCGTCAGAATGGATGTTGCCGATGGCCTCCAGCTTCCTCGAGACTGCTTTTGCCTCTGAAAGCCCGGGCAGCAGGATCAGGCTGTGGACCTTGCGCACCTGGTCCATCTTTTTATAAATGGAACTGATCTCTCCTGTGATCACAAACCGGGGTTCCTCTGCTCTTGTCACACTGTCGTCCTGGATCTTATATTCTTCTTTCAAACGATAGAAACCTTCTTCCGCCGGTTCCAGCTTTTCTTCCAGTTCCTCCCGCCAGGCCGGATGGGTGAAGTCGCCGCTTCCGATCAGACGGATTCCCTTTCTTCTCGCCCACAGTTCCAGATGCTCCGGCGTACAGTCCCTGCTGGTAGCTCTGGAATAGCGGGAATGGATGTGCAGATCTCCAATATACAAACGATCATCTCCTACTGTATCTTCTGTTCTTTTGTCTTTCCGGCAAATGACGCCCGTCGGATAGCATTTTCCGGGCAGGTCCCAAGACAGTCCCCGCACCGGATACATTCTCTGCTGTTGGGCTGCTCCCATACCTTGATATCCATTTTGCAGACAGCGGCGCACCTGCCGCACTTGGTACACTGATCCTCCTGGATCCGATACCGGTACAGCGCCACCGGATTAAAGAGGCTGTAGACGGCTCCCAGCGGGCACACATATTTACAGAATGGCCGGTACACCCACAGAGCCAACAGGACCACCAGGATCAGAAGTCCCATCTTCCAGGCCAACAGGGCTCCCGCCGCGTTTCGCAGCATCTCATTGGAAGCCACCAGCGGAATCCCTGCCATCAGCGTGCCGGAAGGACAGATATACTTGCAGAACCAGGGACTTCCCTGTCCTACGATGTCCACCACCACGGAAGGGAGCAGGATCACAAATAGGATCAGAATAATATATTTCACCCACACCAGCGCCTTGTGGCCCGGAAGATTCTTTCGTTTTCTGAAAAACGGAATCCGGTACAGCAGATCCTGGATCAGCCCGAAAGGACACAGCCATCCGCAGATAAATCTTCCAAAGATCGATCCTGCCATCAGCAGGAAGCCCACCACATAAAAAGAAAACCGGTAATCCCGGCTTCCCAGCACCGATTGCAGAGCGCCGATAGGACAGGAACCCAACGCGCCCGGGCAGGAATAACAGTTTAAGCCGGGCACACAGGCCGCCTTGGCCGGCCCCCGATAGATCCTCCCTGTGAGAAATCCCAGGAAATATCCATTGGTCAGGGCCGTCGCCCCGATCTGGACCCACAGCCGGAGACCTTTTCTTTTTTTCTTCATCTTCTGATGATCCCTCGATCGATTATCCAATTCCAATACACTCCAGACACAGATTAACTGCTTTTATCATAACTTCCTCCGCCTCGCCGCGGAAAACTCCGATCCCGACGCACAAAACGCCTGCCGCCAGGAGCGCTGTCCGCAGCAGGCGGATCCTTCTCTCCGTCATTGTTGTACCTCACCAAGCTTTTCCTCGATGATCTTGGCCCAGTCCTCTTTGCTCATAGCTCCCGCATAGCCCTGCCCCACCATATTGCCTTCCCGGTCCACGAAAATCGTGGTGGGCACCGCACTCACCAGACTTAAGACGCCGCTCTGCAGCTCAGCCGATGGAAGGAAATGCATATAGCCGGCTCCTGTTTCTTCTATGATTTGGGCCGCCGTCTCATCTCCCGGCTCCGTCACATCACTGATCAGGCCAAGGATCTGTACCCCCTGTCCCGCGTACTCTTCACTCAATTGGGCCAGGTGCGGCATCTCCTGGATACAGGGCCCGCAGTAGGTGGCCCAGATATTCACCATGGAAAGTTCCGCCTCCCCAAACACATCCTGGGTCAGAGTATCCCCGGTAAATGTAACGGTCTCAAAATCTCCAAAGATCTTCCCATATCCTTCCTCCGCGTCATCCTGGGAGGCTTCCTGCTCTTCTCCCCCTCCGGTGCCCATAGCTCCCGTATCTCCTTCTTCTTCGGAAGCGCAGGCGCTAAGCAGGAGCCCCAGACTCAACGCCAAAACAGCCAGTATTCTTATCTTCTTCATATCCATCCTCCATTGATCCTTTTCTTAACTCCCTGTCACTTATCGACTCCCACTTTCTTACAGATATCCGCCAGACAGCAGCGGTAGCAGTAAGGCTTGGTCCTGGCGGTGCACACATCCCGTCCATGGTAGACCAGACGATGGCAGAAATCGCTTCCCTCTTCCGGCGGAATGATCTTCCACAGGGCCATCTCCACCTTCTTTGGCTCCTTGATCCCATCCACCATGCCGATCCGGTTCACCAGCCGGATACAATGGGTGTCCGTCACAATGGCCGGTTCTCCGAACACATCTCCCATAATCAGGTTGGCGCTCTTGCGTCCTACTCCCGGCAGCTTCAAAAGCGCGTTAAAATCTCTGGGCACTTTGCCGCCATATTCATCCCGCAGCATACGCATACATCCACTGATGTCTCTGGCCTTACTTTTCCCCAGGCCGCAGGGCCTTATGATCTTCTCGATCTCTTCCGGCTCCGCCTCTGCGAGGGCCTCCATATCCGGGTATTTCTGATACAAATCTTCCACCACCACGTTGACCCTGGCGTCCGTACACTGGGCCGCCAGCCGCACGCTGACCAGAAGCTTCCACGCTTGGTCATAATCCAGGGTACAATCCGCGTCTGGATATTCCTGCTTCAGCCGTTCGATCACTTCTAACGCTAACTGCTTTTTTGTCATATGTATTCCCGCCTTTATCCTCTTTTTGTCTTTTGAGAGATGGAGCCGTTTATATCTCTACCAGCTCATACTCCTGTGTCCCAAGTCCGATCTTCTCCGCGTGTTCCAGACACACCCGCCAATCTGTGGTCGGCGCGGAATCGATGAAATGATCCTGGTGTACATGTGGCATCTCGTCAAGCTGGCTGCCTGCGATCACCGGCTGGGCATTCACCGCGTCCGCGCAGGCCCGGTCCAGAGCTACCGGGTCGAAGGAGGCGAACATTCCCACATCCGGCACGATCGGAATATCATTTTCCGCGTGACAGTCACAGTTGGGCGATACGTCAATGACCAGGCTGATATGGAAATGCGGCCGGTCTTTGACCACCGCCAGGCTGTATTCCGCGATCTTTCGATTCAGGATATCGTTGGACTCGTCGTTGGACGCACAGACCGCATCCTTGGGACAGACGCCGATACAGCGGCCGCAGCCCACACATTTATCCTGGTCGATGGATGCCTTCCGGCCCTTGATCGAAGGGGCGCCGTGGGCACAGATGCGGATGCAGTTTCCACAGCCGATACAGTTCTCCTGTTCCACGTATGGTTTGCCGGCGCTGTGCATCTCCATCTTCCCGGCCCGAGAGCCGCAGCCCATGCCGATGTTCTTCAGCGCTCCGCCAAATCCGGTGGCCTCATGCCCCTTAAAATGATTCAGTGAGATAAAGATATCCGCATCCATAACGGCTCGCCCGATCTTGGCTTCTCTGACATAGTCTCCTTCGACCGGAACCAGCTCTTCGTCCGTCCCTTTCAGACCGTCCGCGATCAACACATGGCAGCCGGTAGAAAATGGCGAGAATCCATTCTGGTAAGCGGAGTCCAGGTGATCCAGCGCATTCTTTCTGCCTCCCACGTACAGGGTGTTGCAATCGGTCAGGAAAGGACGCCCTCCCAGCTCTTTTACCGCGTCCACCACCACGGCCGCATAGTTTGGCCGCAGGAACGCCAGGTTGCCCGGCTCTCCAAAATGCATCTTGATGGCCGTGTATTTGCCGTCAAAATCAATCCGATCCATTCCGGCGGCCAGGATCAGCCTCTTTAACTTCTGTGGAAGATTTTCTTCCAGTGAGGTTTTCATATTTGTAAAATAAACTTTTGACTTCTCCATAAACATCTTCCCCCTTGCGGTTTTCTTCAATCATTATAACTTAGATTCTTTATTTTTGCCATGTTTATATAGAAAACTTATCAGAAGGCCACAGGAAACAGTCTGTAAAAAAACAGAGCGGAAAATCTCCGCCCTGTTGATCTTGCCTGGAGCATACGGGACTTGAACCCGTGGCCTCCACAATGCGAATGTGGCGCGCTCCCAACTGCGCTAATGCCCCGCGCAGGATTTATTATAGCACGCTGTTTCCAAAAATGGAACCCCTAATTTATATTGTATTCTTCCCTACCCGGTCTTCCCTTTTTGTGGCATAGAGGACACACCTGGACACCACGTCCACGATCAAAAAGCCCAGGGCGATCGCCAGGCAGGTTTCCAGCAGAACCCATGTCTCCTGTCTTGCCATGCTGACATCGCCGCTCACCCACCCATACATCATATAGTACAGATTGGGTCCGGGAATCAGAGGGAACGCGGAGGCTGTCAGGAAGATGGTGGCCGGCGCCTTGTTGATCCTGCACATGATAAAAGCATAGGCCGCCACGAAGATGCCACCTGCCATCGTGGCGATAAAATTGCCTGGCCCGATCTCATACGCCACAAGGTAGATGCCCCAGGTGCAGAACGCCCCGATGCTGGAGTAAAACACCTGTTTCCCTTTGATCTTAAACCACAGCGCAAAGCCGGTGCAGGCCACGGTACAGGAGATCAGCTGGATCGCCACGCTGTGGTTCAGCATAAATCCATCTGAGCGACCGCCGCCGAAAAGCCGCATGGCGATGGCGATGCCAAAGGCGATTCCTGCCGCGCCCAGGATTGAGTTCATGATATTGATCAGTCCGGAGATAAAATCTCTCTGAAGGACTTCCCGAATTCCGTTGGTAGTGCTGAGGGCACTGATCAAAAGCATGACAATCCCGATCATGATCCGATCCGGATGGGTCCCGATCCCCAGGAAAGTCATCCCGATGATGATAGTCTCTGCCAGAAAAGCCAGGATCAGGTTGTAGATCAAAAGATTGCTCTCCCGCTTTCCAAGCCAGTTTCCCACAAACACGATCATGGCCGACACCAGCGCCGCCACGATCCCGTCAGTCAGACCGCAGCCAAAGAATACCGCAAAGCCGGTGCCACCCATGATCCCTGCCAGATACGTCACGATCGGTCGCTGTTCTTCCCGGTTCATGACTTCCAGGTATCGCTCGCGCATTTCTTCCGCGTCCGGTGTGTTCTGACAGACATATCTTGCCAGATTATTCAGGTAATCCAGCCTGTCATAGTTGATGCCTGTCGATTCTATATGACGAATCTGGGTAAGGATCTCTCCTTCCGGTGTCTCCACCGTGATCTGGATGTTGCTTGGGATCACGAAAACATCATAGCGCTTAAAGCCATAGCTTCTGCACATTCGGTACAGCGTGTCGTCCAATCTGAAATTCTCCGCGCCGCTGCACAACATCGCTTCCCCGATATCCAGAATCCCTTCCAAAATCCGTTTGTAATCCATAATATCACGCACCCCCAGTATTGATTCTTGTCTGTCTTTCCATCTTACGTTCGTGAAGACACTGGTGTGTCTGTCATCTATATACAGAACAATTGTAGAGAATCGCGGTCAGGAATGCAATCCTTATTTCATGATTTATACTGTTGTATCAGATTATTATCTGAAAAAACTAACAATAATTATATTAAACTTTTGGATCATTTATTTGAAACACCTTTTATTAGTAAAAACAGCGCAGCAGAATTTCTGCAAATCTCATATCCTACAGCAAGTACAATTATTGAAGAATTTGTTCGACAAAATATTTTAACCGATATTACATCAAACCAACAGCGCAATAAAAGATATTGTTTCTTAGAATCTGTTGATATATTGAATCGCGGCACCGAATTGTAGTCCATAAATACCCATTTTCAACAGCCGCTTCCATTTCACGGATTTTAATATCCTCTTAAGATTTTTTCGATTTCTTTTAGGAAGAAAACACATTTTGGTCACATTTCTTCTTTATACTAAGAGACAGATAGTTGAACAGCACATCAACTATCTCCCCCCTCATTAAAGTAATGCCTCTGGAATGCAAATTCCAGAGGCGGCACTTTACTCTCATTCCTTTAGATGACAATAACGATAACGAACCCCGCTGGCTTTGCCGCCAGTGGGGTTTCGCTGTCTCTCCTGTAATGATCACTCTGCTGTTCTTTCTGAATCAAGAAGAGTACCCACGTATTCTTTCATGAGCGCGATAAAAAGTTCTGTCAATGGTGATATATCATCTAAATTTTTTACTGCCAGTCCAATCGTACGATATCTGGGAACCGCAAATCTTTTTTTCACAACATTTGATTCCGTACAATCCATGATCA
>DXGF01000042.1 GCA_019114065.1 Candidatus Dorea gallistercoris
TCTGAACGCGCGGCCAGATTTACGACTGGAAACGCTCCCGCCAGAAGCGCTCCCACAAGAAAGGCCAGATAATACCCGGTCCGCTTCATTTTCCGGATCTCCAGAAGCAGTTTCATTTCTTCCACCTCCCCGCTTTTCCCATGGCCAGGTTATCTTCTTCGATCAGCGCCAGGAAGGTCTCCTCCAGAGGATCGGTGGGCAACCCTCTCTCCCTTGCGTATCTGCGCAAGTCTTCTAACGTGCCTTCAAACAGCATTCTTCCGTGATTCAGGATTCCCACGTCGTCCGCCATCAGTTCGATCTCCGGCAGCAAATGGGAAGATACCAGCACAGTGCAGTCATATCTTCTGGGCAGTTCCCGGATCAGCGTGCGGATCTCATGGATTCCGGACGGATCCAGCCCGTTGGTGGGCTCATCCAGAATCAATACCGGCGGTCTCCCAAGGAGCGCGCCAGCCAGTCCCAGCCGCTGTTTCATCCCCAGAGAATATTTCCTGGCCAGCCGCTTCCGGTAAGGAATAAGTCCCACCGTCTCCAGCGCTTCTTCCACACTTTCCTTGGGCAGGCCCAAGATCTTGCGGATCAGGTCCAGATTCTCCTCGCCTGTCAGATTCCCATAGAAAGCGGGCGCCTCAATAAAAGAACCGACCTCTCTCAAAATTTCCATCCGCTGCTTCGGATAGGTCTTTCCATTGATCCAAAACTTCCCGGACGTGGGAGCCGTCATTCCCAGCAGCATTTTCATGGTTGTTGATTTTCCCGCCCCATTTGGTCCCAAAAATCCATATACCCGGCCCCGCTCAATGTGCAGATCTAAGTTTGAGACCGCTGTAAAATCTCCGTATCGTTTCGTCAGTTTCCGTGTTTCTATCATAGATTTCATCTTTCCTTCCTCCTTCCACCTGCCATTCAGTATAACCCCCCATCCTTACAACAGCCTTCCCTCTGTCTTACATTTACCTTACAAATGCTCTGGTTCCTTTCCGTCCCAGGACTTCCTGTGCTATACTGTGATCATGGCAAACACATGTATGATGAGGTGAAGCAAATGAATCTGGATTATCTAAAACATAAGAAACTGCTCTTGGTAGACGACGAACCAGGGCTTTTGGATATGGTCACAGACATTTTAAAGGAAGATGGATATCAGAATCTGAAAACTGCCGGAACGGTAAAAGAAGCGTTAAAGCTATGCCAGGACTGGAAGCCGGATTTTGCCATCCTGGATGTGATGCTCCCGGACGGGGACGGTTTCTCTCTTCTTCAGGCCATTCGGACTTTCTCGGATCTTCCGGTGCTGTTTCTGACGGCCCGTGGGGAGGATGAAGATAAATTTAAGGGACTGGGATTGGGGGCAGATGACTATCTGGTAAAACCATTTCTCCCAAGAGAACTGACCCTTCGCATCGGCACGATCCTTCGCCGCTGCTACAAGGAAGAATCTCCCCTGATCCGTCTGGCTGCCTGCCAGATCGACTTTGAGCGGGCGGAGGTCATCAAAGACGGGCAGCATCTTCCCCTGACTGCCAAAGAGTTTGCTCTGCTCCAGGCTCTTCACCGAGGCGCGGGAAAGATCGTTACCATCGATCTGCTCTGCGAAGCCGCCTGGGGTGAGAATCCATTTGGCTATGAAAACTCTCTGATGGCCCATATCCGGCGCATCCGGGAGAAGATCGAGGCCAACCCCTCCAAGCCCTGCTCTCTTATTACAGTCAAAGGGCTTGGTTACAAGCTTCTGACGGAGGATTGAAACATGAAGAGCACATTGAAACTGATCCGGCGTTTTTTTACGATCCTGGTTCTATCTGTTCTTTTGCTTCTGGTGGTGAATCTAACTTTATTCATCGCCGTCACCTGGAAAACAGTGGGGGGACAAAGTCCCTGGAAAATGGCAGAGTCCATCTCTTCTTCCTTATTGATAGAGGAAGATGGGAGTTATCAGCTTGACGCTTCTTCGGCGGATCTTCTGGCACGTCAGGATACCTGGGCCATCCTGGTAGAAAATGGATCTGGAAATGTAATCTGGCAAAGCGACGGACTTCCTTCCCAGATTCCCCTCCATTATAGCCTGTCTGAAATGTCCCAGGCTCTCCGGGGATATGTGGCTGATTATCCCACCACATATGCCAGCCACGGAGAGGATCTTTTGATCCTGGGACATCCAAAGACCTCTTATTGGAAATTAATGTGGAACACCTTTGACTACAGCATGATCAGCAATGCTCCGAAAACAATGCTGTTATTCCTTGGCTTTAACGCCTGTATCATCCTGATCATCTATCTTGCCTCCACCTCCGGTATCCTGCGGGCGGTCAAGCCTATTGTCCAGGGCGTGGAGGCTCTTCCTGACGGTCAAGATATCGCGGTCCGGGAGAAAGGCCTGTTCTCTCAGCTTGCGGCCTCCATCAACCGGACCAGCCAGCGCCTGCGTACCCAGGAATACCAACTGAAGAAAAAGGAAGCGGCCAGAGCCGACTGGATCGCCGGCGTCTCCCACGATGTACGCACTCCCCTTTCCATGGTCATGGGATACGCCGTCCAGTTGGAGGAAGACCCTTCACTTCCCAAAGAAGCAAGAAAAAAAGCCGGTACCATCCGGCTGCAGAGCATACGTATGAAAAATTTGATCAACGACCTGAACCTGGCCTCGAAACTGGAATACCACACCCAGCCCGTTCACCTTGCGTCAGTCAACGCAGTCGCTCTGCTTCGCAAGATCGCAGTGGATTTCCTGAATCTGGACCCTGAAGGAACTTATCCCATCACCTGGGACACAGACGAAGCTTTAACTGTCTGCCTTATCCAAGCCGATGAAAACCTGCTCCAAAGAGCCGTCTCTAACCTGATCGTTAACGCCCAGGTACACAATCCAGAAGGCTGTTCCATAATGGTACGGCTTGCAAAAGAAGAAAAGCAGTGCCGGATCACCGTCGCCGACGATGGCTGCGGTATCTCCGACGAAGACCTCGTGACCCTCCGGAGCACGCCCCACTATCTCTTATCCGATGGCAGCACCGGAGAACAACGCCACGGACTGGGACTGCTGATCGTCCGGCAGATTGCGGAAGCTCATGGCGGGCAGGTAGAAATCGGCCATTCAGAAAGCGGAGGCTTTCAGGTAGATATCCTGCTGCCATGTTAAAAAGGGGGGTATGCCCCGGATGTTGCGCGACTCTCGTTTTCGCATATAAAATACCTGCACCCATATCTTTTTTGATATGGATGCAGGCTTTTAGTCTCTATCCTCTGCTATTCTGTCTGTTCAAAGTCGCTGATATTCTTAAGACGAAAACCGCTGACCGTCTGCTTAAGCATATCCGCCTGCCCGGAAAGTTCTTGGCTTGCCGCCGCGCTTTGCTGGGCAGTTGCTGAATTGGTCTGGATTACACTGGAAATCTGGTCGATACCCACCGTCACCTGACTCACTGCCTCCGCTTGCTCCTTAGAATTCTTCTCGATCTCTCCATTCAACTCAATCGCCTCACGAGCTGAACTAGCTGTATTCTGCAGGGATTCAGAAGTCTCTCCCGCAATCTTCATACCATTCTCTACCGCACGAATGGATCTCTCGATCAGATCAGCAGTATTCTTGGAAGCCTCTGCGCTCTTCTCCGCCAGAGCCCTTACCTCATCCGCTACTACAGCAAAACCCTTACCTGCACTTCCTGCGCGGGCAGCCTCCACCGCCGCGTTAAGAGCCAGTATATTAGTCTGGAAGGCAATATCCTCGATTGTCTTGATAATCCGGCTGATCTCGGTGGAACTGGAACTGATTTCTTCCATCGCACCATTTAACTCCTGCATCTTCTCTGTGCTCTCCATCAGCAGACGCCCTGCTTCATGGGAAACCTGATTGGATTTCTCCACAAACCTGGTGTTCTCCTGAATCTTCACGTTGATCTCATCAATGGTCGCCGCCAGTTCTTCTACGCTGGAAGCCTGCTCCGTGGTCCCCTGGCTCAACGCCTGGGCTCCGGTAGCCACCTGCTCCGATCCTGCAGCCACCTGCTTCGCCGCATCACTAATATCATGTAGCGCAACAGTCAGCCTGTGGTTAATCTCCTTCAAACTCCTGCGGATATCGTACAAATCTCCGCGATAGACAGACTGGTCTACCGTGATGTCGAAATTCCCCTTGGCCATCTCGCCTAATACGTAATTCTCACTCTGGATCAGTCCCTGGAGACAATCCACAATCTCTTCTGTCGCCTTTGCCAAGATTCCTGTCTCATCCTTTGCGTCGACCTTAGGCACTTCCGAATGCAGATCGCCCTGTGAAAGCGTCTGAATCCTGTCTGTACATCTGAGGATTGGATCCACAATCTTCCCAGCCAGCCATCTGGCGAAGAAAAAATTGAAAATCATGGATAGCACAACCAGTACGATAATAACAATCACCGATCGCACAGTAGCCCCCATAAAGTCACTCTTCGGGGCAGTCACGCCAAGACTCCAGCCATCGGTGCCTTCCACCGGTGCATAAGCGATAATCTTGGATTCGCCGCCAGTCTTATAGTCTCCTACGCCGTTTTCGCCCTCTCGCATCTTGCCATGGATCTTGGCCAAAGCCTCCAGGCTGCTGTCAGAGGCTGCCTCCTCCTCGATATTCTGGGTTGTGACGGTATCCATGGTTGTATCCGCGATAGTCACTCCATCCTTATCGATCATATAGGCACCACCGTTATCGCTGACGTGTATGCTGGACATGATATCATTCAGGAAGGTTTCCTTCGGAACGAAATATACAACACCTACCGGCGTTGTCCCCGGCACTCCATCTGCCCACAGAGGCGCCGCCACGATGATCGTCAACTCACCGGTCACCTTGCTGACCACCGGTGTGGATACGTAGGTGCTTCCTTCCATCCCCATCTGAAAATAATCCCGATCCGCATAGCTGTTGCCGTCAAACAGACTGTTGCCGTTCTGATCCAGAAGGTTGGCCCGCTCCAGTCCATACTGTTCTGCCCAGGAACTCAGAAGCTCCTCCTTCTGAGCTACGGAGATATCCGGATCCGCAAGATCGGCACGCCCCCCGAAGGCCTCCGCCACGTTGACATAAGACTGGATTTCTTCAGTCACCCGTGAGGAAGCCACCTCCGCCATCGCCGTCATGCTTTGGCGAAGCTGGCTGTCTGCACTGGTATAACTCAGAGCCACACTAATCACACCCAGCAATACCAAAAAAGCTGCGGAAACTACGGCTGTTCCTGCAATCACTTTCGTACGTATACTTTTCATGTTGTCTTCTCCTTTGTTTCCTTAAATCAATCCAGGGGACCCCATTTCCCCGTCTTATAATAAATATCGAACTCTGTCTGAAAAAGATAAGGTTTTTTACCAGATTTTTACCGTTACCCTTCGTTTCTCATTCTACTTGATATTTTCCTCCCTGTGTCCTGATCTTCTGTATAGCAGACCGCCATACGACTTTCCATACTTCTGCTTTATCTCACATCAGCCGCCCCTGGGGAGGGATCCTGCCAGAATGGCCGCTTTCATGCCCAAATGGAAGTGTCCATCCATTGGAGCAACGCTTTCTTTCTATTGCGGGAGAAATAGCCTCTCTCCACTTGGGAAATAAATTTCCCGCTCTTTTAGATCCAGCCCGGTGATCTGCCGGACATTTACCAGGTAGGCCCGGTGGACCCAGCGCCACTTCCAGATAGACCTCCCCCCAGCTAGACCCCAAAATTCCCATACAGGTCCCAGATAAAAAACAAGGTCCCCGGAATAAGCAGAAGAAGGCTGTAAGGAATCCACAGGAGAAACGCTTTCTTTCGATCCGCCCGCTGGTCCAGCAGCACTCCCACCAGCAGGATGCAGATCAGATACTCCACCGTGACAAGAGGGATGTTCAGCAGGAACGCGGTGGCAAATGTATATTGCATCTGAATCGTCTCCTTCTAAAGTTCTCTCTCGCTTTCGTTTTCCTTTTCCTTCTTCAGCTCCCGCACCTTCTCCAGCGCAAGTCCCGTTTTCTCCGCGATCAGTTCCTCCGAAATACAGCCGATCAGATTCCTGGCAATCTGGAGACTTCTCTGCTCCATTCCCTTTTCCATTCCCTTTTCTATTCCCTTTTCCATTCCTTCCGCTATCCCATCATTCATCAGCATCCGCCCTAACTCTGTCATCCTGACTACCTCCTTCATCTCTTCCAGGTCTGCTTCTTCCAGGAACTTTGTGGCCATCGCGTAGATCATCGCCTCGATCTTCTGGCGCTCCTGGCTTCCCACTTCTTTCGCCTCCCGCGTATACAGAAACGCTCCCTTTACCCGGTCCTTTGCCGGCATACGACCGCCCATCAGCATACACAGGGTAAGCGGTAACAGATCCGTTTTGGTAAACGGCAGTCCTGCTTCTTTCTTTTTCCGAAGTTTCTCAAAATACTCTTCCGCGCTCCAATTCTTCATGATGATCGGATATACCCGGTAAGTATTGATCCCCTCGGTCAATTCCGTGATCGGCCGCTTGATATTGCCGGAATACAGCACATACGTGGTGATCTCTACCCCATACTGCTCGCTGGCCACCGCTTCGTAACTCCGAAACCTCTTCAATCCCGCCACTCCCTCATCGGTGCTCTGAAATTCAAAATGCTTCCAGGTCCCGTCTCCCATGACCAGATTGAAATCCAGATATCTCTTGCGCAGTTCCAGACGTACCAGCTCCGTCGGCGCAATCTGTGTCACTTCCCCTTCAATACCTAAGAATCCCAGTAGTTCATCCGCAAAAAACTGCGTTGCGGTCTTCAGCACCGCATCCTCCTGCTGCTGGACCTTATCTTCGATCTTTCCGCTTTTCTCTTGTTTTTCCATATAGTACCCTCATAAGACTATATAGAGAAACTATCTACATTTACTATAACAAAACAAGGAAATTCAGGCAATGGCTTGCGTATCATTTTTGACAGTTACAGGATCGTGTTGTGAAATTCTCCCAGATTATGGGCAGAGTATTCATAGATTCTAAGATTCATTCGATATGAAAATAGCAATGCGACAGTTCCCCATATAGAACCATTGACTGTAAACCTATCCTACCGGAACGAAGGGGACTTGTCAAGAACAAAAAAAGTCAGACAGACCAAACACATATGTCTTATAATATCAAACTCTCTTTCCCACAATTTTATCAAAATGTAACATCCGGAATCCACTCCTGCATAAGCATGGGTGGATTCCGAATCATTTTAGCTCTAAAAATGGAACTACCGTTCCGTCAGCCTTACACCTTCTGGAGCAGCATCTCCATCGAACCATTATAATGACTGCTTACCGAGTAGCGCTTCACCTGGAATCCCGTCTGCTCCACCAGAGATGTCAGACTCTTCTTTGAGAAATACGTGATGTGGGTGGGTGTCCGCCACAT
>DXGF01000043.1 GCA_019114065.1 Candidatus Dorea gallistercoris
AAGGTGTAGTTCTTGATGTCCTGGGCCTGCCAGATGTCATTGCTGACCCGGTTGCGGTCGAAGGGATGCCAGGTGACGGCCAGATTAAGGTCGTCGAATACACCAGCCTGGTTCATGACAATCTTGCCGGACATGATCTCTTCCGCCGGGCAGCCATAGACCCGCAGAACAGCCGGAACCCCGCTTTGTTCCAATTCCGATTTCAGAGCGCAGGCGGCGGCAGCGGCGCCGGTCCCTAAGAGGTTGTGGCCGCAGGCGTGTCCAAGCTCCGGCAAAGCGTCATATTCCGCCAGGAAGCCGAGGATGGGCGCCTGACTGCCCGGGTTCTGCCAGCTGGCGATGAAGGCGGTCGCAATCCCGGCGGTTCCCCGTTCCACGGTAAACCCGTGTCGTTCCAGGAATTGTGCCAGATATTCGGAGGACAGCGTTTCCTGGTAAGCCAGTTCCGGATGCTGGAAAATGTAGTCTGCTGTTAGGATCAGTTCTTCCCGGTGCTGATAAAGCCAGGAGGCGATTCGGTTGGTTGTATGTTCTTGTTCCATAGTTTCTTTCCTTTCCAGGTCTGGATCCGCTCCTTTAAGCGGGATAGACGCCTTCCAGGACATCCAGATATTCCTTCCCGAAGGTGCGGACATAATCTTCCAGAGCCAGTTCTACCGCTTTCTCACCATCGTCCCCCAGATCTTCGACGAGTGTTTCGCTGATGGTGTACTTCAGATGGGCGGTGTGGAAGTTGAAGTCCTTCATGCAGGAAGCGCCCAGTTCCTTCTTTTTGGCTGCCAGGGCCTGGTTTTCTTCCGGGCTGATGGGAGCGCCCCAGTCGAACTCACAGCGCTCTCCGCCCCAGCTCATGGCCGTCGCGGTGGGGGTGCAGGCGTATTTGTCCTGAAATCCCTGGTATACAGCGTTGTCTACGTTGACGCAGTAATATTTCCCGTATTCGGTGAGACCGTGCTTGGCCCAGGCATCACACCAGGCACATTTGGAAATATAGGTCTGGAGGGTGGGCTCTGTGCGAAGCTGGCCAAATTCCATCTGGCCCTCATAATCCGGCTTCCACTCGCCGTAGGCCTGGTTGGTCATCACGTTTGGTTCATCTCCGTGGGCAAGAGCATTGGCGGCCATCCGCAGTCCCCGTTCATTCCCATAGATGGTCATTCCGCGGAGAATGGATGCCTTCCCCGCTTCGCCGCATAACTCAATGGCCCGTTTGGAGAGGAGGGCGAACAGGACGGCGTGGTGCTCGATCCTGCAGGAAACAGGTTGATCTGTCATAGCAGTACTCCTTTCCCGGCGCAGAAAAAACGCAGACTGCGCCGCTTGTCTGTCACTAAGGAGATTATACTACAAATTGAGAAAGTTTGCAGGCGGAATTGCAGGGCTTGTCAGAAAAACCGATCATTCATAAGGGAAAAACAGAGGAATACCAGGCGGGAAGCAGGTGAAGACAAAGAAGAAGAATACACCGGCGCCCCACAGAGTGAAGATCGCATTTGTAGAAGGGATCCGCTTCAGAGCGCGGCAGAAGGACCGGGCAGCGGAAAAACTGAGAACCACACTGAGGAAAAAGATCAGAAGATCCAGGACCAAAACGTGGGAACCCCAGATGCCGGTGTAAGTGTAGAAGGTAACCAGAGTGAAGGCCATCCCGCAGACTGCTCCGAGAAAACGGCAGTAGAAAAAACGTCTGTCTCGGAAGCGGCAGAGAGCGGCGGTCCCAAGAGTGACGAAAAGAAACGGGAAGAATAAAAGCTTCAGGTGCTCCCAGGGGGATTCGTTGATGGGACAGAACAGGGCGGCAAGAGGAGAGCCGCCCATCCAGTCGTAGAGAAAATGGTTGAGGAAACCCAGGATAACTGCGGCAAGGATGGCGGGGAGATCCTTTTTGTTCAGAGATTTGAAATAAATGTTTTGCATGGCAAAATCCTCCTGATATCAATATATGGCGGGAAAAGAGATTTTATGCGGCTACGGTGAAAGGAAAAAGATATGGACAGTTTCTGAAGATATCTGATACAATCAAACCAGACTTTAAAAGCTGGCGAGAGGATAGTATTTATGATCAAGGTACTGATAGCAGATGATGAAAAGAAGATCTGCCGTTTGATAGAGATGCTGTGCGACTGGGAGAGCCTGGGGATGGAGATCATCGGATACGTCCACAATGGCCCGGAAGCGGTCGAGATGATCAGCGAGAAGAAGCCGGATATCTTAATCGTAGACATCCGTATGCCGGGGTGTGACGGCATAGAGGTGATCAGCAAGGCTCGGGAGATGAATCTATCGATGGAGGTGATCATCATTAGCGGATACGCAGATTTCGCTTACGCGAAAGCGGCGATTACCCAGGGGGTCAGCGCGTATCTCTTGAAACCGATCAAGAAGAATGAACTGGAAGAAGCGGTGAGACATGCGAAAGAAAGTGTGGAAAAAGAACGGAAACGGATCGAGGCCGGGAAACGCTTATATGAGTATACCGAAGATGAGAATCTGAAAAGGAGAAGGGATCTGATATTTTCTCTCCCCATGTCGGTGTCTTTTGGCGAGGGGAAGGAAATCGAAAGTATCAACAAGCAATATTACTATCATTTTGTCCCGGGCTGGTTTCAGTTTTTTGTCCTGCGGCTTCATTACAGCATGAAAAAGTATGATAAAAAGGCGACGGAAAAGACCACCGACGGATTTGAGCGGACGATCCGCAGCGAGCTGCGGGAGATCTGCAAGGATTATGAGATCTGTGTCGACGGAAATAAATGTTATGTGCTCTGCAATTACGAAGAGACGAGGGAAAAGGAATTCCGCAATGCGGTGCGGGTGATCGTCAATAAGCTTGCCGCAAAGCGGTTTGAGATGTGGACCATGACATTTTCGGCGGCGCTGGGGAAGAAGGTGCGGATGCCCTCCGAGTTGTGGGATTCCCTGGAGAGTGCGCAAGAACAGCTCAAAGAGGCCGTGGTGGAAGGCTGCGAGAAACTTCTGGAAGGATCTGCCGCCGCGCCGGAAAAAGACAGGACACTTGTGATCGATCATTTTAACAGTGAACTAGCCCGGTGCATCGATCTGTGCGATGGGCAGATGATCCGGGAAAAAGTAGGAGAACTAAAGACGACTTTGGAAAAAGAGCAGGACATCTCCGGGCGGGACTATATCAATATTGTCCATCTGATCGGGATGTACGCATTGACGAAAAGCGGCAGCGACAATGAGGAGATTGGGAGATTCACAGAGAGAAGCGAACTGAGCCGGAATCTGGACGAACTGTTTGGCGTGCTGGAGGAATATCTGAGAAACATCGTGCAGAGAAACCTGAGACTTCAGGAGGAAGACGGACGGCGCCCGATCCGGATCGCAAAGCAGTATATCCAGAATCATTATACGGAGGGGATCACGCTGGAGGAGGTCTCCGCCATTGTCGGATTCAGCGCCAGCTATTTCAGCGGTCTTTTGAAAAAGGAAATGGGGATCGGATTCTCCGACTATCTGATCCAGCTCAGGATGGAAAAGGCGAAGGAACTGTTAAAGGGCACTAATACCAATATCAAGGATATCTGCAGCCAGGTGGGATACTTGGACCTGAAGCATTTTAATACGGTATTTAAGAAATATACGGGGATCAAACCAGGCGAGTACCGGAAGTTGTATGGATAAGGGAGTGGCTGGATGAAAGAGAGATGGCGTTATTTAAGTTCCAGAATCTATGTGCTGTGTGTAGTCCTCCTTGCTTTCCTTGCGTTGATCTGTGCCCTGCTGAGCATCCAGGCGGTCCGGATAGGAAGATACGGGGCGGGGGCGCTTTGCTGTCTGGCGGTTGAAGCGGCAGGGATCCTGTTTTTTTATTTTGGAGTGCTGAAACCATATCGAAAAGCGGAGCGTTATCTGCGGCTTTTTTTTGCCGGGTATACCAGCGCGGGGCTGAAGGAGGAGGCAAGACTTTTGTCGCCGGGAACTGAAGGGCTGGCCCAGGTGCTGATCGGGCTGATGGAATCAGATCAGCTTCTGAACGCGAATAAACGGCAGGCTCAGTATCTTGCCTTGCAGAATCAGATCAACCCCCATTTTCTCTATAATACGCTGGACAGTATACGAAGTGAAGCGCTGCTGGAGGGAAATTCCACGGTGGTGGAGATGACGGAGGCGCTTGCAACCTTTTTCCGATATACCATCAGCAAGGTGGAAAATATGGTGACGCTGGAGGAGGAACTGGAAAATACAAAAGTATATTTCCTGATCCAGAAATATCGGTTTGAGGACCGTGTAAATCTTGAGATCCAGTATGACAAGGAAGATGAATTCCTGCTCCACTGCCTGTTGCCGAAGCTCACCCTCCAGCCGGTGGTAGAGAACAGTATCATCCACGGCATCGAGAGGAAAGTAGGGAGTGGGACCATACGGATCGTACTGCGGTGTACAGAGAAGAGGCTTTTGATCGAGATCAGCGACGATGGAGTGGGGATGCCGCCGGATGTGCTGGAGCGGCTGAACAGCCAGTTGAACCAGCCGGTGTTTGACAGCATTTCCTTGTCGAAGAATAAAGGAGGGATCGCGATCCTTAATGTTAACAACCGGATCCACCTGATCTTTGGGGAGGAATATGGGATGACGGTATACAGTACCCCTGGGGTGGGCACAGATACCGTGATCGACCTTCCGCTGATCACTAGTGAACGACAGCTGAAGAATCTGAGGAGATAACGTGAGACAGGAAATTCTAAGAATGGAGCGGGTGACCGTTACAGAACAGGGGCGGGAACTGTTAAACAATTTTAATTTTCAGATGTTTAAGGGAGAGGTCATGGGGCTTGTCCCCCTGGATTCCTACGGCCTTGAGGAGTTTGTGGACTGTATCCAGAACAATCGGCCGCTGCTCTACGGCCGCGTCTATCTCAGGGAGAAGCTGGTGAACACCTACGCCGGCCAGACCCGGAGCAGGAATAATGTATACATGATATCAAAATCAGAAACCCTGATCGACAGCCTTCCGGGAGCGGACAATGTTTTCCTGATCCGGAAGGGGTACAAGGGATTCTGGATCAAGGACCGGCTGATCCGTCGGCAGTTAACGCTTTTCTTAGAAGAGTCGGGGGTGGAGGTCAATCCGGCGAAAAAGGTATCGGAGCTTACCACCTTTGAGAAGGATGTGATCGGGATCGCGAAGGCGGCAGTGGCCAAAGCGGATCTGGTCATCCTGCGGGATGTGGGATCTTCTCTCTGGCCGGAAGATAAGCTGAAGCTGGCCAAAGTGATCCGGGGATACGCCAAAAGAGGACTTTCGTTTATCTACATCAGTACGAAACCGGAGGAGTTAAGCCAGTTCTGCGACCGGGCCTCTGTCATGTCCCACGGAAGGATCATCAAGATCTTGGAGAAGGAAGAGATCGCCAGCAATCTGGAGAAGCACTATTTTTTTCCCTATCAGCTGTTAAAGACAACGAAAACCCAGGAGGAGAATCAGGGAGAGAAGGTGTTCCGGTGTGAGAAGATGAGCCACCGGAGCATCCGGAATATGACCTTCGATGTGGGGAGAGGGGAAGGGTTGCTGATCCATGATTACAATAACTTTGACTGGCAGGATTTCATCGATGTGTTGTCCGGAGCCAAGCCGCAGAGCGGGAGCCTGTGGTGGAAAGGGAAAGAGAGGGATAAAGAAAGAAGAAAGATCGGGGTGATCCTGGAGAATCCCACGGAGACCATGCTGTATCTGGAGATGTCGTACGAAGACAACCTGTGCCTGTGCCTGGACGATAAAGTAGAGCATCTATGGAGGAGCAGGAAAAAGAGGAAAAGCATCGCAAGGGAGGTGGCGGGAAGAGAGATCACCTGCAAGGTGAAGGACTTGTCTCTGGAGGAGAAATACAACCTGGTCTATCATAAGATCCTCCTCCAGAAGCCGGAGATTGTGTTCTGTTTTTTCCCATATCGGAATGTTGACGTAAACATGCAGCGATTTATCAGTAACTTTTTGAAGAGATATCTGTCAAAGGGGATTGCTGTGGTGATCGTTACCATGGATGTGATGGAAGGGGTGTCCATTGCGGACCAGATTCTCCTTTTTGCGAAAAACGAGAGCCGGCTGATCTTCGACAGGGAAGATTTTGAACGGATTGTGTCTGGGAAAAAGAACCGTTTCTTTCGTGAAAAATGACTATTATTTCACAAAGAACCGGTTTTTTTTGTTCAAAAATCATAAAAACGTAAAATACCCCCTATCCAGAGAAAGATACCCCCCTTTTTTATCGCCGAGATCTTATAGTACAATTTGTATGCAAGTTAATAAAGATACGGGAGGTGAAGAGCATGAGTTTGTTGTTGGAGATGAAAGGGATCCAGAAAAGCTTTTATGGAAACCAGGTCCTCCACGCAGTGGATTTTTCCCTGGAGAAAGGCTCAGTACATGCTCTGATGGGTGAAAACGGCGCTGGAAAATCTACGTTGATGAATATATTGGTAGGCATACATAAACGAGACGGGGGGACGGTGAAGATCGAAGGCGAAGAGGTTGAGATCGATTCCCCGGCAGTTGCCCAGAAGATGGGGATCGCTATGATCCACCAGGAACTTTCATCGGTAGTAGAGATGTCTGTGGCTGAGAACATCTATCTTGGAAGAGAGCCAGTCCGGCACGGGTTTATCGATTACCGCCAGATGTACAAACAAACAGGGGAACTGTTGGAAATGTTGCATATCAAGCTGAATCCCAGGGCGAAGATGGGAAGCTTAAGAGTTGCGGACCAGCAGCTGGTGGAGATCGCGAAGGCAGTATCCCAGGATGCAAGGCTCCTGATCATGGACGAACCTACTTCTTCGATCACAGACCGGGAGGTGGAGAACCTCTACAAGATCATCCGCGATCTGCAGAAACGGGGGACCGGGATTGTATATATCTCCCATAAGATGGATGAGGTCTACGAGATCACAGACAAGATCACGATCCTAAGAGACGGAGAGAGCATTGCTACCTGGGAGACCAAGGAAGCCACCAACGATATGGTCGTGAAGGCTATGGTGGGACGGGAACTTACCGAGCAGTACCCCAAGCGGGAGGCCCATATCGGAGAGCCGATCCTGGAGCTTAAGGGCCTGACAAGGGCAGGGGAATTCGAAGATATCAATCTTACCCTTCACAAAGGCGAGATCCTGGGACTGGTAGGACTTGTAGGCGCCGGGCGGACGGAACTTATGCAGGCGCTCTTTGGACTTACCAGGCTGGAGAAAGGCGAGATCATCCTGAAGGGACAGAAAGTGGAGTTAAAGAGGCCCAGCGACGCGATCCGCCAGGGAATCGCATATGTAACGGAGGACCGAAAGGGCGAAGGACTGGTTCTTCCAATGAGTATCGCGCATAATACGACACTTCCGTCCATGAAGGAATTCAGCAGCAAGATCTTTATCCGTTCCGGGATAGAGAAGAAACGGACCAATGAGATCCTCAGTGAATTGAAGGTAAAAATGGCAAGCCCCAGGCTGGCGGTGAAGAACCTGTCCGGTGGAAATCAGCAGAAGGTGGTTCTTGCCAAATGGATGATGAAAGATCCAGATGTGATCATCTTTGACGAGCCTACGAGAGGTATCGACGTAGGAGCCAAAGCAGAGATCTATAAATTGATGAATGAGTTTGTGGCAAAAGGGAAAGCGGTCATTATGATTTCCTCTGAAATGCCGGAAGCAATGGGAATGTCAGATCGGATCCTGGTAATAAGCAACCATCGGCTCAGCGGAGAATTGTCGCGGGAAGAGTTCAGCCAGGATGTGATCATGAAGATGGCAATGCGTTACATGTAAGGAGGGGAAAAAGAAATGAATAAAGAAGCAGTAGGAGAAAAAACTGCGGCAATGAAGGCGCAGCAGAGGAAAAACTTTATCGCGAAATATGGATCGCTGATCGCGCTGATCGCCTTGGTGATCATAATCTCTCTTATTAAACCAAGATTCTTAAGCTTTATCAATGTAAGAAATATGTTCCGTCTGGTATCCATCAACGGACTTCTGGCAGTGGGAATGACCTTTGTCTGCCTGACGGGAGGTATCGACCTTTCTGTAGGCGCTGTTATGGGATGCGCGGGCATGTATTCCGCATACTTTGCCCAGGTTGCCATGAACCAGCCGGCGATTGTAGCCATCGGCGTAGGCGTGGGTGTGGGACTTGTGATCGGTGTATTCAACGGCGTGTGCGTAGCGTATCTGAAGGTGCCGGCCTTTGTAGGAACGCTGGGCTCGATGAGCATAGCGAAATCGCTGACGTTTCTTTTGACGGACTCCAAGCCGATCCCGAATCTGTCCGAATCCTTTAAATTCATCGGCGGCGGAATGATCGGCAATGTACTTCCGATCCCGGTCATCATCTTTGCGGTGATCCTGCTGGTGTGCTTCTTGCTTCTGTATAAGACCAGATACGGAAGATATGTGTTCGCGGTAGGCGGGAACGCCAACGCGGCAAGAGTTTCCGGTATCAATGTAAAACGGATCATCGCCACGGTGTATATCCTGTCCGGTGTCCTGTCAGCCCTTGCGGGCGTGATCACTTCTGCGCGTGTAACCTCCGGTGTAACCAATACCGGAGACGGATATGAGACGGATGCCATCGCCATGGTAGTTATCGGAGGAACCTCTCTTGCAGGCGGAAAAGGAAGGCTGTGGGGAACGGTTGTAGGTATCATGTTGATGACCTGTCTGTCAAGTGGTTTGGATATGCTTGGCGTCGGCGCTTACTATCAGATGCTGGTAAAAGGCTTTGTAGTGATCCTGGCAGTTATGCTGGACGGCCTGAGTTCAGACTGATCGAATTTAAGCTTCGAGAAGCTTAAAATAAAACAAAGAAAAAAGGAGGAAATAACAATGAAAAAGTGGAGAAAACTGATCGCGGCAGGATTGGTAGGCATGATGACACTGTCGCTGGCAGCCTGTGGAGGCGGAGGATCCGAGGGAGGCAGTGAAGAAGGAAGTAGCGAAAACACAGACGGCTATACCATCGGAGCGACCTATTATACCCTGCAGACAGAGTTCTGTATGAGAATGGACAACTATGCCAAGACCTATTGCGAAGAGAACGGGATCAACTACGTTTCCTACGACGGAAACAATGACGCGGCTGCACAGCTTGAGCAGGTTGAGACCATGATCGCGGACGGCGTTGACGCGATCATCCTGAATCCACAGGATGCAGATGCGTGCGTGGCTTGTGTTGAGGCGGCTGACGAGGCAGGTATCCCGGTATTTGGTGTAAACACCATGGTAAATACTGACAAGCTGACCGCTTATGTTGGATCTCAGGACGTTGGAGCAGGTGAGGAGATCATGCAGGAAATGATCGACTACATGGGAACCGACACCTTCAATATCGTAGTTCTGGAAGGACCGATGGGACAGTCCGCGCAGCTTCAGAGATGGGAAGGAATCAACAATGTACTTGCTGAGAATCCTGGCATCGAGATTCTTGCTTACGATACCGCCAACTGGTCTCGTTCCGAGGCGATGACACTGATGGAGACCTGGCTCACCACTTACGGCGATGAGATCGACGCAGTTGTTTCTGAGAACGACGAGATGGCTCTTGGCGCACGGCAGGCGATCGAGGATGGCGGATATGATATTCCGTGTATCGGAATTGACGGTATCACAGACGCGGTTGCAGCTGTAAAAGAGGGAAGAATGATCGCTTCTGACTTCCAGGATGCAGAAGGCCAGATCTCCGGCGCCATCGACGCGGCGGTTACCGTTCTTGACGGCGGCGAAGTAGAGAAAGAGATCTGGATCCCCTTCCAGATGATCAGGCAGGACAACGTAGCCGAGTTTGAGAACAGATATTAAGATTCAGGATGATTCACCGAAAGGGCAGTGGCGAAAAGCCCTGCTCTTTCTTAAGCGTGAGAATCATATTCGCGCATAAATAAGTAAGGATGGAGGGATCTAGTTATGTTACCAAATTTTTCAAAAGAAGAGATTATGTCACTGGACTTTGACCTTGGAGGAAAGACAGCGATCATCACAGGAGGCGCGGCCGGGATTGGAAATATGACGGCGGAATACCTTCTAAAGCAGGGCGTCAACATTGTTTTGGCCGATTTGAACCCGGATGTGGACAAGATCGCCAAGGAGATGGGCGGCGACAAAGCTATCGGAGTCGCAGGAAATGTGTGCGACAAGGAATACAGAGCCTCTGTGATCGAGGAGGCGGTGAAAGCCTTTGGCCAGGTGGATATCCTGGTAAACTGCGCGGGGATCGTGGCGCTGGAAAGCGCGGAGATCATTGACGAGAAGGACTGGAACCGGACCATCGACATCAACCTGTCCGCCAGCTTCTTCATGGCGCAGGCGGTAGGCAAATATATGATCGACAATCAGGTAAAGGGCAGCATCGTGAACATTGCTTCCCAGGCCGGCGTGATCGCCCTTGACAAACATGTGGCATACTGTGCGGCCAAAGGCGGAATCATCGCCATGACAAAAGTAATGGCGATGGAGTGGGGCAAATACGGAATCCGCGTCAATGCAGTGGCGCCCACTGTAGTGCTTACCGCATTGGGCCATAAAGCATGGGACGGCCCAGTGGGAGATGCGTTCAAGAAGGAAATGCCCAGCGAACGGTTTGCTGAGCCGGAAGAAATCTCTGCAGTGATCGCGTTCCTGTGCAGCAAGGCTGCGGCAATGGTTACAGGCCATAACCTTCTGATCGACGGTGGCTATACAATCAAATAGGAAAGCAGGAAAAGGAGAACATTATGCAGAGAATATTAAATAATCCGGATAATATTGTCGATGAAATGCTGGAAGGTTTTGTAAAGACCCACGGCGATATTGTAAAAACCACCTCCCATCCCAGAGTGATCGCTGCAAAAGAAACTCCGATTTCCGGCAAGGTAGGTGTTGTGACCGGAGGCGGAAGCGGTCATAAGCCGGCATTTATCGGCTATGTGGGAGACAAGATGTGTGATGCCGCAGCCGTAGGAGAAATCTGTTCCTCCCCGACAGCGGCGGCGTTCCTGGACGCGTTCCGGGCGGCGGACGGAGGAGCCGGAGTTGCCTGCCTTTATGGCAATTACTCCGGGGACAATATGAATGTAAAAATGGCTGCCCGCATGGCAAAGAAAGAAGGACTGACAGTCAAGACGGTAGTAGCCAATGACGACGTCGCTTCGGCGCCCAAGACCCAGAGGGAAAAAAGAAGAGGTGTTGCCGGCGAGATCCTGATGTGGAAGTGCGGCGGCGCGAAGGCAGCTAAGGGCGGAAGCCTGGACGAAGTGATCGAGGCGGCGCAGAAAGCTATCGATAATACAAGGAGCGTTGGCATCGGCCTTACTCCGTGTACCCTTCCGGCGGTGGGCCATCCTAATTTTGAGATCAAAGAGGGGACCATGGAAGTAGGCATCGGCCATCACGGCGAACCGGGAATCGAAGTATGCGAGCTGGAGACGGCGGATAAGATGGCCAAGAGAATGACCGATATCGTTCTTCCGGATTATCCTTTTGAAGAAGGCGACGAAGTGGTTGTCCTGGTATCCGGACTTGGAGCAACTCCGGTGATGGAGCTTTATGTTCTTTACAATGAGATCGAGAAGATCCTGGGTGAGAAGAAGATCAAGATCCACCGGTCTTATGTAGGAAACTACTTCACATCTTTGGAGATGATGGGAGCCACACTGACCGTTATGAAACTGGATGATGAATTAAAAGAACTGATCGATATGGACTGCTATACAATGGGACTGAAGCAGCGGTAGGAGGAAATGAGAATGGGAACATTTAAAAATGCAGAAGGAAAATCTGTTCTTCTGAAAATGGTTACAGCAATCCAGGAGAATAAAACCTATCTTGGAGATGTGGACGGCCTGATCGGCGACGGGGATCATGGAATGAATATGAATAAAGGATTTACCATGTTCGGGGACCGCATCGCGGAGGAGGAGATTGGATTTTCCGATGGATTAAATGAACTGGGAACCATTCTGTTCAATGAGATCGGCGGTTCCATGGGGCCGATCTACGGAACCATTTTTATGGAGATGGCAGATGCGGGAGAGGACTACGAGGAGATTGGGACAGAAGAGCTGGCGGCAATGCTGGAAGCCGGATTAAAGGGACTGTGCGAGATCGTAGAGGCACAGGTGGGAGACAAGACACTGGTAGATACGCTGTCACCTTCTGTAGACGCTCTGAAAAAGGCGCAGGCTGACGGGGCGGACTTCAAGGAGGCTCTTGAAAATATGAAAGAAGCGGCCCGGGCGGGAAGAGATTCCACCAAAGACATGGTGGCCAAATTCGGACGCTCCAGCCGGCTGGGCGAGCGTTCCAGAGGCGTGCTGGACGCGGGAGCGACCTCATGCTGCGTAATCCTAGAAGCGATGGCAGACGGTATTATTGAAAAGTTATAAAGGGGGGCGAGGAAGGCGTGTTTCCCTCGCGGACACGCCTTCTTCTGACGTGGAAAAGAAACGGGCTGAAAAAACCAGAAAATTAGAAAAAACACTTGCAATGCCCGGAAATCTGTTATATAATAGCTTTTGCGTTGAGACAAACGAGACACAGACAACAATAGAAGATGCGCGATTAGCTCAGCTGGCAGAGCACCTGACTCTTAATCAGGGTGTCCAGGGTTCGAACCCCTGATCGCGC
>DXGF01000007.1 GCA_019114065.1 Candidatus Dorea gallistercoris
TTCTCGAAAGCCGTTCCGATGGTAATTTTGATTTCCTCTGCCGTCTGCTCTCCAATCATCAGCCCGTATTTCTTTCGGACATATTTCACAATGGCATCGTCAAAATCGTCTCCCGCCACTTTGATCGATGAGCTTACCACAATTCCATCCAGAGAAATCACCGCCACATCGCAGGTGCCGCCTCCGATGTCCACAATCATATTTCCACAAGGGCGGGAAATATCAATGCCCGCTCCAATCGCTGCCGCTATGGGCTCCTCTATAATATGAACCTCTCTGGCCCCCGCCTGGTAGGTGGCGTCCTCCACGGCTTTTTTCTCCACCTCTGTTACGCTGCTGGGAACACAGATGCTGACCCTGGGCTTTCTGAACGACATTTTGCCGATCGCCTTCTGAATAAAATATTTGAGCATCTGTTCTGTTACGGTATAATCAGAAATCACGCCCTTTCGCATGGGACGCACCGCCACAATGTTTCCCGGCGTCCTTCCCAGCATCAGGCGTGCCTCTTCCCCTATAGCTTTAATCCGGTTCGTGTCCCTGTCATAAGCCACCACCGAGGGCTCTTTGAGCACAACGCCCTTGCCTCTTACATATACTAAAATACTGGCGGTTCCAAGATCAATTCCTATATCTGTAGCTGCCATATTCTTTACCCCTTTCGTCATCCCGTTCTTTTTCATTATAATACAGATATTCCCAAAAAGGGAATTCTTTTTCCCTTATTTATCTTTTTTTCATAAAGCCTTGGGAGACACTGTTTTCTTAATTATTTTTCCTCTTTTTTTAGAAACTAGACATACTTTAAACACATTTTGCCATTATACTGTAACCATATTAGCGAAGAGCTAATATATTTCATAACTCACACTTGGCAGCCCCCACACGCTGCCAAGTACTCCCTCAAACATTTACTTGTATGGATAAATTCCATACGGGGCAAAACATTTTTCAACCCAAATTTTTCTCTTTCCTGAAAAAGTCTGACTTGCGTCAGACTTTTTCTCATGTCATAGAAAGCCCAGCTTCCTATCAGTGCGGAGCGATCCATGGCTTTTATGTGCGGCGGTGCCTGCGCAGCAGGCATGTACGTTTTGTAATTCAAGAATCCCGGTGGCACATCTCAGATGAAGTTATTTTTTCTCAGACAGATATTTTGCCACATAGATTCCCGTGTAAGAATCGGGGTTTTGGGCTACTTCCTCCGGCGTTCCCTGGGCAATGACTCTTCCGCCTCCGTCTCCGCCCTCCGGGCCGATATCTATAATATAGTCGGCAGTCTTGATCACGTCCAGATTGTGCTCGATCACTACTACTGTATTGCCGCCCTCAGCAAGCCTGTGGAGAATCTCGATCAGCTTGTGTACATCGGCGAAGTGCAGTCCCGTGGTCGGCTCATCCAAAATATATATGGTTTTGCCCGTGCTTCTCTTGCTCAGCTCCGCCGCCAGCTTTATACGCTGTGCCTCTCCCCCGGACAAAGTGGTGGAGGGCTGTCCCAGCTTGATATAGGAAAGTCCCACATCGTAAAGAGTCTCAATCTTTCGCTTTATGGAAGGAATATGATCAAAAAACTTCAGCGCTTCTTCCACGGTCATATCCAGAACATCATAAATGCTCTTCCCTTTATATTTCACTTCCAGAGTCTCCCGGTTATACCGTTTTCCATGGCAGACCTCGCAGGGCACATAGACATCGGGAAGAAAATGCATCTCTATTTTCAAAATTCCGTCTCCGCAGCATGCCTCGCACCTGCCGCCCTTTACATTGAAACTGAACCTGCCTTTTTTGTAGCCTCTGGCCTTCGCATCCGCCGTCGCCGCAAAAAGATCCCGGATCTGGTCAAAGACTCCCGTGTAGGTAGCCGGGTTGGAACGGGGCGTCCTTCCAATGGGCGATTGGTCAATATCAATCACTTTGTCCAACTGTTCCATTCCCAGAATATCCGTATGCTTTCCCGGAATGGTCCGGGCACGGTTTAGATCCCTGGCCAGCCGTTTGTAGAGGATCTCGTTTACCAGAGAACTCTTTCCGGATCCTGAAACTCCTGTAACACAGGTCATGACTCCCAGAGGGAATTTGACGTTGATTTTTTTCAAATTGTTTTCCGCAGCTCCCCGGACCTCCAGCCATCCCGCAGGTTTTCTCCTGATAGCCGGTACTGGAATACAAAGCCTGCCGCTGAGATAAGCTCCCGTTACGGAACGTTCATTTTCCATCAGTTCTTCCGCCGTGCCGAAGGCCACGACTTCTCCCCCATGCTCTCCCGCTCCAGGGCCAATATCCAGAACGTAATCCGCCGCCCGCATCGTATCCTCATCATGCTCTACTACAATTAAGGTATTCCCCAAATCCTTTAAATTATTCAGCGTTCGCAGAAGCTTGTCATTGTCTCTCTGATGCAGGCCGATGCTGGGTTCATCCAAAATGTAGGCTACCCCTACCAGCCCTGATCCAATCTGCGTAGCCAGCCGGATTCTCTGGGCCTCTCCCCCTGAAAGTGTTCCCGTGGCCCTGGAAAGGCT
>DXGF01000044.1 GCA_019114065.1 Candidatus Dorea gallistercoris
AAGCTCTCCCACGAGACCGTCCAGACAGCTCACCTCTTCTCTGGTATACAGCTTCATGTCCAGCGCCACCTGGTCATTGCGGCTCCTTCCGGTGTGCAGCTTCTTGCCCGGCTCTCCCACACGCTGGATCAGCGTCGCCTCCACGAAACTGTGGATATCTTCATATTCATCGGTGATCGCAAGCTTTCCAGCCTCCACGTCCGCCAGGATGCCTTCCAGACCGCCGGTGATCGTTTTCTTCTCTTCCTCCGTCAGGATCCCCTGCTTCTCCAGCATCGTCACATGGGCGATGCTGCCCTTGATATCCTGTCGGTAAAACCGTTTGTCAAAGGAGATCGACGCATTGAACTGATAGACCAGCTGATCCGTCTCCTTGGTAAAACGCCCGCCCCACAATTGTGCCATAGTATTTCTTCCTTCCTATATAAGATTCATTTAAAGATACTGTAATCGATTTTATCATATTCTGCCTCAAAGTCAATGACAAGCCTTACCGGGACCTCATAGAGAATTCGCATCCGCAGTAATCCTGCCGGTACAGGTCATATTCTCTGGAGAGTTCGATGGACCGCTTGTAACCGTTTTTCTTCTTGAAATCAGAGGGCAGGTACTCTACCCCGTATTTCTCTCCTACCCTGGCGCCGATCTCGTTCAGACGGTCCGCGTTTTTTAAGGGGCTGATGCTGAGGGTGGAGGTAAAATAGTCGGCCTCTGTCTTCTCTGCCACCTTCGCCGCCTCCTCAAGCCGCAGCTCATAGCATTTGAGGCAGCGTTCCCCGCCCTCTTTCACATGCTCCAGTCCCTTTGCCATCTCATAGAACCGCTCCGAGTCATACGGGCCTGCCAGAAATGACACCGGGTGGGCAAACGGCATCTGGCTGATCAGCTCCTGCTGCTCCCAGATCCGCTTCGTGTACTCACTCTCCGGATAAATGTTCGGGTTGTAATAAAATACCGTGATCGCAAAGCTTTTGCTCAGGTATTCCAGCACATAACTGCTGCAGGGCGCGCAACAGCTGTGGAGCAAAAGTTTTGGCACACGGCCTTCCTCCGCCAGACGTTCCAGCAGCTTATCCAGCTCTTTTTGGTAATTCATGAAACCCTTTCTCCTTCTCGCGCAAAACCTCTTCTTGAAATTATAACTTCTCCCGCCGGTTCTGACAAGGGATTTCTCCCGGACTTACAGCCGGGCGGCGTACTTATTTTGCCGCAGCCCACACCTTCTTGCGATTCTCACATAAAATAAGATATAGTCGTCACTGGAGGTTGCCATGGAACGAGTTCTGGAATTAAAACATATTTACTATGCCTATCATACCCTGGACGGGGAGACTCCCACCCTCACCGACATTTCTTTTGCCCTGGGAGAGGGAGAGTTTGTGGCCATCGTAGGTCCTTCCGGCTGCGGAAAATCTACGCTTCTGTCCATCATCGCCGGACTGCTCGTGCCGGAACGGGGGCTGATCAAGATCAATGGAAAGTACTTAAGAGAGAGCACCACCAATGTGGGCTATATGCTGCAGCATGATGAGCTGTTTGAGTGGCGGACGATCTACAACAACGTGATCCTGGGTCTGGAGGTCCAGCATATGCTGACTGCCCGTACCCGGGAGAAGGCAGAGGAACTTTTGGATGTCTACGGCCTGAAACAGTTCGCCTCAAGCCGGCCCTCCGAGCTGTCCGGGGGGATGCGCCAGAGGGCCGCCCTGATCCGGACTCTGGTGCTGGAACCGGATATCCTGCTCCTGGATGAGCCTTTCTCCTCTCTGGATTATCAGACAAGGCTCAATGTGGGGGACGACATCGGCCAGATCATCCGGCAGGAGAACAAGGCCGCCCTCCTGGTGACCCACGATCTCTCCGAGGCCATCTCTCTGGCAGACCGGGTCATCGTCCTCTCCGGACGCCCCGCTTCTATCAGGCAGACTATTCCACTTATCTTCGATCTCGCCCAGGATACACCTATGAACCGTCGGGGCGCCCCGGAGTTTAAAACGTATTTCAATCTAATCTGGAAGGAGTTGAACAACCAATGAGCGAACTGTCAAACGGCCAGAAGCAGTATCTGACCGCCTACCGGAGAGGACTGCGCATCATACGGTTCTCCCGGATTTTGATCTTCCTCAGCTTCCTCTTTATCTGGGAGTTTACCGCCAATGTAGGAATCATTGATTCCTTCATCTTCAGCAGTCCCTCCAACATTGCCCTATGCTTCTGGGAAATGGTGCTGGATCAGAGCATCTTTCTCCACATCGGCGTTACTTTATATGAGACGATCCTGAGTTTTCTGCTGGTCATTGCCATTAGCATCCTAGCGGCGGTGCTCCTGTGGTTTTCCAGGAAACTCTCCAAGATCCTGGACCCTTACCTGGTAGTCTTAAACAGCCTGCCCAAATCCGCTCTGGCGCCTCTGCTCATCGTGTGGCTGGGCGCCAACCGGACCACCATCATCGTAGCCGGCATGTCGGTGGCGATCTTCGGCAGCATCTTAAATCTGTACACCAGCTTCACCACCGTGGACCCAGGGAAGATCAAGCTGATCTATACCTTCCAGGGCACCCGGCTGCAGGCTCTGACCAAGGTGGTGCTCCCCAGCTCGATCCCCGCCATCATCAGCAATATGAAGGTCAACATCGGCCTCTGCCTGGTGGGCGTGATCATCGGGGAATTCCTGGCTGCCAGGAACGGTCTCGGATACCTTATCATCTATTCCAGCCAGGTGTTCAAGATGGATTGGCTTCTGATGTCCATCGTCCTCCTATGCTTCATGGCAATGGCGCTGTACGCGGTGATCAATCTGCTGGAAAAATGGTGCGCCAGACATTTCTGATTCTGCGGGAAACGCCACATAATCTGAAACACTCTCAGGAGATGCGGTTCTGCACCTCCTGGCTACATACTCTATAACTGCCTGGATCTGGCAACTCAGAGGTCTTCCTAAAATCATTTCATCTAAGCAGCTCTTTCGCTTTCCTTGACAAATCTGCGCAAAAAAAGGTAAAATATGGGTAGAATATTGTGAAAATGTCGAAAGGTCAGAGAATAAGCCATATGGTATGGTGGTGATCTGAACGCTGACTGTACGGCAGTCAAAGGAAAGGGTGTGTTTCAAATAGCAGCAGGGGGAACGGGTAAACACAGATTACAGAAAGAAAAACATAAGGACAGTGGAGAAAAGACGATCCAAAGCCAGATATTCAAAGGGTATTTCCTGTTTTCCGGCATCGTACTTCTTCTGGTCGTCATTTCTATCTTAATGATGGCGGAGATACGGCGGGAGTATGAAGACGTCGCTACATATCAGGACCAGCAGCAGGAAGCCCAGTCTGTTATCGCGGCTCACTACAAATGGCTGGAACAGCTCAGTGATTCGATCACGACCGGCGCGGACTTTGAGGGCAGTCTTGATCCTGAGACCTGCGCTCTGGGTCAGTGGATCAACGGTGATGGCGCTGAACTGATGAGTGATCCAGAGATTGCCGAAAGCTTAAGCGGGATCATCGATCCTCATGAGGATATCCATCTGCAGGCCGCTGAACTTACGCAGTTGGGCCTTCGTGACAAGGAGGCCGCATACGAACGTTACACAGAGGAGTTCAAACCCAAGGTCGTGACCATCGGCGAAGGGCTGGATGGGATCAGCAGCCGTCTGCAGGAAATAGCGGAGGACACGAAGGAAAGGGCCAGCACTATCGCGCTCATCACACAGGTGTTACTGATCCTGGCAGGCATCGGCGCGGTTGCCGCTTCGCTTCTGGTAGGCCGCCGGCTTTCGAGAAAAATATCCGAGCCAATCTTGAAGATGTCGGATTGGCTGGATGAGATATCCACCGGTATCGATAACCTGAACGTGAAAAAGGAAGAACTTTCCATGGGCAGCACGACCGAGATCAACCGGATGATGGAATCCTTCCAGGTAATGGTGGACGCCACAAGGGAGAATTCGGATACGATCGAGCAGATCGCCGACGGGGATCTGACTGTCTCTTCCAAAGTGCGTTCAGAGGGAGACCGGCTTGGCAAGAGCCTCAGTTATCTTGTGCGCCAGAATAATAATGCTTTCTCCCGTCTCTCTCAGATATCAGAGTCCGTGGCAAGTGAGGCGGCAAACATATCCACAGCCAGTCAGGCTCTGGCTGACAGCTGCAGCACACAGGCCTCTGCCGTGGAAGTTCTTTCCAACTACGCAAAAGAAGCAAATAACCTGGCAATCCAGAACGCGGATCGTTCCAAGCACGCGTTTGAGGAGATCGCCAGTATGGAGCAGTCGGTGCAGGGCGGAAGGGAACATATGACAACTCTGGGAGATGCGGTCAGCGACATCAACACCTCTTCGGAGCAGGTTGCCGCTGTCATGAAATCGATCGACGATATCGCTTTCCAGACCAATATCCTGGCGCTTAACGCGGCGGTAGAGGCAGCCAGGGCAGGGAGCGCCGGAAAGGGATTTGCCGTCGTGGCGGATGAAGTAAGGAATCTGGCCGCGAAATCCGCTGAGGCCGCCGAACAGAGCAGACATATCATCGAAACGATGATCCAAAAGTCCGCGCAGGGAAATAAACTGGCCAATGAGGCGAATCAGACGTTCGATGAGATTGTTTCCAAATCAGCCCGGATTACTCAGACGATGAGGGAAATCGCCACAGCCTCCCAGGATCAGCAGGAACACATCGGGAAGATCGACGATGAGATCACCCGAATCTCTTCTGTTGTGACAGAAAACGCCGCTTCCAGCGAGGAGACAACCGCTGCTACACAGCAGCTTCTTGGCGATGCGGAAAATATCCGCTCCGAGATCGGACAGTTTAAGATCAAGAGCAGCTCCGGCGTATAGGGTAAGATGCTTCTGGAATAAGCTGCTCCTGTAATAAGATGAGAATATAGTATGAGAAGGGTGAAAAGCTTGATTGCAGAGTTTTTCGCCCTTTTTCATAAAAAAGTTCTTGCAAATCTCCAGAAATCCGATATAATATATTTTGTGGTCTGACAAAAGGCATATAACTGTACACGCTGGAATAGCTCAGTCGGTAGAGCACTTCACTCGTAATGAAGGGGTCGTCGGTTCAAGTCCGATTTCCAGCTTATTCAAAAAGAAACGGGATTCCAGATATGCGGAATCCCGTTTCTTTTTTCATTTGGGTACAGGGCAAAACGCAATTGGGGACGTAGCCCTTTTGCATTTTACTACGTCCCCATATGCACCACCACCTGTTGGTATGGGATTTCAATCCCCTTTTCATCGAAGGTCAGCTTGATCTTCTCCAGCAGCCGCCATCGGGTGGGCCAGAATTCTTCGTTTTTCACCCAGGCCCGCGCCCCCAGGACTACGGAGCTTTCTCCCAGGCTGTCTACGAACACGTTGATGTCTTCGTCTTTCAGGATGCAGGGATCTTCCTGCAGCAAACGCTCGATCAGGCTCTTGGCCACTTTTAAGTCTGCCTCGTAGGAAATGTCTACCTTCAGATCCAGCCTGCGTTCTTCTTTTGCTGTGGCGTTGGTCAGGCTGTTATTGGTCAGGATCCCATTGGGGATCACGATCGTCTTATTGTCAATGGTGCTCAGTTTCGTATAGAAGATCTGGATTTCCTTGACGGTCCCTTCGTTTTTATTGGTATCTTCGATGATATAGTCTCCTACCTCGAAGGGCTTCAGAATCAGGATCAGCACTCCCCCGGCGAAATTGGAAAGGCTTCCCTGCAATGCCAGACCGATGGCCACGCCGCAGGACGCCACCGCTGCCGCCACTGTGGCTGTA
>DXGF01000008.1 GCA_019114065.1 Candidatus Dorea gallistercoris
GCCCAGTGCGAGAAGTCCAGGGCTGAGAAGCTGGTGGTGTTTTCTACCATTGACAGCCAGAATTATACCATGTGTTACGGGAAGAGCGGGGAGCGGCCGGAGAAAGAATATCATACCAGACGGAGCTTCCGGGCTGGCCAGATGGAGGAACTGTGCGGTTACTTTGCCCGGAAGACGGATATCTGCACGGTGGTCCTGCAGCTTCCTTATCTGGCGGACCATATCAACGACCAGAATTTCCTGGGCGGGATCTTCCACGCGATCTATGAGAGGCGGCCTGCTGTCTTTCCTTATCGGCGGGAAGATCCGCTGAGCTTCCTTACCTTCCATGACCTGGCGGATCTGATGATACAGATCCATCTGGAGACAGAAGATCAGAACGGGACTTACTTTGTGACCGGAGGGAGCTGTTACACCTATGGTGATCTGGAGGCCATGCTCCATCTGGTGAGCCCGGAATTCCGTGTTTCTTATGAAAACAACCCCTATGTCGTTGATATTTCCGAATATCCGTCCAAGTTAAGGCGGCAGTATGGATTTGTACCCCAAGAGAATGCCATGGAGCATATAGGCGCTTATTACAGAGCCTTTGTACGGGAAGTGATCGGACGACGGCCCGGGATCTGGGAGCGGGCGTGGGACTTCATCGCCAGATACGGCAAAGGGGTATTTCTGTGCGCAGAGCTGGTCTTTTTGTTTCTTCTGGCGGAATTCCTTAGCCAGTACACCTCTGAGAACGTATATTTTCGTTTCGTAGATGTCCGCCTCTTCTATATTGTGATCATAGGCACGATGCATGGGATGCGCAGCGGACTTGCGGCGGCGGTGCTGGAATGTTTTGCGTTGGCATATCAATATCTGCGGATCGGGGTAAATGGAACCGTGCTGTTCTATAATATTGAGAACTGGATCCCCTTTGCTGTCTATCTGACCGCGGGATCGATCACAGGGTATCTCTCTGACAAGAAATCAGACGCCCTTGTCTTTCTCAGGCAGGAGTATGAGCTCCTGCGGGAGAAATATCTGTTCTTGAATGATATCTATCGGGGAGCGGTCCGCAATAAGGAGGAGTATAAGAAGCAGATCCTGGGATTCAAGGACAGCTTTGGGAAAATCTTTGACGCGGTGCAGAAGCTGGATGGGGAGCTGCCGGAGAGCATCTTTTTGTCCGGGCTGAAAGTTTTAGAAGATATCCTGGAAAACCATACCATTGCCATCTATACCCTGGATTCCTGGCAGAAATATGGCAGGCTGTCGGTGTGTTCCAACAGTCTGGTCACAACTCTGATGAAGTCCATCTGCCTGGAAGACCATGAGCGGATGTTCGCGGCGGTAAAGCAGGGGGATGTATGGAGGAATATCCAGATGGATGAGGGAGAACCGATGTATGCCTGCGGGATCTTCCGGGGCGGACAGCCGGCTCTTCTGGTCACGATCTGGAAAGTCAAGGTGGAACAGTATGGGATGAATTATGTCAATATCTTCCAGATCCTGTGCGGGCTGATGCAGACATCCTTCCTGCGGGCCCTGGAGTATGAGGAACTTGCCCGGACAGAATTCTATTATCCGAATACGAATATTGTGTATCCTTCCAGGCTGACCCGGGTTGTGGAGGTGCAGCAGGAAATGAGGGAGGAAGGCGTGGCCGACTATGTGTTGCTGAAACTGGAAGACCAGGATAAGACAAGGGTAAATGAGAGATTGGCCGGTCTGGTCCGGGCCAACGATGTGATCGGAGCGGACCAGGGAGGAAACCTCTATCTCCTGCTGGTACAGATGAAACAGGAGAATCTTGGGATCGTGGGAGAGCGTCTGATGAGCAGAGGGTTGAAGTATCAGATCGTGGAAAAGATTGGATAGAAAGCAGGGATAGCCTTGATCATAATGATTTTGATCCTCCACGCGATCCTGTGTGTGGTCGCGTATGTACTGATGAGGATGTCGGTCCTGAAGTGTACCCGGGCAGTCATGCCGATCGTGTGGCTGATCCCTGTGTGGGGATTTGCGGCAATGGTGATTCTGGAGTTGCGGGCCAGAGATGATAAGAAAAACAGGGTAGAGGTGGGGATTGAAAAGCTGAAAGTCAACGATGCGGTACACAAGAGTCTCCTTTTGGAAGAAAGCGCGGTGGAAGACCGGGTAGTCCCCCTGGAGGAAGCGCTTCTGATCAACGATGCGGCCACCAGGAGGCAGTTGATGATGGAGGTGCTCTACGCCGACCCGGAGGACTATGTGGAACAGCTCAAGACAGCCCGCATGAACGAGGATACCGAGGTGGTCCACTACGCGGTGACCGCGCTGACGGAATTACAGAAAGAGTATGAGCTGCAGTTTCAGGAACTGGAGAGACAGCGGAAGGAAGACCCGGAGAACGAGGAAGTGACGGAGCGGTATCTTGACGTCCTGAAGCGGTATCTGGAAAGTGGCATCGCGGAAGGCAATGAGCGGAAGATCAAGCTGACGATATACAGCAGCCTTCTGGAAGAACAGATCCGCCGGTATCCAGAGGAACTGGATCTGCGGGAGGAGAAGGCCAGAGCGGATCTGGACACCGGCGCCTACGCGGCCACAAAGCGGGAGATCCGGCAGATCCTGGATCACTGGAACAGAAGTGAAACAGGCTATCTGCTGATGCTCCAATACTATTCGGCGGTCTGGGACCGCAGGGGTATCGACGGCGTATTAGAGGAGATCCAGCGGAAAAATATCCATTTGACGCCGAGAGGACGGAGGATGACAGGATTCTGGAAGAAAGAAGAGGGCAGACGACAGGTTTGAAGAGGACAGGGACAGACAATAGAAAAAGACTGCGATTCCACCGGCTGCTGACGGTGCTGGGAGTATTTCTGATGCTGACCGCCGCGCTCTGTCTGGCTCAGGGGAATGTAAGCTATGAGCGGCAGGAACGGATAATGACACCGGAAGAACGGGTGCGGGAGACGGCAGATTCCGGAGCGGAGATCCTGGAACCGGAATGTCTGCTGGTGTGGTCGGATGACGATATGGGTGCTCTGGGAAGGGAAATGATGGAGTCGGTCCTTGGTCAGATGCGGGTGCCCTACGATATCTGCGGGGACAAGGAGATCAGCCAAGTGGTATGGACAGACTACCAGACGGTAGTCTTATCGGTGACCGATCTGGGGCAGATGGGGGATAGTCTGCTGGATCTGCTGAACTGGGTAGAAGAAGGAGGCGGTCTTATGCTGACTTATCCGCCGGAAGCCAATGGCATCTTCCAGAGCGTAGGGGGACAGCTTGGCATCGAGCAGATTGGGAATCACTATGTGGAGGTGTCCGGACTTCACTTTCCCAGAGAATTTATGATCGGGGGCCAGGAGAAGGATTATCAGATCACAGATCCTTATGAATCTTCCCTGACGGTGGAGCTGTCTGACGATAGTCTGGTATATCTGGAATCTCAGGACGAGTATCCCACGCCTCTGATCTGGCGGAAGACGCTGGGAGAGGGAACGGTGGTGGTGGATAATCTGGGATTTCTGGAGAAAGGCTACAGGGGGTTCTATTCCGCCTCTTATGCTCTGCTGCAGGACGTCTTTGCCTATCCGGTCATCAATTCCTCCACTTTCTATATCGATGACTTCCCATCTCCGGTACCCGGAGGAAACAGCGAGTACATAGAGCGGGATTATCATATGAGTGTCTCGGATTTTTATACCAATGTGTGGTGGAACGATATTTATAATCTGGGAGAAGCATATGGTATCCGCTATACAGGAATGGTGATCGAGGAATATTCAGACCAGGTAGAGGGATCTTTTGAACGGAACCAGGATGTACGCAGATTCCGGTATTTCGGGAATATGCTCCTGGACCAGGGCGGGGAGATAGGACTGCATGGATATAACCATATGCCACTGTGCCTGCCCGGATTTGACTATAAAGGAGAATATGATTCCTACAAATTGTGGAAAAGCTATGAAGATATGAAAGCCTCCATAGAAGAGCTGGAAGGCTTTTGCGAGGAACTCTTTCCGGGAGAGCGCTTCCAGGTCTATGTACCGCCTTCCAACATCCTGTCGGAAGAGGGAAGGCGGATGCTGGCAGAGGAGACGGATGTCCGGGCCATCGCCAGCGTTTACCTGCCAAGCTATGATGGGATCCCTTATGAACAGGAATTCGAGGTGGCAGGGGACGGGGTGATCGAGACGCCCCGTGTGATCTCCGGATATCTGCTGGATGATTATATGCAGGTGGTGGCTCTGTCAGAATTGAATTTTCATTTTGTGAACAGCCATTTCCAACACCCGGACGATGCCCTGGATGCAGACAGAGGCGCGGAACTCGGATGGGAGGAAATGTATGGACGGCTGTCAGACTATGTGGAGTGGCTGTACGGGGCCGCGCCTGGGATCCGCAGCCTGACGGGAACGGAATTTGCCGCCGCTGTCCAAACTTACGACAGCCTGACGGTGGAACGTCAGCTTTCGGCCCAAGATCTGACTCTTACGCTGGATGGGTTCCAGAAGGAGGCCTGGCTGATGGTAAGGATCAATGAGGGGACGCCGGGCGAGGTGGAAGGAGGGACGCTGACCCGGCTGCAGGAAGGGTTGTATCTTCTGGAGGCGGAGAAACCGATAGTCAAGATTGTGTTAGAGAAGGATATGAAATGAAGATCTGTATGATATTAGAAGGGTGTTACCCTTATGTGACAGGTGGAGTTTCCACCTGGGTCCATCAGTATATCAAGGCAATGCCCCAGCATGAGTTTGTGGTGTGGGCGGTGGGAGCCAACGCGAAAGACAGAGGGAAATTCAAGTACCAGATACCGGACAATGTGACAGAGGTGCGGGAACTGTTCCTGGATGAAGCTCTGTCCATGGAGTATATCAGGGAGCACTACCGATTTCGGAAAGAAGAGATCCAGGCCCTGCGGGAATTCATCAACTGCCAGAGCCCGGACTGGGAATGTCTGTTCCATATGTATCAGGACAAGAAGACCTCACCGGTGGCTTTCCTGATGAGTGAGGACTTCCTGAAGATCCTGACGGAGCTGTGTCAGGAAGAGTACCCCTATACCAGCTTCGCTGATTTCTTCCACACGGTCCGGTCTATGTTGCTGCCCGTGTTGTACATTATGGGGGGCCAGGTGCCGAAAGCGGACCTGTATCACGCGGTCGCCACAGGCTACAGTGGGATCCTGGCCAGGCTGGGAAGCTATGTGAATCAGGTGCCCTATGAGATCAGCGAACATGGAATCTATACCAGAGAGAGGGAAGAAGAGATCATCCGGGCCAAATGGGTCCTCCCCGAGTTTAAAAAGCTATGGGTGCGTTTTTTCTATATGCTTTCCGGGGGCGCCTATGAGAAGGCATCCATGGTCACCAGCCTGTTTGAGCGGGCGCGGAAAATCCAGATCGAGATGGGGTGTGATCCGGATAAGTGCCGGTATGTGGCCAATGGGATCCATTATGAGAGATTTTCCGGGATTCCAAGGAAAAAAGAGAATGGGTATGTGGATATCGGAGCGATCCTCCGGATCTCGCCCATCAAAGATGTGAAGACCCTTCTGTACGCGTTCGCGGATCTGAAAGAGCGGGTGTCCAACGTCCGGCTTTATGTGGCCGGCCCGGAGGATGATGGAGAATACGCAAAGGAATGCTATGCGCTGAAAGAGCAGCTTGGATTAGAGGAGGCTTACTTTCCGGGGACCGTTGATACACTGGAATATATGGAGAGATTTGATTTTACCGTGCTCAGCAGCATTTCTGAGGGACAGCCGCTGGCGGTGCTGGAATCCTTTGCCGCCGGACGTCCATGTGTGGTGACGGATGTTGGCTGCTGCAAAGAGTTGATCTATGGAATGGAGGGGGATGACCTGGGGGCGGCCGGTTACTGTGTGCCTCCTATGTACCGGGAGGCGCTCTGTGACGCCATGGAGAGGATGTGCATCTATCCGGAGGAGCGCTGTCGGATGGGAGCGACAGGCAGAAAGCGGGTGGAGAACTTCTATCGGCATGAAGCTATGATACGTAATTATCAGCAGGTGTATGAAGAGGTGTTTCGAAGATGGCAGGAATCGGTTTCAGCTTAAAACGATTATTTCATCAAAAGGGCTTTTTTGCTCTGTGCAGGGCTTACGGCTATGCGGGGCTTATCTGCGCCGGACCTATGATCCTGGGCGTGATCCTGCTTGCCGGCATGAGCCTGGCGGCCCATCTGGCCGGCCTGTCGGACCACGACAGAGAACTTTTGAATTGTATGATCACTTACTGCCTTCTGGCTTCTCTGACCTGCACCAGCTGGTTCAACATGGTCACCACCAGGTATGTGTCAGACATGCTGTACGAGGAAAAGCCGGAGAAGGTGCTGCCCTCCCTGTATGGAAGCTGCTCGATCCTGTTGGTGGTGGGGGCGGCTGTCTATGGAGTTTTCCTGTGGTTTTCCGGGGTGCCCTTCCTGGATCAGGTGCTGTGCCTATGGTTTGCCCTGATCCTGATCGTTGTGTGGATGGAGATGGTGTATCTGACGGCGCTGAAGGATTTCCGGGGGATCGTGGTGGCGTTTGCGGCCTCACTGCTGATCGGATTTCTGCTGGCGCTGATCCTGATGGCAGGAGGATGGGCCAGTGTGGAGAGTCTTCTGCTGTGTGTGATCGCCGCCTATGGGAGTATGATGGTATGGTACTTTAAACTGCTTTTGGACTATTTTCCAAGAAGCGAGGGGAGTCGATTCTCCTTCCTGCGGTGGCTGGACCGGTACCGTTCTCTGGCGCTGTCCGGAGGACTTCTGAATATCGGACTGTTCGCTCATCTGGTGATCATGTATTTCGGTCCCCTGCGGGTGCGGGTAGAAGGTCTGTTCTATGGAGCGCCAAGCCATGATGTCCCCGCGCTGGCCGCTTTTTTCTCGATCCTGATCACTACGGTAAACTTTGTGACTTCGGTGGAGGTGCGTTTTTATCCGGCATACCGGAATTATTACAGTCTGTTTAACGATAAGGGGACGATCCGGGATATCCAGCAGGCAGAGAAAGAGATGCTGGGGATCCTGGAACAGGAGATGACCATCAGCGGCCATAAGCAGCTGATATCTACGATCTTGTTCGTGGTCCTGGGGAGTATTGTGCTGGAGTGGCTTCCCCTCGGATTTACCGATACATCCATTGGGATCTACCGGTTCTTGTGTGTGGGATACGGGATCTACGCTATCAGCAATTCGATGATGCTGATCTTGCTGTATTTCGAAGATTACGCCGGGGCTCTGGCGGGAACAGCGGTGTTCGCCGCGGTCAGCGTGGCGGCGACCATCATTCAGAACCTGGAAAGGGAAATAGAATTTTTTGGCATTGGTTTTCTGGCCGGCGGGGTCTGCTTCTATCTGGTGGTCTGGTTCCGGTTGGAATGGTATACCAAGAGGCTGCCTTATTTTCTGCTCTGCCGGAAGTCCTTTGTCCCCAGCCAGGAAAAAGGGCTGTTCGCCAGACTGTGTGACTATCTGGATGAGAGAGAGGAGAAGCGCAAGGCGGGGAGCCGCCGGATGGCCTCCGGCGGCGCCATGCTTCTGTTGACACTGATCCTGATGGGCGGCACCTGGACTCTGACGGGATGCGGAGACAGCGGAGGAACCGGTTCACTGGAAGAAGCGCAAAGTATCAAAGGAACTTATGTGGAGAAAGAAGAGGAGCAAAAGGAGACGCTGGCAGACCAGCCAAGTGTCTACGCAGAGGATGAAGAGACCTCTGTGGTCACCATGTATCTGACGGTGCGCCAGGGAAACGCCGCCGACAACACAGATCATACCTGGTCGGAGATCAATACCTACGATACTTACTATTATGCGGACAATGGCCTGAGCCGGTATAACTGCGAGGCGCTTCTGCAGGTGGGAGACGAAAGCGGCCCGGCGGAGGAGGAAGTTGGATATGGAGAGACCGTATCCAACGCCACTGTGCAGATCCGGGGACAGACATCCTCAAGAAGAGAACAGAAGAACTATAAGATCCGCATCAAGGAAGGGATGGGAGAATGGAGGGGACAGCGCACGATCGCGCTGAATAAGCACATCGGAGATCCCTTCCGGTTTCGGAACAAGCTGACCTATGATCTGATGAAAGAAATTCCTCAGATGATAAGCGCCAGGACGCAGTTCGTCCACCTCTATGTAAAGGACGAGACAGAAGGAGGAAGCGGCGGCTTTGAGGATTATGGGCTCTATACCCAGGTGGAGCAGATCAATAAGACTTATCTTCAGACCCATGGCCTGGATGACCGGGGATTCCTCTATAAGATCAATTTCTTTGAGTGGCTGCCCTATGAAGAACTGAGGCTGAAGACGGACCCGGAGTATGACCTAGGGGAGTTTGAGGGATATCTGGAGACCAAAGGGGACGATGATCATACCCGCCTTCTGGAATTGATCCGGGAGGTCAACGATTACGCGATCCCCATTGAAGAGATCGTGGAAACCCATTTCAATCTGGATAATCTGTGCTACTGGATGGCGTTCCAGATCCTGACAGGCAATTACGATGTGGGATCCCGGAATTATTACCTGTACAGCCCAAAGAATTCAGAGAAGTGGTATTTTATCTCCTGGGACAACGATGCCGCGTTCTCCCGGAATTATCACCGGCTGGTAGAATATACGGATGGGCAGTCCTGGGAACGGGGTCTGTCCCAGTATCTGCACATCGTCCTGTTCACCAGGATCTTCCGGGAGGAAGTATACCGGGATGCGCTGAGCGCGGCGGTGGAAGATCTGCGGGCCAATTATCTGACGGAGGAGAAGATATCTTCCATGGCCGCTGCTTACGCGGAAGTCGTGAAACCCTATCTGTACCGGGCGCCGGATCAGACATACGCGCCGGTGACGGCAGAGGAATATGACCGTCTGGTATCATCGATGGAAGAGGAGATAGCAGAAAACTACGGTTACTATCAGGAGAGTCTGGAGAAGCCCTGGCCTTTCTTTGTAGGCACGCCCAGGGTCCAGGATGGAAAGATCCAGGTGCAGTGGGACGCGGCCTACGATATGGACGGCGAGGAGATCACATATTCCTTTCTTGTGGCAAGAGATTATGAGTTTACCAATATCCTTTATCAAGAGGAAGATCTGGTCCTGCCGGAAGCCTCTTTTGACCGTCTTGCGCCAGGGCAGTATTATATCCGGGTCAGGGCCAGGAACGCATCAGGATATGTGCAGGACTGTCTGGACTATTACTCGAAAGACCAAGGCGGAAAAGTCTATGGAGCAAAGGCGTTTGTGGTAAATGAGGATGGAACGGTGTCAGATTATGTGGCGGAGGAATAGCAGATGAGAAGAGTGAGAAAAGAGATCTATCTGGGAGCCTGTCTGCTGCTCCTGCTGCTGGCAGGATGTGGAGGCTTTAGCGGAACGGACGGAGGCTATCTGATCAGCGCGGATGAGACTTATGAGACGACAGGGGAGAAGCCGGAGGATTATGTGGTGGAAGACCGCAAGACCCTGTACGAAGGAGAGGATCAGGAGGTTGTGACGATGTACCTGACGGTGGGGCAGGGAAACCAGGAGGATGGAACGGACCATACTTGGACAGAAGTGAACAGCTATCCGCTGGAATACTATGAGACAGAGGGGATTGATCCTTACCGCTGTGAGGCGGTCCTGCAGATCGGAGATGAGGAAGGACCCATCGAGGGGGAATTCGGCTACGGAGAGCGGGCGGCCAATGCCACCGTGCAACTTCGGGGGCAGGGAGCCTCCACCCAGCAGCAGAAGAGTTACCGGATCAAGATCAAAGACGGCAAAGGCGACTGGGAGGGGCAGAAAACAATCTCTCTGAACAAGCATGTGGGAGACCCGGTGCGCTTCAAAAACAAACTGGCTTACTCTCTGATGGAGGACATTCCTCAGATGTTTGGAGCCAGGACCCGGTTCGTCCACCTGTATGTGAAGGATAAGACCCAGGGAGAGGAAGGGCTGTTCCGGGATTATGGGATTTATACCCAGGTGGAGCAGATCAACAAGACCTATCTGCGGAACCGGGGTCTGGATGAAGAAGGGCAGCTTTATCAGGCAGGACGCTCCTTTGACTGGGGCAGGCATGAGGACGCGATCCTTCCGGCGACAGACCCGGAGTATAATCAAGCCAGATTTGAGCAATATCTTAAGATCGATGGCTCAGAGGACCATGAGAAGCTGGTTCGGCTGCTTGCGGCTGTCAATGATACCGAGAATGATATCCGGGATGTGATCGAGCAGTATTTCGATAAAGAGAATCTGTATTATTGGATGGCGTTCCATATCCTGATGGGAAATAAGGAGGCGCTGGAAGGAAATTATTATCTGTACAACCCAAGGGGGCTGGACCGGTGGTATTTCATCTCCTGGGACAATGACAGTATTCTGGAGGAAGGATATGAAACCCTGCGGGACGCCTCTTATGACAGGTCCTGGAAGGAGGGAATCTTTCTATTTGCAGAGCCCGTTCTTTTCCGCAGGATCCTTCGAGATACCTCCTGTCGGGAAGCGCTGAGCGCGGCGGTGGAAGATCTGCGAAAGAATTATTTAACGGATGAGGCGGTACAGGAGAAAATTGAGGTATATCAGGAGACGGTCAAGGCATATTTGTATGAACTGCCGGACCAGACTTTTGCCAGAGTGACGCCGGAGGAATATGACAGTCTGACAAGTACGATGGCAGCAGAGATCCAGGCTGACTATGAGGGCTTTCAGGACAGTATGGAGGGAATCTGGCCGTTCCACATCCTGACGCCTTCCGTCACAGGTGGAGAGACGGTCCTGAACTGGGAGGATGCTTATCGATTCCAGGAAGGGAACATAAGCTATGTGGTAGAACTGGCCAGGGACCCTGAGTTTGCGGAACTGATCCTGCGGGAAGAGACGGAGGAGAATCGTTATTCGGCCGGAGTCTTAGCGCCCGGGCAGTATTTTGTGAGGGTTGTGTCCCAGGGGCCCGAGGGGATCAGCCAGGACGCGTATGAATACTATCAGACAGAAATAGGAACAGTCAGCTACAGCACGCTCTGTTTCTATATCCAGGAGGACGGCAGGGCCGTCGCCCTTGAATACAGTGAGGATGGGTAGAGATGGCAGGTACTCTGCGGAAACGAGAATTATATCGAAATGAGTGGAAATATTACATATCCCTGTGGGAAGGGGAACTGCTGAGGCGCCGGCTGGAGCCGTTCATGGAGGCGGACCCTTATGCCAGAGGGGGAGAGTATACGATCCGAAGCCTGTATTTTGACGATTACTGGGATTCTTCCTATGAGGAGAAGATCATGGGAGTAGAAGACCGCAGGAAATGGAGGATCCGTATCTATGACTACAGTGAATCCAGGATCAGGCTGGAGCGGAAGAAGAAGCGGGGAAGCTATATCCATAAGGATTCCGCGCCCCTTGAGCGCTCGGAGTACGAGAAGATCCTGGAGGGAGATTATGGATTCCTGTTAAAGAGCAGATATCCTTTGTGCCAGGAATTCTATTATGAGTGTATGGTGAACCTGCAGCGCCCCAAAGTAGTGGTGGATTATGAGCGGAGGCCTTTGATCCGTGGGGAAGGGGATGTGCGGGTGACGTTTGACCGGAATGTGCGGGCAGGTATGTTTACCTGTGATATCTTTGATCGGGATCTTCCCGTGCGGGAGGTGCTGGAGCCGGATATGATGGTGCTGGAGGTGAAGTTTACCCAGCTGCTCCCGGGGATCATCAAGGAGCTGCTCCCTCTGGATGGACAGCAGTTTTCCGCTATTTCTAAATATACCTTGTGTTATGAGAAAGCTTTTTACCGGACAGATGCCCTGGCCGGGATCTCAAAAATAAACGGGAGGAAGAATAGATGAGCATAAGAGATTATTTCAAAAACTCTGTGTGGGAGTCATTTGTGAGCGGCCAGGGATTGACGGCTGATTTTGCGGTGACGGCGGCCACGGCGATGATCATGGCGGTGATCCTGGGGATCTGTATCTATAAGATCTACGGATTTTACTTTGGAGGCGTGGTGTTTTCCAGTTCTTTCGCCGTGACCCTGGTAGGGATGACGGTGCTGAGCTGTATGTTGACGCTGGCGATCAGCAGTAATATCGTGATCTCTCTTGGTATGGTGGGCGCGCTGTCGATCGTGCGGTACCGTACCGCCATCAAGGACCCGATGGATCTTCTGTACCTGTTCTGGTCCATCTCTGTGGGGATTACGCTGGGAGCGGGGCTTTCCATCCTGGCGGTGGCGACCATGATCATCATGACTCTGGTGGTGCATATCTTCTACAACCGGAGGAAGAAAGGGACGATCTTCATCCTGGTGGCTCATTACGACACGGCCGTGGCGGGGGATGAGATCCTCCGTATCTTACATAAGGTCCGCCATCAGTTGAAGTCCAAGACGATCCGGGGAGAGACGACGGAGCTGACGATGGAGCTTCTGTGCCGGACGGACAATACGGTATTCCTGGAGCAGATCCGGGCGGTGGAAGGAGTAAAGGACGTGACCCTGATCCAGTATAACGGAGAGTACCACGGATAGGATGGGGGCAAGAATGAAAAAGAGGCGGTGGAAGACTGTGCACATAATCATATTAGGACTGACAGCCGTGATCGCGGCAGCATCTGTCTGCCTGTTTCTCCACCATGATCAGGCGGAACGGACGATCACCTTCCAGGAAAGCAGCGCGCCCTTGGACAATCCGCTGACAGGGTACGCGCCGCCAGCGGAGAATGTGGGAGAGTGTGAGGATTCCAGACTGGTCTATATTGGTCTGACCTGGGCGGTGTGGGAGCCGGAGCCGGGGGAATATGACACGGAGGCCCTGGAGGAAAGGTACCACATCTCCCGGTGGAAGGAAGAGGGGAAGCATGGGATCTTACGGTTCCTGTGTGACCTTCCCGGGGAGGAAGACCATATGGATATCCCGGACTGGCTGTATGACAGGACCGGCGACGGGGTGTTCTATGATACCAGCTATGGACAGGGCTACGCGCCGGACTATAGCAATGCGTATCTCCGGGAACGGCATCGGCTGGCTCTGGAAGCCCTGGCAGACTATTTTGGCGGCGATGCGTTTGTGGCCTATATCGAGCTTGGAAGCTTAGGGCATTGGGGCGAGTGGCACACCAACACAGACGAGGGACTTCTGCCTCTGCCTGACGCGGGGATCTGTCAGGAGTACGTGGCGGATTATCAGGAATACTTCCCGGAAGGCAGGCTTCTGATGCGCCGGAATTATACTATGGCGGCAGAAGGCGGCATGGGACTGTATAACGACATGACCGGAAGTCCGGAAGCTACCCGGGAGTGGCTGGGATGGCTCAGGGAAGGCGGCAGCTTTGAGACGGCAGGCGCGCCGCTTAAGTACCGCGGGATGGAGGACTTCTGGGAAGTCGCCCCCTGCGGCGGCGAGTTTACCAGTGCGTATCCCATGGGGGAACTTCTGGGAGAGCGGCTTTTAGAGACCCGACAGATGATCCGGGAGAGCCATATGACATTCCTTGGACCCAAATGCCCGGAGGGGAGCGAGAAGGAAGCGGAAGGAGCAGACCTGATCCGGGAGGAACTGGGGTACCGGTATTATATTTCCCGGATGGAGATCCGGCGTTCCCACGGCCCGGGACAGATGCAGGTGGAGCTTACCTGGGAAAACACAGGGATCGCCCCCATATATTGGGATTGGCCGGTGACCCTGTATGTCTATGACGGGGATGGAAACCTTCGACATCAGGAGGAGACCGGGCTTAGGCTGTCAAAGCTGTTGCCGGGGGAAACGGCAGAAACGTTGAGTCAGATTCCCTTTACAGAAGACTTGGAGAAAGGCTGCCAGATCGGGATCGGGATCACAGATCCACAGAAACGAGTATCCCTGTACCTGGCTATGGAGTCCGAAAGGCGGGATCAGATACAGATCATCTATACAGAGCATGAAAGGATAGAAAAAAGATAAATCAGAGGAGGATAAGGAAATGGCGGGAAGTGACAAAATGTTCCGTACAGCGATGTTTGGGGGGTATAACAGGGAGGACGTGGAAGAGTATGTCAGGACGGTAGAGCATGAGATCGACTCTATCAAGGTCCTGCACCAGAAGGAGAAGGCGGAGCTTCTGAGCAGACTGGAGGAAAGCGAGGCGAAAGCGGACTACAGCGAGCAGATCCTGAACGCTGAGAAAGAGCGGGAAGGAAAAGTCAGGGAAGAGGAGAAGGCGAAAGAAGAGCCCAAAGAAGAGCCTAAGGAAGAGTCCAGGGAAGAAACCGGGGAAGAGAAAGCCGCGGAAGAAGACGTTTCTGGAAAGCTGCGGCTGGAGATCGAGGAACTGAAAGCGGAAATAGAGAAGAAGGACCAGGAGTTGGAGAAGCTGAATGAGAAAAAAGGGGATGGACTGTTCGATTATGAAACAGTCATCCGGATCATGGAAGAGGCACGGCATAACGCGCAGCTGATCGAGAAGGAGGCGGCGCAGAAGGCTCTTTCTATGGTAGAAGAGGCGAAGACGAAGGCCAGAGAAGAAGAGGAACGCCAGAAAGGTATCATCGCGTCCAGAGTGAACGCCCAGCTGGAGGAAAAGGGGATCCAGCTCATGGCCGCCAAATATAAGATCGAACAGTACATGAAAGAAATCGAGAGCGCGCAGCAGGGGCTTTACAATCTGAATGCCCGGATGGAAAAGATGGTCAAAGACATGCCGGCGCGTCTGGATGATTACTGGGAGGGAGAGCATTACCGGGAACTGGAAAATAAAAATGGAGAAAAAATTCTGGAAAACGAGAAAGAACCGTCAGATATCTCTGGAATTATACATGCTGACGGGTTATAATTTCTAGTGTAAATGAGATTTTTTGGAATTTTTCAAAATCTGTAAACAGGGATGAGAACGCAGGAAAGGGTCTGCATGGCAGCAGGAGGATCATACGATAATGAAGGAAAGAATGTCGCCGGAATCTGGGAAAGGGAGAGTAATGGGCCGCAGTGCTGAGCCAAAATACAGACACAAGCAGCCGGAGCTCCTGAGTGGAGAGACAGCACAGGAGCACATCACATGGTATCTGGAACAGATGTCAGAGGAGGAAGTCTGCGCGGCATTCATGATCGAACTTGACAATATCGCGGAGGCAGGGAAAATTCTCGGGCAGAAGAGTCTGGAACACATTGTCCACTGTGCGGGCCAGACTCTGTTGTCTGTCTTTAAGGCGGCGGATCTGGTCGGCCAGATCGGTGAGGATGAGTTTCTCGCTTTTATGTGCGGGAGGTTCAGTGAGGAAGAGATCCTTGAGAAGGCAGCGCTTTTGTGCGACCAGCTTCAGTATGAGGCGGGATCAGATCCTCCGGTCAGTGTATCTGCCTGCGTGGGTATTTATATTGCTACCGGAACAGGGGTCACCTTTGAGACTGTATTCGGTCAGGCTGCCGCTGCCCTGTATGATGCCAGGAACAATGGGAGGGGCAGTTTCTGTGTGTGGACGGACGAGGCGGAGAAAAGCCGGAGGGAGAGGGCCTCGAAGCCAGAGGGAGGGATTCCCCTGAATACACTCCTGGAATATCTGGATGAAGGAGTGTGCCTTCTGGAGATCGGGGCGGAGATCAGGGTGATCTATGCCAGCCATGGATTTTATGAGATGCTGGGGAAGAAGCCGGAGGATATCCGTCTGCCCTGTGACATCAGAGATATCGGGATCCACCCGGATTATGAGACGGATTATGAGAAGGCGCTCCGGGACGGCATACAGGGAGGCGGAATCTCAGATCATATCCACAGGATCCGAGGCAACGGGGCAGAATGGGTGTGGCGGCATGTCCGGGTGGCTAAGGTGGCCTATCCCGGCCGGGCATATCCTGTGATGCTGGAATTATCAACAGACATTTCTGAACTGATCCAAAAGGAGCGGGAATTAAAAGAAAGCAAAGAACGTCTTCGTGTGGCCTTTCGACAGATGCCTCACATACTGTGGGAAGTCGATGTGGAGAAGAGGACATTTAATATCTATGATGTGGACGAACAGTGTTGTCAGCCGGACACGATCGTCCGGGATTTTCCGGGAGCTTTTCTCCAGAATGGCTTTGTCCATCCGGATTCCGTGGAGGATTTCCGGGATTTCGCAGAGAATCTCCTGAATGGAAAGAGCGGGGGGACCAGCAATTTTATTATGCGCGATCGAGTCAGTAACTGTTATGGATGGGTCTCCCTTTCTTACCGTATGGTCTATGACAGAGATGGGGCCCCTGTCAAGGCAGTGGGAGTTCAGGCCAAACTTCCCAGCGTATCAGGGATTGGGTCTGATTCTTATCAGAGACGGATCCTGCCGGAAGTGGTGCGGCACAGTCTCCTGGCCAGGATAAAAGTGAACCTGACCGCGGACTCCATGGAAGAGCTCTGGGCGGATGGAATGGACCAGACTGCCTGGACCTGGGGAAAGACCTATTCTGAGATCATCGGAATGGAGCGGGTGAAGTTGTTTGGCCGGTCGGATGGAAAGGCGTTTGAGAGACGGTTTCGCAGAGAGACGCTCCTGAAAGCATTCGAAGAAGGGGAACGCTGGTCCACGAGGGAATACCGGCGGGTGGATGAAGGAGGCAATATCCGCTGGATGTCGGACACGGTGAACCTGGTGAGAGATACAAAAACTCAGGATATATATGTGTTCGGGTGCTTTTTTGACACAGAGAAAAGGCATGAGTGGGAGAATCAGGCAGGCGGAGAGATCGTCCGGGACTCTGTGACGGGAATCTATACGGCTGAGACAGTCAAAAAGATCGTGGAGTCCATATCCCCTTGCGGCACGGGTGGAAACTGCGCTCTGGCAATGATCCGCGTCGTGGGAAGCTTTCTGCCCTGTGATGAAAAGAAAGAAAAATGCCAAAAGGTCAGACGTTTTATCGCGACTGCGCTGTCTATGGCTCTGGGAGTGGATTGCATCGTAGGGCAATACCGTCCAGATACGCTGCTGGCATTCTTTCCGTCTGTTGGCTCTAAGCTCGATGGGAAACGCAGGGTCGAGGACGCGTTTGCCTATATCAGGACGGCAATGGCGGACATCCCGGAGATATCCGCTGCCCGGTTTGTGGCTGGCATGGTGATCGAGCGGGTAGAGAAAGTGGATTATGAACTTCTTCTCCTGAGGGCGGAATATCTGTGCGAAATGTGGAAAAACGCGGCGATGGATGCCGCTGTATTTCCCGGAGAGGAGGAAGACTGGGGATGGATCGGCCTTCACAGAGACAGTGATGAGGCTGTCTTGGCTCAGCCAGATAAAATGGACCGTCCGCTGACAAAGGAAGAGCAGAACGCCGCCTTCCGCTGCGTGACTGATATGCTGACCGCCCGCTCACTGGAAGCCTCACTCTTAAATGCGCTGCATGGGATCGGAGACTATTATAAGGCGGCCAGAGTCTATCTTCTGGTCCTATCAGAGGACCGCAGGACAGTGACTCTGACGCAGGAGTGGACGAAGCAGGACAGGCCGAGTATCCGGAATATGATGTCTGGTGTCAAGATCGAGGAGATCCCGCTTCTGGACAGGTGTATGAAAGAGGGCCTGCCGATCATGGCAGAGAGTTCGATGATCCTGTCTGTGGAACAGGAACATCAGGGGAAATGGCATTTCCTTGTATGCCCTTTGAAGAAGGAGGAGAGGCTTACAGGGTTCCTGTGCGTGGAAGATCCCCGGGAACATCTGGAGGAAACGGCGCTTCTGGGGACTCTGCTCCCCTATATACAGGGAGAAGAAAGCAGATTCCGTACAATGGAAGAACAGGCCCATATAACAGGGCGGGATGCACTCACAAAGCTGCCGAATCTGAACGCGTATCTGGATGTGATCTATTCCATGGATTCAGATTCCTACAGCTCTATGGGAGTAGCGGCGCTGGACATTCCGGAATTTTCCAAGGTGAACACAAACTTTGGGTTCGAATATGGAAAGAAGCTGTTGCTGTATATTTCTGAGACGCTGCGCAGTATATTTGGAAAGGCGTATGTCTTCCGTACCTGGGATACGGAGTTTATTGTTCTTTTCCCTAATACGATCCAGAGTGTTTTTACAGGCAGATGCCACCGGTTAAGAGCGGCGATCCAGCGCAGATATCCACGGAGGTTCCGGCTTGGATATGTGTGGACGGAAGGTGCCTTCTCCGCCAGAAATCTGGTAAGGAAGGCGCAGAGGATCATGCGCAGCCATAGTGTGGAGGAAGATCCTCTTCAGGCTGTTTTTCTGGAGGGGGAGCTGCGGCTTGAGGGACAAGAACACACGAAGACGCGGTTTGTTCCTTACTTCCAGCCTAAGATCGATATGCGGGATGGGAAGCTGGTCGGAGCTGAGGCCCTTGCAAGAGGCGTGACCCGGGAGGGCACGGTCGTCCAGCCCGGCCGATTTATCGAGGCGCTGGAACAAAACGGAGAGATCCGGGAATTGGATCTCTTTATCCTGGAGAGCGTGCTAAAGCAGCTCAGCGAATGGAAGCAGAAGGGGATCTCGCTGTTCAAAGTGTCGATCAATATCTCCAGGATCACCTTATTTAACCCGACTTCTCTTGCCTCTATACTGGCGATCCAGAGTCGCTATCCGGATATTCCCTCCGGCCAGATCCAGTTGGAGATCACAGAAACGGCCGGTGATGTGGAGAAGGCTACACTGGCAGAGGTGGTGGAGGATTTCAGGCAGTGTGGTATCTGTTTTGATCTGGATGACTTTGGTTCCGGTTACGCAAATATGTCAATCCTGAGCAATATCAAGTTTGATACGGTGAAGCTGGATCGCAGCCTGGTCAATGACCTGCCGGAAAATGAGATCAGTATCATGCTGGTCCAGAATATCATACAGATCTGTCGGAATTTCGGCATGGAGTGTGTGGCGGAGGGAGTCGAGACTTCTCAGCAGGCGGAAGCGCTCTTGAAAGCGGGATGTGTTTATGGACAAGGGTTCTATTACGCAAGACCTTTGTCGGCCCAGGAGTTTGAGAATCGATATCTGACAGGCGTTCAGTAAGCAGCAAGATAGGAGGTATCAGGAATTGAAGATCAAAGCGGCACGAAAAAGTCTCCTTTTATCATAGGGATCGGTGCTTCGGCAGGAGGTCTGGAGGCGCTTCAGCAGTTTCTCCAGCATATGCCGGGAAACAGCGGGCTGAGTTTCGTTGTTGTCCAGCATCTGTCGCCGGATTAAAAAAGCCTGATGGCGGACATCCTTGGGAAGCATACGGAAATGACTGTTACGCAGGCGGAAAATGAGAAAGAAGGCAATAGGAGGAAGCAGAGATGGAAACAATCCTGGAAGAACAGAGCAGAAAGATCATAGGACAGTACAGAAAACGAAAATGGCTGGGGATCGGAAGCCTGGTCATTGGCATAGTGTACGCGTTTTATCTGCTGCTTGGAGTGTTGATTTTTGATTATGCACAATTATTATATCATTCTGTCCTCCTTATATTTCTTTCTGGGAAAAGGGGAGCAGACCGTGGAGCTTGAGAATATGTACCAGGCCGCGTTGAAAAACAGGAAGCGGGACAGGGACCGGCTGGAACGGCTCCGTACCAGCAATAACCTGATCCGGGCGGTAAGGAACGGGGATTATGAGAAAGCGTTCCGTTTTCTGACTCATCGGCGAGCAATGGATGCAAGATCCGCTTCCGCGACTCTTTTCAGAGTGTCGGACAGTATGTGGGAGGCCAGGATCTTCCTGGGACTGGGGGAGAAACAGGCGGCCAGGCTCAAATTGGAGTTTGTGATCGGCCGAGGAGGCCGGCTGGCGATCGCGGAGGAGGCCAGGCGGCTTTTGAAGGAATGTTAGTCAGCGTATTCCATTTTTCTTTTTCCTATGGTATACTTTAGCTGAATATGCGAAGGCATGACAGAACAGAAGTAAGGAGTATCATACAATGAAAAGGGTATTATTGAAGCTCAGTGGAGAGGCCCTCGCGGGTGAGAAGAAGACAGGCTTTGACGAAGAAACCTGTATGGGAGTCGCCCGCCAGGTGAAGACACTGGTGGATGAAGGGATCCAGGTGGCCATTGTGACAGGCGGCGGCAACTTCTGGAGAGGCAGGACCAGCGAGACCATCGACAGGGTCAAGGCAGATCAGATCGGGATGCTGGCTACAGTGATGAACTGTATTTACGTATCCGATATCTTCCGTTACGCGGGGATGGAGACGGAGGTGTTCACTCCCTTTGTGTGTGGGGCGTTTACCACACTCTTCTCCAAGGACGCCGCGGTGAAGGCGCTGAAGGAAGGCAGGGTGGTATTCTTCGCCGGTGGGACAGGTCATCCTTATTTTTCCACAGACACGGGAGCGGTGCTACGGGCCATTGAGATCGAGGCAGACGCTATGCTTCTGGCGAAGGCCATCGATGGGATCTATGACAGTGATCCCAAGGTGAATTCTGGCGCGAAGAAGTACAAGGAGATCTCCATCCAGGAGATCATCGATCAGAAGCTGATGGCTGTGGATCTGACAGCTTCTATCATGTGCCTGGAGAACAAGATGCCTATGATGGTATTTGGATTAAATGAAGAAAACAGTATTGTGGAGACCATGACGGGAACATTTACTGGAACGAAAGTGACAGTATCATAAGGAGGATATAACGATGAATGAGCGGTTGAAAGTTTACGAAGAGAAGATGACGAAGACGCTTAACAATCTGGATGGCGAACTGGCGGCGATCCGGGCAGGGAGGGCGAACCCTAACGTGCTCAACAAGATCACGGTGGATTACTACGGAACGCCTACCCCGATCCAGCAGGTTGCCAATATTTCAGTGCCGGAGGCCCGGATGATCCAGATCCAGCCCTGGGAGAAGAATATGGTCAAGGTGATCGAGAAAGCGATTCAGACTTCTGATCTGGGGATCAATCCTACCAACGATGGAGCCACTGTGCGGCTGGTATTTCCGGAGCTTACCGAGGAACGCAGAAAAGAGCTGGTGAAGGATGTGAAGAAGAAGGGTGAGGCGGCCAAGGTGGCGGTCCGCAACATCCGCAGAGACGGCAATGACATGTTAAAGAAGCTGAAGGGATCCGATATTTCTGAGGATGAGATCAAGGATATGGAAGACGAGCTTCAGAAGACCACAGACCGGTTTATCAAAGAGGTGGACAAGGCAGTGGAGGCGAAGTCAAAAGAGGTCATGACCGTATAGATGAAGGCCAAAGGACATTAGATGAGGTGTGGACAGACCCCTTGGAAAAGGGGGTCTGTCTTTTGTGCGATACGCCCGGAAAGTAGCTGCCGCGCTTGCTCGGGCAGATATTTGACGGGCAACGGACAGCAACGGTTATGCTGTGAGCTGTCCGTGATATTGCGGCGGATAGGGGAAGGAATCTTCCCTTATCCGATCATGGGAGGAGAAAGATTATGAATGTGCCTAGGCATGTGGCGATCATTTTGGATGGAAATGGCCGGTGGGCGAAGGCGAAGGGGCTGCCCCGCAATTACGGTCATGCCCAGGGAAGCAAGAATGTGGAGAGGATCTGTGAGGAAGCTTACCGGATGGGTATCAAATATCTGACGGTGTACGCGTTTTCCACGGAAAACTGGAGCAGACCCAGGGATGAGGTAGACGCGCTGATGAAGCTTCTGCGCAATTATATGAAGACCTGTCTGAAGACGGCGGCGAAAAATGATATGAAGATCCGGGTGATCGGGGATATTTCCCGGCTGGATCCGGATATCCGCGGTCGGATCCTTGAGCTTGAGGAGGCCACCAAGGAGAATGGCGGACTGAACTTTCAGATCGCCATCAATTATGGAAGCCGGGACGAGATCACCAGGGCGGTGCGCAGGATGGCGGAAGACTGTCAGACTGGGAAGCTCCAGGCAGAGGAGATCGATGAGACATTGATCGAGAGTTACCTGGATACCCATGATATCCCGGATCCGGATCTTTTGATCCGTACCAGCGGAGAACAGAGATTGTCAAACTATCTGCTGTGGCAGCTTGCCTACACGGAATTCTATTTTACGGATGTGCCATGGCCGGATTTTGACAAAGCAGAGCTGATCCGGGCAGTGGAGCAGTACAACTCCAGAGACAGGCGGTACGGGGGAGTGAAGGAGGAACCGGATGTTTAAGACAAGACTGTTGAGCGGGATCATATTGGTGATCGTGCTGATCCTTACGGTAGGATATGGAGGCAATCTGTTATTTGGGCTGCTGGCGGTAGTAAGTCTGATCGGAATGTCTGAGCTCTATAAGGTAGTAGATGTGCAGAAGAAAGTGCTGGGAATGGCCGGGTATCTGGCGGCGGCAGCGTATTATGCGGTCCTGTATACAGGCAGTATGGAGCATATGACCATGGTATTCATCCTGTCTCTGATCCTGATCATGGGCATCTATGTATTTGCCTTTCCGGAATATCAGGCGGAGCAGGCAGTTACCGTCTTTTTCGGTCTGTTCTATGTGGCGGTCATGCTGTCCTACATCTACCAGACCCGGATGCTGCCGGAGGGCGGCATCGTGGTATGGCTGATCTTCTTAAGCTCCTGGGGCTGTGACACCTGCGCCTACTGTGTGGGGATGCTGATCGGCAAGCATAAGATGGCGCCCAAGCTAAGTCCCAAGAAATCTGTGGAAGGCGGCGTGGGAGGCGTGCTGGGGGCAGCCCTTCTGGGAGTGCTTTTTGCCTTGGCCATGAATCATTGGGGCGGTGAAGATGTGAACGCACTGCATTACGCTGTCATCTGCGGCGTGGGTGGCATCATTTCCCAGGTAGGAGATCTGGCAGCCTCTGCCATCAAGCGGAACCATGATATCAAAGATTATGGCAGGCTGATCCCGGGACACGGTGGGATCCTAGACCGGTTTGACAGTGTGATCTTCACGGCGCCTGTCATTTATTATCTGGCAACGGCGCTGGGAGGAACGCTTTAAAGAATGTAGGATAATGAGAAGCGGGAAAGCAACATAGAATAAAAGGGAGACATTATGAAGAAAATAGCGATATTGGGCTCTACTGGCTCCATTGGCACCCAGACCCTGGAAGTGGTCCGGGCGAATCAGGATATCCAGGTGTGCGCCCTTGCGGCGGGAAATAATATTGTCCGGCTGGAACAGCAGATTCGGGAATTCCACCCGCGTCTGGCTGCGGTATGGAGTGAAGAGAAGGCAAAGGAGCTACGGATCAGAACGGCGGATCTTGAGGTGGAGATCGTTTCCGGCATGGAGGGACTGATCCAGGTATCTGTTCTGGAAGAAGTAGAGATACTAGTGACAGCCATCGTGGGGATGATCGGCCTTCGGCCCACGATAGAAGCCGTCAAGGCGGGGAAGGATATTGCCCTGGCCAATAAGGAAACGATGGTGACAGCCGGCCATATCATCATGCCCCTGGCGGAGGAAAAAGGCGTATCCATCCTGCCGGTGGACAGCGAGCACAGCGCCATCTTCCAGTCCCTGCGGGGGAATGAGGAGAAGACGGTGAAAAAGATCCTCCTGACGGCTTCCGGCGGCCCTTTCCGGGGGAAGGTCCAGGAAGAGCTTCTGAATGTAACGGTAGAGGATGCCCTTCGGCACCCCAATTGGTCCATGGGCCGGAAGATCACCATTGACTCTTCTACCATGGTCAACAAAGGACTGGAAGTGATCGAGGCCAAGTGGCTGTTTGGTGTGGACGTGGATCATATCCAGGTGGTGATCCAGCCCCAGAGCGTGATCCATTCCATGGTGGAATATGTGGACGGGGCGGTCATAGCCCAGCTTGGAACACCGGATATGAAGCTGCCGATCCAGTACGCGCTGTATTATCCGCGGCGCCGGTATCTGCCGGGAGAACGTCTGGACTTCTGGAGCCTGGGTCATCTGGATTTTGAGAAGCCGGATCTGGACACCTTCTATGGCCTTGCTCTGGCCTACGAGGCAGGGCAGAAAGGGGGTACCCTTCCGACGGTATTCAACGCGGCCAATGAACTGGCAGTCAAGAAATTTCTTCTAAGGGAGATCAAATTCCTGGAGATCATTGAGATCATCGAGGATTGTATGAGAGCACATAAGAATCGTCCTGATCCTGATCTGGATGAGATACTTGAGGCGGAGGCGGCTACTTATGAACGGATCGAAAGCAGGAGGTAAACAGGGACTTGGGTATTATATTGGCGATATTGCTCTTTAGTTTTATCATTTTTTTCCATGAGCTGGGACATTTTGTGCTGGCGAAGAAAAATGGAGTGGATGTGGATGAATTCGCGATCGGAATGGGCCCTGCCATCTTTTCCAAAGAATACAAGGGGACCCAGTATTCCATCCGGATCTTTCCGATCGGCGGATTCTGTGCCATGGGGGAGGATGACGAAGCCACAGATTCTCCCAACAATTTTAATAACAAATCGGTATGGGCCAGGATCGCGGTCATTGCGGCCGGACCGATTTTTAATTTCATCCTGGCTTTTATTTGCTCTGTGATCGTGGTGTGGATGACCGGGTATGATCCTCCGGTGGTGGGCAGCGTGGAAGAAGGCTATCCGGCGGCGGAGGCGGGGATCCAGGAGGGAGATACCATTGTTCGGATGGGAGATAAGAAGATCAATATCTTCCGGGAGATCAATTTCTACAATCAGTATCACCAGGGGGAAGAGACGGAAGTTACGTATGTTCACGATGGAGAGGAAAAGACGGTCACACTGGCGCCAAAGCTGGATGAAGAACTGGGGTATTACCGGTTTGGGATCGGCTCCGCGCCGGTGCAGAAGGCCACGCCTCTGACGGCGCTTCAATATGGAGTCTATGAGGTGAAATTCTGGATCAGTACCACCATAGATTCTCTGAAGATGCTGGTGACAGGCCAGGTGGGTGTAGATCAGTTATCCGGGCCGGTGGGCATTGTGGATGTGGTGGACGACAGTTACCAGCAGGCCAGGACCTATGGAGGCTTCGCGGTAGTGGCCCAGCTTCTTTACCTGGCCGTATTGTTGTCCGCCAATCTGGGCGTCATGAATCTGCTGCCCCTTCCGGCGCTGGATGGAGGCAGGCTGGTCTTCCTGATCGTGGAGGCCATCCGTGGCAAGCGGGTGCCGCCGGAAAAGGAAGGCTATGTCCATTTCATCGGGATCGTGGTGCTGATGGCGCTGATGGTGTTTGTCATGTACAATGATATCCGCAGGATATTCTTCTAGGGGCAATGAAGCGTGCTCCAAAGGAAAGCAGGAGGGAATCTGGCAAAAGCCCCTCCTGCTTTTGTTTTGACGGGATCAGCCTAACTCCGCGATCCTGGAGACACCCACATAGACTTCTGAAATCTTATACCAGGTCCGATAATCTACGATGCCGGTGACCGGAAGCCCGAACAGGGACTGGATCTTCTCTACAGCGGCGGCGGTGGCCGGTCCATAGATGCCGTCGGGGGTGACGGTGGGAATGGCAGGATATCCTTTGTGGATCACATTGATCTCTTCCTGCATCTGGCGGACTTTGTCGCCGGTGGAACCGATCTCCAGATTGTAGCCGGGCCAGGAAGCAGGGATGCCGGAGATGGCTTCTGCTGTATTGATGTACATATCTTCCCCGTAGAAGGAACGCAGAATCTCGATGGCGCGGTAGCCCTGGTCTCCCAGGGACTTGCTGCCCCACTGAGTCATCCACCCGGGACACTGGACCTGTCTGCCGTCACAGTATTGGGTCAGGATCGGCTGGCGCACATTTGGCCGGGACAGATAGGCAGCAAAGAGCTCATCCACAATGACGGAAATGGTATCGTACACATTCCGTTCCGGAATCCATTTGTGATCAAAGGCGGTAGAAGAAGTAATGGTGAAATCATAGCCCATATTCCGGTACCATTCGGTATATACGCGATTTAAGGTAAAGGACATGATCGCCAGCACATTTGCCCGGATGGTCTCAGCGGGCCAGGTGGCGTAGATCTCGCTGGAGGCCACATTCTTGATATAATCCTTATATTTTACATAATAGTCTTTGGCGGTAGAATCTCTTGGACTTCCGTCATGGACCACAATGTATTCCGGCACTACGACACGGCTTAGGACGATCTCCCCGGTCTCTGTGACAGGCTTGATCTCACTTTCCGGTATTTTCGCCGGGTAGGACCCATATAATGTATGTGCGGGAATGACAAAGACTTCCTCCTCCGGGCCGGAGGGCCGCAAGGGCCGCAGGGAAATGTTCTGGAGGGCGATGACGGCAGGAAGGATCTCCGCTCCGGCGACACTGACAGATTCATAGCCTGGAGCCTCCACCTGAATGGTATATTCCGAGTAAGGCTGCTGCTCATTGGCTTCGTTAAGGCTGTATTCCAGAGGGGGAGCGGCCAGGTCGATGGTTTCTGTCTGGCCGGAGGAATCGGTGGTAAGCTGCTCCAGCATACTATCAGGGACTCCGGTATAGGAAATCGAGATGGTGGCGTCCGGGACCGGATAGGCTGTGGCCTGGGATGTGACGCTGACCTGGAGCTGTCCGGTTTCCTGAGAACCGGATGAAAGGGGATTGACTGCATTCATAAGAACTACCTCAAAGAAACTCTATTACTGTCATGATATGAGAAAAGGAGAAAACCGTTCCCTGTATTGAGAAATTTCCAGGGAAGACTTATAATGAAGAAAATTGTCGAAAGGAGCAGGTATGTCGAAAGGAGCAGGTATGAGACGGAGAGCGCGCAGGCGGAAAAAGGGTTGTCTGGGAGTCGCGTTTATGGCACTGGTCTTAGTGCTGCTTCTTGGCGCGGCCGTGTTTCTTATCATAGGAGAACCGAAAGAAGGGGCTGGGCTTTTCCAGGCGCGGGAAGAGGAAATCCCATACCAGGAGGTCCAATTAGAAGAGGGAGCTCTGGATCAGAAATATTATTACGGACAGATTCCCGAGGAAGAAAGAGACGCTTATCAGGAGATCCTTCAGGGGATCCAGGAACAGAAGGAGCAGATCTATGTACACTCTGGGAACGCGGACCGGACCAACGCTTTATTCAGTCTGGTGCTGAAAGATTTCCCGGAGATCTTCTGGTGTGACGGCAGGGCAAGCGCTACCGCTTATACCGGCGGGGAAGACTATACGGTGCTGGAACCAGAGTATCTCTACAGCGGGGAGGAAAAGGAAACCAGACAGAGGGAGATTGAGGCGGCGGCAGAGGAATGGCTTGCCGGTATTTCTGCCAAGGCTGGCGATTATGAGAAGATCCAATATGTGTATGAAACGATCGTAAATACCGTTGAGTATGATGAGAATGCCACGGATAATCAGAATATCTACAGTGTCTTTGTCAATCGAAGGTCTGTGTGCGCCGGATATTCCAAAGCGGCCCAGTATCTCCTGGAGCGGCTGGGCGTCTTCTGCACCTATGTGACGGGGAAGACGGTGGGAAACCAGAACCACGCCTGGAATCTGGTCATCTGTGAGGGGGATTACTATTACGTGGACACCACCTGGGGAGACCCGGTGTTCCAGTCGGAGGAAGGCAGCCAGGAACAAGGATATATCAACTATGATTATCTGTGCTGCAGCGATGAGGAATTGTTTCGGACCCACACGCCGGATGCTGACGTTACATTGCCAGAGTGTACCAAAATGGACTGGAATTACTATGTGGTAAATGGCATGTACTATACAGAGTATGACGGGGAACAGATTTTAAAAGACATGAATGAAGTGATCTCCCAGGGAGGAAATCCCTCCGTATTTAAATTTTCAGATTCTCAAGTATACGAACAGGCCAAAGAGGGGATTTTTGGAGATCTGATCCAAAGGGCGGCGGATAACCTGGCCAGATGGTATGGGCTGGCTGAGGTAAGATACCGCTATCTGGACGAGGAAGCCCAGAATAAGATCACGATCTACTGGCAGTACGAATGAGAAAAGAATGGAGCACAATATTTATGAGATCTACGAGAGCATCCTGCGGGCGGTGTTCTGCGCTCTGCTGACAGTGGCGGCCTGGAAGGATGGAAAGGAGCGCAGGATCCCAGACAGACTTACGGCGGCATTGGCAGGCTTTGGGATCTGGAGACTGCTGTGGAAGGCGGGCCTTTGGATAACCGGCATTTGGCCAAACGGCGGCCTGCTCTCTGGCGCTGTGGGCGGGACCGCGCAGGGAGCGGCAGGGCTGGCGGAGCATGTGTTTGGCAGCCTGGGAGGCGCGGTCTTTGGCGCCGGGATTTTCCTGGTGATCCTTTTGATCCGGCCCGGCGCCTTCGGCGGCGGGGACGTGAAGCTTCTGGCGGCCGGCGGTATCTTCCTAGAGCTGGAGCGGACGATCACAGCCTTTGGGATGAGCATCCTTCTGGCGGGAGTAGTGGAAGGCATCTGCCTGGCGGCAGGGAAGGGAAATACTGTGGGACGCAAAGGAGAGGAAGAGAGGCAGACTGCCTTTGGGCCGTTTCTTAGCGCCGGGATGATGTTGTCCTGCTTTTGGGGTGAGATGCTGTGGAAGTGGTATGTGGGGTAGGGGCGAAAGGAAGAATCTAAGATGTTTTCTGAGTTCTGTTGATTTCAGAAATGATAACAGTGTATAATATTAATAGATAAAAATCCGGTCAGAAAATGTTACTATTTCCCAAAAAGGAGAAATTCGTTATGAAAGAAGGTAAATTTCAGATTAGGTCAAAACGGCAGGCGGCAGCGTTGGAATATGCGTTGGATCAGCTTCACAGAAGTGATATCGCTCCTTATATTGAAAAAGTCTACTTATATGGGAGCTGTGCAAAAGGAGAGGAAAACTGGGATTCAGATGTGGATATATTCATCCAGCTATCGGAGACATGCAGAGACCATCCTGAGATAAAAAAATGTATGATCTTGTTAAAAGGAAGTGCTTCAACTGATAATATAGAGGATCCCGAAGCTGATCTTAAATTTGTTGTGGGTCCAGAGTGGAGACGTAATTCTATGCTTTATTATAAAAATGTCAAAAAGGACGGTGTTGAAGTATGGCCTTAAAAACTTATTTTGATTTCGCGGAGGACGATTATAAATATTTTATGGACAGTTATAACAGCGGCCTTGTAGCCAACAGTATGGGGGCAAATGCGCAGGGGATTTGCGAAAATATATGAAGCATGTGATTTCGGAATATAAAACCCTACAAACTGGAGAAGAGGCTCGGATTCAAGAATCTATATTGAGGACCCATAGTCTGCACCGATTGATTAGATATATGAAAGATTCTATGGGTATCGAGTTTTCACAAGAAACTAGAAATAAAATGAAGATCATTGACGGATTTTATTTTACCTGCGGGTATCCAGGGGATGACAGCATCGAAATAGATAAAGAATCTTTGGATGATTGTGCAAAAGCGATTTCCAGCTGCAGAGGGGAAATTATAAAAATTATTCAGGAGTATGAGGAAGGCAGCCTAAAAAGTACCTAGAGGAAATAAGGAGTAAAAATAAAATCTTGAAAACCGGTTTTTTTTGTAGTATAATTTTTACAATTTAGGCAGGCGTGATTTGCCGGCGGGATGGATTCCAGGAGCAGGGCGGTTTCGTGTTTGTGCGAACTGCCTTTTTTGCGGGAATGTACGGCAGATCTGTCAATATGATCAGGGAGGAAAGACAAACCTATGAAAGCATTTCTTATCTTGGAAGACGGCACAGTCTTTACCGGGACCAGCATAGGTTCCCAAAGGGAAGTGATCAGTGAGATCGTGTTCAATACCTCAATGACAGGGTATCTGGAAGTGCTCACAGACCCTTCTTACGCCGGACAAGCGGTGGTGATGACCTATCCGCTGATCGGCAATTATGGCGTGACGCCGGACATGGAATCGAAGAAAGCCTGGCCGGATGGATATATCGTCCGGGAATTATCCCGGATGCCCAGCAATTTCCGCTGTGAGGGAAGCATCCAGGATTTCTTGGCGAAGCAGGATGTGCCGGGCATCGCCGGGATCGATACCCGGGCGCTGACCAAGATCCTCCGGGAGAAGGGGACCATGAACGGCATGATCACCACCAATGAGGATTATGAGCTGGAAGAAGTGCTCCCGAAGCTTAGAGCCTATCAGGTGGGCGATGTGGTGTCCAAGGTGACCTGCAGGGAAGCTTTCGTCCTGGAGGGAAACGGCCCCAAGGTCGCGCTGATGGATTTTGGAGCCAAGAATAATATTATCAGATCTTTACATCAAAGAGGCTGTCAGGTGACGGTATATCCCGCGGACACGGCGGCCGAAGATATCATCAACGCCGCGCCGGACGGAATCATGTTGTCAAATGGACCGGGGGATCCGGAAACCTGTGTCTCCATCATTCGGGAAATCAAGAAGCTGTACGATACGAATATCCCTATTTTCGCAATCTGCCTTGGACATCAGCTGATGGCGCTGGCAAACGGCGGAAAGACCTATAAATTGAAATACGGCCACAGAGGCGGCAATCATCCGGTGAAGGATCTAAGCAGCGGAAGGGTCTACATTTCCTCTCAGAACCACGGGTACGCGGTGGATGCGTCCACACTGGATCCGGCCGTGGCGCAGGAAGCGTTTGTCAATGTAAATGACGGGACAAATGAAGGGATTTCCTATGTGGGGAAACGGATCTTCACGGTACAGTTCCACCCGGAGGCCTGTCCGGGGCCTCAGGACTCAGGCTACTTGTTTGACCGGTTTATGGATATGATGAAAGGAGTTTAGCGATGCCTAAGAATAAAGAGATCAAGAAGGTTCTGGTGATCGGCTCAGGCCCGATCGTCATCGGCCAGGCGGCGGAGTTCGACTATGCGGGGACTCAGGCCTGCCGTTCTTTGAAGGAAGAGGGACTGGAAGTGGTGCTCCTGAATTCCAATCCGGCCACCATCATGACGGACAAAGACATCGCGGACCGGGTGTACATAGAACCGCTGACGGTGGAAGTGGTGGAGCAGCTGATCTTAAAGGAGAAGCCGGACAGCGTGCTTCCTACCCTGGGAGGCCAGGCCGCTTTGAACCTGGCCATGGAGCTGGAGGAAAATGGATTTTTAAAGCGGAATCAGGTGCGGCTGATCGGAACCACTGCCGAGACCATCCGAAAAGCGGAAGACCGTCTGGAATTTAAGACCACCATGGAGAAGATCAAAGAGCCCTGCGCGGCTTCTCTGGTAGTGGAGACGGTGGAAGATGGAGTGAGATTCGCGGAGAAGATCGGCTATCCGGTGGTCCTTCGTCCTGCCTATACCCTGGGAGGAAGCGGCGGCGGGATCGCCCACAGCCGGCCGGAACTGATGGAGATCCTGGAAAACGGCCTGCGGCTTTCCCGTGTGGGACAGGTGCTGGTAGAACGGTGCATCGCCGGCTGGAAAGAGATCGAGTACGAGGTGATGCGGGACAGCAAGGGAAACTGCATCACCGTCTGCAATATGGAAAATATCGATCCAGTGGGGGTCCATACGGGAGACAGCATTGTAGTCGCCCCCTCCCAGACGCTGGGAGACAAGGAGTATCAGATGCTGCGGACCTCTGCCCTGAATATCATCAGCGAGCTGAATATCACGGGAGGCTGCAACGTTCAGTACGCGTTAAACCCGGAGTCCTTTGAATACTGCGTCATCGAGGTAAATCCCCGGGTCAGCCGGTCCTCCGCCCTGGCCTCCAAGGCTACCGGCTATCCGATTGCCAAGGTGGCGGCTAAGATCGCCCTGGGATATACCCTGGATGAGATCAAGAACGCGGTGACGAAAAAAACTTACGCCAGCTTTGAGCCCATGCTGGACTACTGTGTGGTGAAGATCCCAAGACTTCCCTTTGACAAATTCATCAGCGCCAAGCGGACCCTGACGACCCAGATGAAGGCCACCGGGGAAGTGATGAGCATCTGCGACAATTTTGAAGGAGCCCTGATGAAAGCCATCCGTTCCCTGGAACAGCATGTGGACAGTCTGATGTCCTATGATTTCTCACATCTGGACCGGGAGGAACTGCTGGAAGAACTGGCAGTGGTGGACGACCGACGGATCTGGAAGATCGCGGAGGCCATCCGCCAGGGCATTTCCTATGAAGAGATCCACGACGTGACCAAGATCGACCTGTGGTTTATCGATAAGATCGCCATTTTGGTGGAAATGGAGCAGAAGCTTCAGAACAGTCCTTTAAACGCGGAAACCTTAAGAGAAGCTAAGCGGATGGAATTCCCGGACAGCGTGATCGCCAGGCTTACCGGCAATACCGAGCGGCAGATCCATGATATGCGCCAGGAGTATGGCATACGGGCGGCCTACAAGATGGTAGACACCTGCGCCGCGGAGTTTGCGGCGGAGACGCCTTACTATTATTCCGTCTACGGAAGCGAAAATGAGGTGGAAGAGACCAGGGACCGGAAGAAGGTGCTGGTGCTGGGGTCTGGCCCGATCCGTATTGGACAGGGGATCGAGTTTGATTTCTGTTCCGTCCACTGTACCTGGGCATTTGCCAAAGAGGGCTATGAGACCATCATCGTGAATAACAACCCGGAGACGGTGAGCACCGACTTTGACATTGCGGACAAGCTGTATTTCGAGCCTCTGACGCCGGAAGATGTAGAAAGCATTGTGGATCTGGAACAGCCGGACGGGGCGGTGGTCCAGTTTGGCGGACAGACTGCCATCAAGCTGACAGAAGCTCTGATGAAGATGGGCGTGCCGATCCTGGGAACTTCCGCTGAGAATGTAGACGCCGCGGAGGACCGGGAGCTGTTCGATCAGATCCTGGAGAAATGCGGCATCCCGCGTCCCACCGGGGGAACCGTGTATACGGCCAAGGAAGCCAAAGAGGTGGCGAACCGTCTGGGCTATCCGGTGCTGGTGCGGCCTTCCTACGTGCTGGGCGGCCAGGGGATGCAGATCGCCATCAATGACCACGATATCGATGAGTTTATCGGGATCATCAACCAGATCGCCCAGGACCACCCGATCCTGGTGGATAAATACCTTCAGGGAAAAGAAATCGAGGTAGATGCGGTCTGCGACGGAGAGGATATTGTGATCCCGGGGATCATGGAGCATATTGAGCGGTCAGGGATCCATTCTGGCGACAGCATTTCCGTGTACCCTGCCAAAACGATTTCTCAGAAGGCAAAGGAAATCATTGAAGATTATACCTGGAAGCTGGCCCGGTCCCTCCACGTGATCGGTCTGATCAACATCCAGTTCATCGTGTGCGGGGAGGATGTATATGTGATCGAGGTGAACCCAAGATCCAGCCGGACGGTGCCTTACATCAGCAAAGTTACCGGAATCCCCATCGTGCCCTTGGCGGCCAAAGTCATTATGGGATATAAGCTAAGAGACATGGGGTATACGCCGGGGCTGCAGAAAGAAGCCGATTACTTTGCGGTCAAGATGCCTGTGTTCTCCTTTGAGAAGATCCACGACGCGGATATCAGCCTGGGACCAGAGATGAAATCCACCGGCGAGTGCTTAGGAATCGCCAGGACCTTTGATGAGGCCCTCTATAAGGCATTCCTGGGAGCCGGGATCAAGCTGCCCAAATATAAGAACATGATCCTGACGGTGCGAGACGAAGACAAACCAGAAGCGGTAGAGATCGGACGCAGGTTCGCGGCTATCGGCTACCGGATCTTCGCCACCAAAGGAACGGCGGACGCGCTGAGAGCGGCAGGCGTCAAAGTCAACACCGTCAGCAAGATCGAGCAGGAATCACCAAACCTGATGGATTTGATCCTGGGACATAAGATCGACCTGGTCATCGACACACCGCCCCAGGGAGCCGAGCGAGCCAGAGACGGATTCATCATCCGCAGGAGCGCCATCGAGACCGGCGTCAATGTACTGACCGCTATCGACACCGCAGAGGCGCTGATCACCAGTTTAGAAAATACAGATATCCAGAAGCTGACATTGATCGATATCGCGGAGATTTAATTTAATTCAGGACGTAATTCAATTCAGGACGTAGCAAACTTTCAAAAGGCTACGTCCTGAATTGCGTTTTGCCCTGTACCAAAATGAAAAATGCCCTGTACCTGAATCATTTTTTGTGTTAGAAACGTTATATATGCAGGGGGACGCCCCGGGAGGTTTGATTTTGACGCGTGAAAATGAGTGGTTACGGAAAATTGCAGAGGGAGATCCGGCTGGCTGGGAGGAGCTCACGGATTTTTATTACGAGGATATCCTGCGGTACTGTCTGTATCATGCGCCGGACCGGTCCTTGGCGGAGGACGCGGTGCAGGAAACGTTTCTGAAGGTGGTCAGGTATTTCCCAAATTACCGGCACAGGGGAAGGTTCCGGGCTTTTCTCTATAAGGTGGCGGCCAACACCTGCGCGGATCTGTGGAGACGGCGCAGGGAAGAGCTGCCGATGGAAGAGCTGGAGGCCGTGGGCGCGGTGAGTGTTGGGGAGCCGGGATTTGGCCGGGCAGAGGAGGAGATGGTTTTCCAGGAGCTGGTCCGTGGACTTTCGGAGGAATTGAGGGAGATTGTGTATCTGAGATTCGCCCAGGATCTGAAGCTGAGGGAGATCAGCCAGGTAACGGGCCTTCCGCTGCGGACGGTCCAGTCCAGGCTGCGTTCAGCGCTCAGGCAGATCAAATCCGGGATGGAAAAGGAGGAGTGACGGATGGATAAAGTGTTTTGCGCAAAACTGGAAAAGGCTTTGAAAATGGAGACCTGTCAGATCCAGGCCAGAGAACGGCTCCAGGCCAGGGAACGGCTCCAGG